>CAIOIX010000245.1 GCA_903858445.1 uncultured beta proteobacterium
CCGCTATACCGCTCGAGAGGATTTGTGCAAACATTTCCATTGTTGTTGACCTAAAAGATGCTTAAAACTGTTTTATTGACGAATTGAACATTGTAAGCAAAGCGCCGCCTTTGGGGCGGCGCTTTGTTGTCACTTATGTTGCAGTGCAGAATAAATGATCTGACCACTAACTAAAAGGTAAATTACTTCTTCTTAGCTGTTGCGTCTTCGGCGTTCAAGAATTCAACGCGACCGCCCTCAACCACACCCATAACTACATCCTTTGCCTTAATAGCATCGTGGTCAGTTGCCGAGAAAGGCTTGTTGTAAGTCATTACAACACCATCCACTGGAGTTTTCAGATCTTGTAGTGCAGCCAAAATCTTTGGTCCATCAGTACTGTTCGCTTGCTTGATCGCTGCTGCTAAAAGATAAACAGAATCATAGCCTTGAGCGGCTGATACTGGAGAAGCGATGATGCCATTTTTTGGCTTGAACTCTTTCACGTAAGCGTCTACGAATGCCTTACGCTTTGGAGTAGTAGCAGGTTGCTGAATGAAGGTCTCAGGCATCGTTGCGCCGTTACCATTTTTACCAGCAGTATCAATGAAGCTAGCCATGGACAATGTCCAGCTACCAATCATTGGCTTTTTCCAACCCAACTTCGCCATTGAGTTAGCAATTTGCGCCAATTCAGGTCCGATTGCATAAGTCAAGATGACATCTGCACCAGCATTTTTAGCTTTCAGGACTTGTGATGTCATATCAACGTCACCAAGGTTAAACTTTTCAACCGCTACTGGTGTTACGCCATAACCCTTCAAAGCCTTCTCTAAGTCCTCACGGCCGAGCTGACCGTAGTTTGTTGAGTCAGCCAAAATAGCCACTTTCTTCAAGCCACGCTTCTCTACGGCCTCTTTCGCGATCATTGGAGCCTGGATGTTGTCCGAGGCGCCATTGCGGAAGATGTAGTTCTCAGGTGCATTTGGGAATTGATGAGTAATCAATGAACCAGTAGCAACGTTGTTCATCACTGGGATCTTGGCATCTTGATAGAAGCGCTGTGAAGCTAACGCTACGCCAGTATTAATGAAGCCTAAAGTAGCAACTACTTTTTCATTATTAATTAACTCTTGGGCAATTTGGACGCCGCGCTCATTCTTCGCTTCATCGTCACGCTCAACTAATACAAACTTGTTGCCATTAACGCCGCCGGCAGCATTAATTTCTTTGGCAGCTAAACGCACGCCATCACGCATACTCACACCCATTGAGGATGAGCCACCAGTGTATGGGCCAGTAACGCCCAGTTTGATATCGGCAGCATAGGCGCCGGTTGTAAGCATTGCAGCAGCAGCGACTGCGAAAATGTGATGTCGAATATTCATAAAGTCTCCATGACTAAAGTTGCTAATTAGATAATTAATTTTTTTATTGATAAAGCAAATAACGAACAGTTATCTTACTGTTAATGCAGCGCCAAAAAAAGGGATTTGTATTAGGGTTTTACATTAGCCTTAAAGGCTAGAAAATCCATTTCCTGATTTTGACTTCCAGCGTCGGCCAAAATAAATTCACCAGCAAGCCCGTAATCACAAGACCGGCAGCCAAAATCTTCCAAACGGGTAATGACTCACCTAAGAAAAAAGCGGATGCTCCAATCCCAAATATGGGAACTAGCAATGGTGCAGGGGCAACCACAGCCGCTGGATGTTTTGAAAGCAACCAACCCCAAGCAGCATAGCCAAATAAGGTATTCGCCCAAGACTGCCATAGGACGCCAATCCATGCGCCAACTGGGGCTAAGGCCATACTGTCCTGAATCTGCGCCCACCCACCTTCAAATACCAGGGCAAGTAAAAGCAAAGGCGGAATTGAAAAGGCGCTCGCCCAAACCACATATGCCAGCATATTGATATCCCCAGCCTGACGGCTAACCGTATTGGCCGCACCCCAAGAAAACCCAGCAAATACAACCAGAGCAATGCCCAGAAAGGTCGTTGTGGCATCAGTGTGCAACGCAATAATGACTAGGCCAAGCATGGCTACAGCCAGTGCTACTACTTGATATAACTTCAGGCGCTCTTTGGCAAAGAACATAGCAAAACCAACGGTAAAGAAGACTTGGGTCTGCACCACCAAAGAGGCTAAACCGGGTGAGATTTGACTGTTTACAGCGAAGTACATCACCCCAAATTGCCCTACCCCCGTCAGCAGGCCGTAAGCTCCTAGATTCCACCAGGGTACTTTTGGTCTTGGCATGAAAAAAACAACTGGCAATAAGGCAAAAACATACCGCAGCGCAGCAAATAAAAATGGGGGGAAGGCGGCAAGGGAATACTTGATCACCACAAAATTCGTGCCCCATACCGCCACAATCGCCAAAGCCAGTAACAGGTGGCTTGGAGGTAAGTGGGGATTTCGGTGGGGGCTATTCACCCGTGAGCAATTCGGCTACGCGCTGGGCAATCATCATCGTTGGAGCCGCGGTATTGCCAGAAGTAATCGTTGGCATGGCGGAAGCATCAACGACGCGAAGATGATGCACCCCCCTCACACACAACTCAGAATCCAAAACTGCCATCGGGTCATCAGTACGACCCATCTTGCAAGTACCAACAGGGTGAAAGATGGTTGTACCAATTTCACCCGCTGCCTGAATTAATTCCGCATCACTTTGATATTGCTTCCCTGGCTTGTATTCATTTGGCATGTAAGGTTTCAAAGCAGCGCTCTCGACAATCTTGCGGGTGAGCCGCAAAGAGTCCGCGGCAACTTTCCGATCTTCATCCGTAGATAAGTAATTTGGGCTAATCACTGGTGGTACTTCAGGGTCGGTGGAATGAATATGAACACTACCGCGTGACGTGGGACGTAAGTTACAAACGCTTGCAGTGAAGGCATTAAATGAATGTAAATCCTCTCCAAATTTTTCTAGCGACAAGGGTTGCACGTGATATTCCACATTGGCACTCTTTTGCTCTGGCGAGCTATATGCAAATGCGCCTAACTGCGACGGCGCCATCGACATTGGGCCAGAACGCTTGAATACATACTCAAGGCCAATCATCAACTTACCAAACAATGTGTTGGCTTTGGTATTGAGCGTCTTGATGCCGTTTACTTTGTAAATCATGCGCAACTGCAAGTGATCTTGCAAGTTTTCACCAACACCAGGTAAGTCTCTGATCACTGGAATACCTAGCTTCGCTAGACGAGCGGCAGAGCCAACGCCAGAGCGCTCTAAAATTTGTACACTACCAATCGCACCTGCAGTTAATAGGACTTCGCCACCTTGATCTATTGCACATTTGACCTCAACTGCAACACCATTTTTTAGATACTCAACGCCATAACAATTTTTACTAAAGGGATCGATCTTGAGCTTTGTCACCATCGCTTCTGTGATCACCGTGAGATTGGTACGCTTGGCAGCATCCTTTAAAAAAGCTTTAGCAGTATTAAGACGCCAACCAGCGCGTTGACTCACATCAAAGTAACCCACGCCAAAGTTATCACCACGATTAAAGTCATCCGAGGCTGGAATGCCAGATTCAACCGCAGCCCGTCTAAAGACATCCATGATGGGCCAGCGTAAACGTTGCTGAGAAACAGTCCACTCACCGCCCTTACCATGCCACTCGTTGACGCCGCCATGGTAATCCTCGAATTGCTTGTAACGCTTGAGTGCATTTTTCCACGACCAAGATTCATCGCCAGTAGCGGCCACCCAAGATTCATAGTCTCCAGCTTGGCCGCGCATATAAATCATGCCATTAATGGAAGAGCATCCACCTAGCACTCTGCCGCGAGGGTATAACAATGATCGCCCGCTTAATCCCGCTTCGTTGCTAGTACGGAAGCGCCAATCGGCACGCGGGTTATCGATGCAGTACAGATAACCCACTGGAATATGAATCCAAATATAGTTATCACGCTTACCCGCCTCAATCAATAAAACCCGTTTGCGGGAATTTTCAGTCAGGCGTTTAGCCAACAAACAGCCTGCGCTGCCAGCCCCAATGATGATGTAATCGTAGGTATTTGTTTGAGTCATATCTCTACTTTTATAAATGCCGATATCTTGCTCTCTATTATTTACCAACCGCCCGCCTCATGGAGAAATAGAGAAATTGGGCTAGACACTACGAATACCCGTCTAAAATAGCAACATGCACGTTAATGAAAAGAATCGCACCCCCAAGAAGGAAGATCCCAATGCGGGGCCAAGCAAATCAGAGCTAAAGCGCCAAATGACTGAGCGCCAGAAGCTAGCGGAGGTGCTGGCCGCACTTAGTAGCGATGGGCTCAAGAGTATCCCAATGGACGAGGCAATCAAGACTGCTATTGCAGAAACACCCAAAATCAAGAGTTTTGAGGCGATTCGGCGCCACAAGCAATATCTCGGCAAACTCATGCGCTTTTTAAATGAGGAAGAACTCGATACTATTCAGAAACGCTTAGATGCCATTCAGGGAGTCAGCAAGGCAGAAACTGCCAAACTTCACTTTCTAGAAAACTATCGCGACAAGCTTGTTACTAACGATGAAACATTTACCAAACTGATTGAGCAATTTCCAGACATGGATATTCAGAATATGCGCACGCTTATTCGAAATGCTCGTAGGGAAAAAGAGCAAAACAAACCACCTAAAGCGTATCGAGAAATTTTCCGAGTCTTAAAAGATTTAGGGCTGTAAATATTACAGCTTGAGGTGCCGCGTCGGCACTTCAATGAAGCGGTACAAATAATTTGCCGCGATCCAACTGAACACTAAGGTGGCCAGCATCAATCCAAGAGCAATCAAGCCGTTATTTTTCAGACTTAAACCTGAAGCAATATAGATAGCGTTGGCAATCAAAATAAATGAAAAGTGCAGTAAGAATGCACAATAAGATCTACGGCTACCCCACAAAATAGAAAGAACAAAATTGTGCATCTTGGCATGCTTCTGATCCTTGTAGGCGCGACCGCCCCAAATAATTAAGGCAATAGCTACAAAATAGGCAAGGATATTTCTGATCCAAAGATGATGAAAGCTGGAGGCTATGATAATTAACCCAATGATCACTATTAATATGCGCGCTAGGCGGTTAACTGTCGGGTCAGAATAATTCTTTGCCAGTTGAGCTAATACTCCCAAGCCATAAGCGCCAATGAAGTAAATGAAATAATTTTCATACGCACTGAGGCGATTGAAATACAACAGCGAAGCAACGATCAGAATCGTAGAAACCCAAATCAAAGATCGAAAGTTCGGGAACATTCCTAACATGATGGCGAGCACCGCATAGAGCTGCCAATCAATCGCTACATACCAAGCGCCGGCCGAAATCGAATCTAAACCCAAGATCCCCTGCAAGAAAAATAAGTGCGCTAAAAATTGACCTAAAGTTTCTGACTCGCCAACATATTCATCTTGTACCCAGAAGCGCGCCACCCAAGCACAGAAAATCGTCACTAGCAAGGCAACTACGTAAGGAGCAAAGAGGCGCAAGTAGCGGTTAAAAATCAGTTTTAGTGCTGTGCGTGGATTTTTAACATCATTTGTACGCGTGAGAGATTGGGCGGCCAAATAACCCCCCATCACCAAAAATATCTGTACCGCATAGCGCCCATATTCAAACAACCAAGTCATCACTCCAGGCAAAAAAAGTCGCGCATCTTCAGCCAACTGTCCATAACTGGAGAGGTGATGAAGAATGATGAGTAAGGCTGCAAAGACCTTTAAAAAATCAATTAGTAAGAAATGGTTCTTTGACTGCAATGAATTCTTAAGATTTGGTGAAAGGGATCATTAGTTTAACGAAGCCGCATACGTAGCTAGAGCTTCAATATCCTCATCACTTAAACCGCGAGCCGCACTACCCATCGTGCCATCCATATCGATACGTGCGCCAGAGCGGATATTTTTTAATTGGGTCATGACATATTCAGGCGATTGACCAGCCAAACGGGCAATATGCTTTTGCCCTTGCAATTGCGATCCATGGCAAGAATTGCAATACTGAGTGCCGGCAATTTGCTGACCCTTAGCAATCTTGTCAGCATTACCAGGCCTTGCAGGGGGTGGCGGTAATGCTGCATAGTAAGCCGCGATATCACGCATATCTTGGTCACTCAAAGCCATCGTGATTGCTTCCATTCCTCCACCCTTACGTTGCTGACCCCGAAACTGGATCAACTGATAGGTAATGGATAGTGAAGGCTGGGCTGCCAGATTCGGAATCTCTGACGTAAGAGAGATGCCATTTTCACTATGACAAGCAAAACAGATTTGCGCTTTTGCTTTGCCAGCAAGAGCATCCGGAGGGGCTGCATTGACAACAGCACTAGCTAAAAGGGCATTAAAAAAGGCCACCACGAGGATGGCCTTAGTTTTAAATATCAACGTCATTTTGCGTAAGAGACGCGGAAGATGGCTCCAGTCTCATCGTCAGATACCAGCATGGATCCATCTTTGAGCATCTGAACATCCACTGGACGACCCCAGAAGTTTTCGCCGTCTAACCAACCGGTAACGAATGGCTCAGACTTCACAACATTGTTTTTAGAGTCAAGCACTACGCGCACCACTTGATAGCCAACGCGCTTCGTTTTATTCCAAGAGCCATGCTCAGCAATAAAGATATTACCTTTGTACTCAGCTGGGAATTGCTTGCCGTTATAAAAACGCATACCCAAGGCAGCAACGTGAGCACCTAAGTTATACACAGGCTTATCAAATTCATCACATGAACGACCTTTACCCAACTCTGGATCCAAGAAATCCCCCTGATGACAGAACGGATAGCCAAAATTCATACCCTTAGGACGTACCAAACGATTCAATGTATCGCCTGGCTTATCTTCAGCCGCCCAGTCACGACCATTATTCGTGAACCAGAGCTCCTTGCTGCCCGGCTGGAAATCCATACCAACACTATTGCGCACCCCAGTGGCAACGGTTTCCAAGATATTGGTCTTGAGGTTTAAACGCACAATCGTTGCATGCGTATAAGGCGGAACCACAATGTTTGCAGGTGTACCGATCTGGAAATACAAGTACTGACCATCTGGGCTCAGCTTCATAAATTTCCAGCCATGCGGCTCATCTTTAGGCAGTGCATCAAACACCACTACAGGCGCAGGTGGATTATCTAAATTTTGCTCAATGTTGTCATAACGAATAATGCGTGAAAGCTCAGCCACGTAGAGCGAGCCATTGGCAAAAGCAACGCCATTTGGACGATGCAAGCCTTTGGCAATTGTTTTGACTTCACGTTTACCATCTTTAGTGACTACGGCATAAACATTGCCGGTAAAACGTGTGCCAACAAACACTGTGCCGCTTGGCGCTTCTGTCATCGAGCGACCATTTGGCATACCAGATGCCCAAAGCTCAACCTTGAAGCCTGCGGGAACCTTTAACTTGCTTACTGGGATCTCATCTGCCGGCAAAGCGGAAATCCCGGGAGGATTTGGAGATAACGAAGGGTTCATGCCATCAGCACTGCGACCTTGCGCCCAAGTTGCCGGAATAGCTGGGGTGCCTGCTGGGGCTTGGGCAGTTGCCAATGTAGCCACAGCCATGCCAGCAGCAAACATCAGCGAATGAATAGTCTTCAACTTCATTGATAAATCTCCCTGTCGTTTTTATTTTCTTATGATTAATGAATGCAGCATTAATCTAGCTTTTCGCATCATTGTCGTAATCCTAAAGCATTTTTCTTAAATTGGCACAAACCAAATTTTGTGATGCACTGCATCAAAACCTTCATCAGAAATTAATGCGTGCCCCTACCGTAATGGCCTGAGGCATACCCGCCTGGTAAGCGCTAGCCTGCGAAGCAATATTGAATGTGACATATTGGCGATTGAATAAGTTCACTACCGATGCAAAGACCGCAGCCTGAGGAGTGACCTGATAGTTCGCCTTAAGGCCAACAACAGCATAGGCTGGCACCGGCAGAGAGCCAGTGGCCATCCAAGAATTACCAACATAGCGCACAGTAGTCGTCAGACTTGCTTGAGGAACGGGGTAGTACGTTAAACCAGCATTAGCCATGTTCCTAGGAACGCCACCCACCTGCGTGTTAATTGGATCGCTCGTCGCGCTCCAAGTCAAAATAGTGTTGGTATAGCTATAGCCACCATCCAGCCCCCAGTGAGGATTGATGTCATGGTGATACTGCAACTCTAGACCGCGGCTTAGTAAATTTTGTTGATTGGTGTAGTAGCTCACATTGGTATAACCGCCCGTACCAGCACTGCAACCTGAAATTCCGGCGGCATTACACAAGCTTGTAGCAAAAGCAGAATTTGCATTAGTAATTTTGTAGCTCGTAATTGCATTTTGAATGTAATTATTAAAAGCTGTCAGTTGAGCAAAACCTGCTTTCCAACGATAGTCCGTTCCAATTTCATAGCCTGTCATCGTCTCAGGCGTCAAATTAGGGTTGGCTAAGGTATAGCCACTGACAGAGTTTCCATAACTTCGCAGCGTGTTGTTCATACTCGGCGCATGAAAGGCTTGATAAGCAGCACTTCGCAAATCCCAATCTGAGCCAATTTTATAGAGCAGGCCTAAGGATGGGCTGAGCTGAGTCTTACTTTTATTCGGGACAGCTTGATAGGTTGGCGAACTTCCAGAGCTGGCATTGTAGTAAGTTGGAGTCTGACTATTCCACGAGTCTACTCGTGCCGCTAAAGTTGCCTCCAATGGAATGGCGCTCGCATTAGATTTGAGTTGGCCAAGAAGCCCATAGAAATTCTGTTGACCCTGAGCGTAATTAACCGAACTAACTGCACCTGTGGAAAGAAGGTTATTGGTTTGGTTCGATGCGGAAATATTTCTGGCATCCACTGCCAAGATGTACTGATCAATTCCAGCCGCCTTGAGATCATGGGTATATTGCGCAGAGGCTCCCACTGTTGAATACGGATCCGTATAGTTGGCATTGATATAAGGCTTATTTGGCGCAGCCGTTAGATTATTCGCTGTTTGCTTGTAAAAATTAGTATTTTGGTAATACACGTTGACTTGCGTTTTTTTATCAACATCCAAGCGCGTGGTCGATCCCGCCGCAACATCTGCCGTTTGAATGAGATTGGGTGCGATCGCATAGTTATTACTCAAGTCAGCCATGGTGCTGTAACCCATTCGCAAGAAACCTGTCGTATCTTGCGTTGGCTTGAAGTAATTTTGCAGCCTGATGTTGGAATTTTTTACTGCATCGGTGCCCATACCATTCTTAATATTGCTTGGCGACCCTGGAGAAATCGTGGCGTAGTTTTGAAAACCCTCGCTAGAAAAGTAGTCTGCTGAGAAGCGCATCTGCATCGCGTCGGATGCAATAATATCTTTAGAGGCTGCCACATTACCAGTGCCAAATGAGCCATAGCTAGCCGATGCATCTTGTGAGCTATTTTTAGGCGTCTTAGTGTTGATATTGATCACACCACCCATGCCGTAGTTACCATACAGGCTCGATACCCCTCCCCGCACAAACTCAACAGACTCAATGGATGACATGGGAACCAAGTTCCACTGCACTGTTCCATAAAAAGCATCGTTCGCCGGCAACCCATCAATTAAGACTAGCGTGCGACCATAACCCAAACCTCGGACATTAATGCTCTGACCGGTTGGATCCTTTTGGTAGTAAGGCACATCATTTAAGAAGACGCCAGGCACATTCTTTAAAACCTGATCAATCGTTTGATCGGGTGATGACTCTAGGACTTCCTTCGTCAGAATGGTCGTATTGAGCGACATTTGATCTAAAGGAGTATCAGAGCGTGTGGCATTCACCACCACATCATTGAGCTTTTGATCGTAGCTTGGAGGTGGCGCAATTTGCGCCCAAGACAAGATCGGTGGAGCGAAGAGTAAACAAGCAAGCCTACGGCCACAGCTACGCATTTTTACTCTGCCCACTATTACAATCCGAGACTACTTAGACTTCGCTTTACCCATCAAAGAAGCCAGCAAAGGATTTGCATTGGCCAGTTCTTTTTTGGTTTTAGCTTTATCGGTAGCGCCTGGTTTGGCAGACTTTACGGAATTTTTCATCCGCTGGGCGGTTGCCAAGCCCAGGTTTTTATACAAGTCGGTTTTTTTCATTGCTATCTATTGGTAATTAATCTGCAGGAATACGGGTTCACTATTATTTTTTCTGGATAAGGTTACGTGCAGCCAACCCCAGGAACAATAATGACCAGCCCTGCAATAACAACTCGATCGCAATCAATAGACCTGGCAACCATAAGCTCGATGCTGGGTAACCATTCATGATCAACACGCCCATCAAGATGGAAATAGCCGATGACAACACTAGCCAGAACCATTCACGGAAATGACGATGTTGGAATGCAGAAACGAGGCGCAAAAAACCTGTAACAAAGAAGATGGCGGCAAGCCATAAGGTAATCCCTTCTAATGCAGGAATGGGGAATACCCAAGCAAAGAGACCTGTAGCAATATATAAAACTGCCAACACTATTTGAATACCAACACTCTTCCATCCATGGGATTTGATGGCATGCGAAAACTGCAATGCGCCACCAATGATCAAGAATGCGCCCAGCACATTAATGGTCACAAAGGAAAACATGACCTGTCCAGCCACACCAATCATGCCCAAGATAATGAATAAAATACCTAAGCCAATCAGAGCGCTTGGCGCTTTAGCCGCTGCGCCTAAAACGGCTGCACGGATTTCTTGAAGCTGAGCTACGGATAATTGTGAATTATTCTCTGACATATGGACCCCTTATAAAGTGTTGTCTACTGTATCAATAAATGCCCGCACAGTACGATTAAATGCTTCTGGCTGCTCAATATTAGATAAATGAGCTGCATCTTCCAGAATAACCAACTTTGATCCATCAATCATGCGGTTGAGCACAATAGCTTGATCAACCGTACAGGCTGGATCCTGGCGACCAGTCAGGATAAGGGTTGGGGCTTTGATTTTTAATAACATCGTGGTCTGAGCCATATCGCGCACCGCACTAGCGCAGCCAATATAACCCTCCACCCCTGTACCTAAGATCATTTGGCGTACTTTTTCAATATCTTGGGGTGCACGCTCAATAAAAGGGGCTGTAAACCAACGTTGAATCGTACCCCCTACCAAACCAGGGATACCCTCTTTGCGAGCAATTTCAAAACGCTCTTCCCATAAATTACGTGGCGGCATTTCACTAGCGGTATCGCATAAAGAGAGTGAGTAAACACGCTCTGGGTAACGTGCGCCCAATTGCTGGCCAATCATGCCGCCCATCGATAAGCCAATGAAGTGCACCTTATCAATCTTCAGAGCATCTAACAGTGCCACTGCATCATCTGCCAATTGGGGAATGCTGTAAGGAGCAGGAGTGGTTTGTGATTGACCATGTCCACGCTTGTCATAACGCAAAATACGATAACGATCAGCTAAAGCGGGCACATTCCAATCCCACATACTGGTATCAGACATCAAGCTATTCGCAATCAAAATGACATGGCCGTCTTCAGGGCCGTCAAAGCGATAGGCAACATCGATGCCATTTACCTTGATGATTTGCTTGGCTTGTTCGTTACTTGTCTGGTTCATTTGTCTCTACTTTCTATTTTTCTATGCTGATCAGTCTCTTTTGACTTGTTGCGCTTTTTCTTTTTTGCTTTTATTTGCCACATTAGGTGTTTGTCATATTTATGCAATCCCCATGGGCATGTTAGATTATCCAACGAAACTATAAAAAATAAGAAGGAGACAGTATGCATAAGCAAAAGAATGCCCCTCGCCTATTCTTGGCCTTGATAGCCATAAGCCTATCGATGCTGACAGGTCTAGCGAGCGCCCAAAGTTACCCCAACCACACCGTCAGAATGATAGTGCCCCTGACAACAGGCTCTGGGGCTGACATTGCTGGTCGTGTACTGGCAAAGAGTCTTACGGATACCTGGAAGCAACCCGTCATTATTGAAAATCGCCCTGGTGCTGGGGGTCTGATTGGCACAGGCGTAGTCGTCAACGCAGAGCCTGATGGCTACACCCTACTCGTGCAATCAGCTTCCTATGCAGCCAACCCTGCTATTTACAAAAAGCTTCCCTACGACCCCCTCAAGAGTTTGATTGATGTCGCCATCTTGGGTCAAACCCCTTATGTGATGATCACTGCCGCTGATGGCCCTTATCAAACCATTCGCGACCTCATCATTGCCGCCAAATCTAAGCCTGAAGAAATCCCCTTTGCCTCCGCTGGCGTAGGTAGCTCAGCACATTTAGCAGCTGAGTACTTCAACAACATGATGGGCATCAAATTAGTCCATGTTCCATACAAAGGATCTCCAGAAGCCATTCAAGACACCATGTCTGGGCGCACAGCGTTTTACATGGCGCCCCTTGATACCGCCATTGGCCAGCTCAAAGGTGGGAAAGTACGCGCACTTGGTGTCACTGGCAAAACGCGTAATGCCGCAGTTCCTGATATCCCGACTATTGCTGAGCAAGGCTATCCTAACTTTGATATCTCCTTATGGTTTGGCATGTGGGCTCCTGCAGGCACTCCCGCAGCCATCGTCAATAAAATTAATAAAGACCTAACTCAAGCCATGCAAGATCCCGAAGTCAAAAATGCATACGAGACTAAAGGTATTAAAGCAACTCCAATGAGCCCACAAGAGTTCGGCAAGTTTGTTCGCGCAGAAATGGCTAAGTATCAGAAAATCGCCAAAGAAGCCAACATCGAACCACAATAAATTGACGTTAGCTAAATGCCAGAATTAAGCACTCATTCCTTCGCACCACTCTGCCAAGCTCCAGACCCAGAAATACGCTCACCTAAGATCGTATTTCCGGCTGGGGCGGTAGATTGCCATGCACACGTTTGTGGACCCGCTAAATTTTTTCCTTATGCGGATGAACGCATCTATACACCGCCTGATGCCACGCTGGCGCAATACAACTCAACTCTAGCAATGCTGGGAATCGATCGTGCTGTTCTGGTCCAGCCCAGCGTATATGGAACCGACAATCGAGCCTTGCTTGCCGCGCTGAAATCGAATCCAGAAAAATTTCGTGGAGTTGCAGTGATTGATGGCGATCCAAGCAAGATCAATAATCTTGAATTAGAGCAACTCCATGAAGCAGGAGTGCGGGGGCTACGCTGCAATATTGTGGATGTGGCCGATAAATCCGCTGGTCTGCCCATTGAAGAACTGACTGCATTGGCGCAGCGTATTGCACCCTTTGGCTGGCATCTAGAGCTACTCATGCATGTTAATGAGTATCCTGAATTGGATAAAACTTTTGCGAACTTTCCGGTAGATCTTGTGTTTGGGCACTTTGGTTATTCACACGCAAGATATGGTGTGACTGATAAAGGGTTTCAGGGTCTACTCAATCTCATGAAAGATCAAAAAGCATGGGTAAAGATGACGGGGCCTTACCGTATTTGCGATGGCGATCTACCTTATGCTGAAATGCGCCCCTTTAATGATGCCGTCATTGAGGCCAACCCCAAGCAGCTCATCTGGGGAAGTGATTGGCCACATGTCATGGTAAAAAAACAAATGCCCCATGATGCAGACCTCTGTGAGCTTCTAGGCTCATGGGTTTTGGATGAATCTCTCAGAAAATCCATTTTGGTAGATAACCCCTGTATGCTTTATGACTTTCCTGCCTTGAGTAAGTAAATGCGCTAGTCGTGCAAGGCAATTGCAACGAGATTGATGAACAAAGGATTGCAAATCAGATGAGTACCTCACTTACCATTATCTTTGGCATTATTGCCATCCTTTTGCCCCTGATAGTAGGCCGCCTAGTGTGGAAGCGCTTTGATCGCTACTTCGGCAAAAACGATGAAGCCTATATGGATACACTTGGCTACTTCCTCAAGAAACTTGGATTCACTGCCTTGATTGCCTTTGTTGTTTTATGGATTGGCATGAGCCTAGTCTTTAATGGCAATATTTCTTAAATCGAGAAACCACAGGGCATGAACGAGCAACTCAAAACTATTCTGAGCAAAGCGAAGCTCAATTTTGCAGTGCTCACTGCTATTGTGCTGATGGCTATTTTGGGGAAGATCACCAACCCCGAGCTAACAAATCAAATTTTTGAGACTGCCGACAAACTGGTTTCAGATCTCATTTTGATTTTTGTAGCCATCACCCTAGGAGCCTTTTTTCCTCAATTTAAGTTAGTTGTCCTAGGATCAATTGGCGCATTCATTGCAGCTGCAATTGCCATTCAACTGGGCATCTTCACTTATCTCACTACTGACTATCTTTTCTCAGTCTTGATTGTGGTGCTGGGGTTTGCATCCATTGCTAACCTCTACAGACACTATCGAGAATTTGGTCTCTAAGAACGTTATGAAAAAGCCCCGATTGAATGAACTGACCCACAAAAGTTGGACACCCAATCCAACTAACAGGGGTCAGATTCATGAGCAAACACAGTCCGCAGTTCAAGCTAGAAGTAGTTAATGATTATTTAAGCTTTGGCAGCTATTTAAGGGTCGCCAAGCTATATGGTGTCCACACCACTGATGTTCGTAAATGGGTAATGGCTTATCGGCTACATGGGTCATCAAGCCTTTATCAGCGTAGCTATCAACAGTATGCCCCTGCATTTAAAGTGGAGGTTCTTGAGTACATGCGTACTCATGGTCTCTCGCCACGCTTAGCAGCTGGTCACTTCAATATTGCCTCTCCCAGCACCATCTTGGTTTGGCGGCGCCTCTACAATGAAGGTGGCATTACAGCCTTCCAATCAAAACCTGAGGGACGACCGCCCATGTCAAAGCGAAGTGAGATCCAAGCACTCCTAGCCAAACCTTCAGAGCAGCTCACGCATGAAGAGCTATTGCGCAAGTCGTACTACTTAGAGGTGGAGAACGCTTATCTAAAAAAGCTCGAAGCCTTAGCGCAGCAGAAGTACTTGGCAAGCAAGAGCAAGTCCAAGCAATTACTGAGCTAAGGCAGCAATACCCCTTACAAACCATTCTAGGCGTTGCCAATATGCCTAGAAGTGTCTATTACTACCAACTAAGCGTCAGAGGTAAGGCCGATACCTATCTAGATGTCAAGACTCGGATTGGCGTGATCTACCATCGCCACAAGGGTCGTTATGGCTATCGGCGGGTGCAAACAGAGCTCGGGCACGAGAAGTGCCATCTAAACCCTAAGACCGTCCAAAAGTTAATGAGTAAGCTCGGTCTTAAGTCAACCGTTCGCCCTAAGCGTTATCAATCCTACAGGGGGCCTGAAGGCAAGGCGACGCCCAATTTACTGGAACGTAAGTTCAGTGCAGCTAAGCCCAATCAAAAGTGGGTGACCGATGTCACCGAGTTCAATATCTTAGGTCAAAAGGTGTATCTCTCACCCGTATTAGATCTGTACAACCAAGAGATCATCTCCTATGAGATCGCCGATCGCCCCCAAATGAGTATGGTGATGCAAATGCTTCAAAAGGCTTTTAAGAAACTCAAACCACAAGACAATCCCATGCTGCACTCAGATCAAGGTTGGCATTATCGAATCGCCCCATACCAGATGGCTCTCAAGCAAAAAGGCATTACTCAAAGCATGTCTAGAAAAGGAAACTGCTTAGATAACGCGGTGATGGAGAACTGGTTTGGGATTATGAAAACCGAGTTCTTCTACCAAAAGAAGTTTGACGATGTTCAATCATTTAAAACAGAGCTTAAGGAATATATCAACTACTACAATCATGATCGAATCAAACAAAAACTAAAGGGATTGAGCCCGGTGCAATACCGAACTCAATCCCTTCTGGTAACCTAATCAAACTGTCCAACTTTTGTGGGTCAGTTCAATCGTGGGGCTTTTTACTTCTGGATCTTTGTAGCGCGTCTTTATCCACATACACAAAGGAGCATCGCTGTTGCAATCGAGTCACCAAGTCCTTCATGATGTGTTTGGCTTTGATCAATTCCGAGGTGCTCAAGAGTCGATTGTTCAGCATGTGGTCGATGGTGGAGATGCGCTGGTGTTAATGCCTACAGGGGCTGGCAAGTCTCTGTGCTATCAAATTCCTGCGCTTGTGCGTCGCGGTGTCGGGGTGGTAGTTTCCCCCTTAATCGCATTAATGCAGGATCAGGTTGATGCCTTAACCCAGCTTGGCGTTAAAGCCTCTTTCCTTAATTCCAGTCTTGATGTGGCTAGCTCTCAAAGAGTAACCGCTCAATTGTTGGCTGGAGATCTCGATTTAATTTATGTTGCACCCGAACGGCTGATGAGCACTAGTTTTCTGTCGATACTCGATAGACTAAATGCGGGCCCTGGGATTGCTCTGTTTGCGATTGATGAGGCGCACTGCGTTTCTCAATGGGGCCATGATTTCCGCCCAGAATATCGTCAATTAACGGTATTTCATGAGCGCTTTCCCAAAGTGCCTCGTATTGCTTTAACTGCAACCGCTGATGCTCCCACCCGAGCTGAAATTGTGGACCGTCTCTCGCTAGAGTCGGCAGAGCACTTTGTATCGAGTTTTGATCGTCCCAATATTCGTTATCGAGTGCTACAAAAGCAAAGTGCGAAACAACAGTTAGAGCATTTTTTAGACGCTGAGCATGCCAATGACTCTGGAATTATTTATTGCCTATCTCGTCGTAGTGTTGAGGAGACTGCCCAATGGTTAAAGGATCGTGGCTGGGATGCAATGCCTTATCACGCAGGCTTGAGTGTAGAAACTCGTAGCGCAAATCAAAAGCGCTTCTTGCGTGAGGAGGGTGTCATCATGGTGGCAACCGTGGCCTTTGGTATGGGTATTGATAAGCCCAATGTTCGCTTTGTGGCTCATCTAGATTTACCAAAAAGCATGGAAGGCTACTACCAAGAAACTGGTCGAGCAGGGCGCGATGGCTCCCCTGCTAATGCCTGGATGACCTACGGGCTCGGTGATGTGGTGAGCTTGCGTCAAATGGTTGATTCTGGCGAAGCCTCTGAAGAGCGAAAGCGCGTAGAGCGCCAAAAGCTAAATGCGCTACTAGGCTATTGCGAGTCCACCACATGCCGCCATCAAACGATTTTGAGGTACTTTGGAGAGTTGCATCCTGGCAACTGCGGCAACTGCGATAACTGTCTCGAGCCAGTAGCAAGCTGGAACGCGACCAAGGAGGTACAAAAAGCATTGTCATGTGTCTACCGAACTGGTCAGCGTTTTGGTGTAACCCATTTGATTGATGTGCTTCTGGGCAAGACGACACCGAGAGTGAAACAATATTTTCATGAGCAAGTAAGTACATTCGCTATAGGTTCGGAGCTGAATCAGGCTCAGTGGAGTAGTGTCTACCGTCAATTAGTGGCAGGCGGCTATTTGGAGGCCGATATTGCATTGCATGGGGGCTTAAAGTTGGTTGACGGCATTGCACTTCCTGTGCTTCGGGGTGAAAAAGAGGTCTGGCTACGCAAAGAAAATAGCTACTCCAAGAGCAAGGTCTCTCAATCGGGAGTTAGTAAGAGATCCACCCATCCCTTTAGCAATATTGCAGATGAAACTCTCTGGGAAGCACTCAAGGGCAAGCGTACCGAGCTGGCACGAGAACAAGGTGTGCCACCTTATGTAATTTTTCATGACAGTACTTTGCAGGAAATGGTCAAAAGTGCACCAACTAGTCTGGAACAATTTAGTCGTATCGTGGGAGTGGGGCAGGCCAAGTTAGAGCGCTACGGAGAGCGCTTCATTGAAGTAATTTTGGCAAATACAGAAGTTCAAGGCTGATGTAAACGCAGATACCCCCTTCTTTTTTAGGAGCCGCATGATTGCTAGGTTCATTGGCTGGGATGATTCCACTTGCGAAAGAAGGCTTGCGAGTGACATTAACTACTGGTTTGTCTTCTTGATTGGTGCTTAATTTTTAGCTCGGCAATTCCCCTGTTAATTTGAGGGCCTTCCTAGGGGGCGAAAATGAATCTAGTGAGTCGCATAGCTTTAGAAAATGGAGCTATACGAACTAGCATCTGGCCTTTGTTTGTTGGCCTTATGGGTAGAAATGCTGCCAATCGTGATGAAGCATAAAGGCTCCTCTTTTTCCTGAAGTGAAAATAGAGTTCGCATCTTTTTGCTATAGAGTGCTTTGCCGCTCGAGAGTCCTGACCCGAACCCCAAAGCATTGGCCATGAGTAAAATATTTTGAATGGCACATCCAGCGGATATAAGTTTCTCTTGTTCGGGAATATTATCTTGAGCGCCATTTAGTTTGGCGGTGGCCAGTAATAGTAGAGGTCCACGAAATGCTTTTTCCTTGGCTTCTTCAATTTGCATGGACGTTGCAGTAGGATCTCTTTCAATCAGGGCATCAGCAAATAAATTACCCAATAAATGACGACCATCTAGACTGACTTCATAAAAGTGCCAAGGTGTTATTTTCCCGTGGTCGGGAGCAGCCCCGGCGGCATTCAATATTTCTAATTTCTGAGAGGGGTTAGGACCAGGTGCGATAAGTCTTTTGGGCGACACATGTTGGCGACTATGAATGAGCGCATTTGCGAAACCACCAAGTGAGCTTGAGCCATTAGAAACCAAAATGACTTAATCCCGGATGATCATCGGGTCTTCTCCCGAGGGGCCAAAAGAATTGGCGATCAGATTCTTTAATGGGTAAGTCATTAATGCTTGCAAAACGTCTCATCATGAAGCCATTTTCATTAAACTCCCAATTCTCATTTCCAAAGCTTCGGATCCAGTTCCCTGAATCATCGCGGCACTCATAGGCAAATCGAACCGCAATACGGTTATCTGTAAATGCCCAAAGCTCTTTGATCAGGCGGTAATCGAGTTCCTTGGCCCATTTGCGCTTCAGAAAATCTTTTACCTGTTCGCGACCCCGGGGAAATTCCGCGCGATTACGCCAAATGGTATCTTCGGTGTACACCAGAGACACCTTTTCTGGATCTCGTGTGTTCCAGGCATCTTCAGCCATCCGAATCTTTTGAATGGCTGATTCTTTAGTAAATGGGGGTAGTGGCGCTTTTTGTTCCATGGCTGTCTCAGACTTATCTTTCATCTTTGTAACAATATACAAAGTTCTGCCTACAATGGCGAAAGAAATGCCAACTTTGGTGCATTTAAATTAATACGTTATTGGAATGACTTTTGCGGCAATTACTCAATAAATTTCTGGCTGGATTTTTACCGGAAGCGAGCTCAGTCTCATGGTCTGAGAGATTCAGATCGGTTTTGGGAGTTGCTCTCGGTCTGCTGGCGATAATTGGTCTTAGTATGTTGCTTTCCTATGATGGCAAAGCTTCACCGTGGATTGTTGCCTCGATGGGAGCCAGTGCATTTTTGCTATTTGTATTGCCCTCTAGCCCAATGGCTCAGCCTTGGGCGGTTATCGGGGGGAGTTGTATTTCTGCCTTAGTGGGGCTTGCATGTACGAATGTTATCCATAGCTTGGCATTCTTAATTCCGCTTTCAGTTGGCTTAGCAATCTTGGCGATGTTCGCGCTACGTTGTTTGCATGCGCCCGCAGCGGCTTTGGCGCTATTAATCCCCTTAAGTGGGTTGACGGACTTTGAGTTTGTGCTCTTCCCAGTGCTGGGTAACGCTGTATTGCTGGTGGTGTGCGCCATGGCTTACAACTCACTCACTGGGAAGTCTTATCCGCACCGTCCCAAGGTACTTCTGGATGCTTCTCCACTGGCGCAGCGCGACCGAAAAATTGAAGATGAAGAAATCAATGCGGTTTTAGCAAGGTATGACCAAGTTCTAGATATTAGTAAGGGCGACCTGGCCAATTTAATCTCCCAAGTTGAGCATGGTGCATATCAAAAGAAGTTGCAAAGTATGCAGTGCAAAAACATCATGAGTACAGAGGTCTTATATGTGGAGATGGATTCTCCTTTAGATCAGGCGTGGAACCTATTGCGCAATCGTCACGTTAAAGCGTTGCCAGTAATAGATGGTGCGCGCAGGGTACTGGGCATTATTACTTTAGAGGATTTTATTAAAAGTGCAGCAGTTGATTTTCATCAGAGTTTTGGTCAGCGTATCAGAGGTTTTATGCGCACAGCAGTCCCAGGCTTAAACAGCTTACCTAATGCGGTTGGGCAGGTGATGAGTAAGCCTGTAAGGGTTATTAGTGAAGATAGAAATATGCTTGATCTCGCTGAGATATTTTGCGGTGATGGTCACCATCACATTCCCGTGATTAATGCGGACAAACAGTTGGTCGGCATGATTACTCAATCTGACTTTGTGAAAGCGATTGATCAATCGATTGCCATTCGCTAAAGAATATTCTAGGCAAGTGACTTATTCCTAGCTGGGCAAGGCTTAGTGCTGCATCAGGCCCAAATGCTCCAGTCTTTTGATGGCGGAGAAGGTTCGTTCCATTTCACTGGGTAATGTAAGGTCCTGTCAGGCGTTAAGCGACTCCAGATTGCCGCTACGATAGCAAGAGTGACAATGCCTACCAACACAACCACGATAAGATGGCCAAATCCAGCGTGTGCCTGAATCATGATGAGTGGATTGGCGCCTGCTGGTGGGTGGACTGTTTGAGTCAATAATAAAACTACCAAGGTGATGACTTCCGCCAGTAAGTAAACCCATAAAGCATCATTAAAAAGTTGGTAGCAAATGATGCCAATTAGGGCGCTGAAGAGGTGACCCCCAAATAAGGCTCGTGGTTGAGCTGCAGGAGCGCTAGTGAGCCCAAATAAAAATATGGTGGAACCTCCCAGCGAGGCGAGCAGTAGTGGTGATGTTGGTGGTTTGGTAAAAAGGAGGGCCAAGCCAAGCGCAATGGTTGCTCCCAGACAAACCCATAGTAAGCGCAACATGATTTTCAGCATAGACTTTGGCTTAGGCTTGAGCTTAAATTAAGCCAGCCATTTTGGCGATTTGATTAGCCTGTCTCAAGACTGAATGAGGGCAAGCCATTGCACCAGAAAGTATTTTTGCAGTCACGGATCCCGTCAACGAGGCATCTATTGTCGTAAAGGGGTTAAGGTCTGAGAAGCGCTCTTCTGGGCTAGTGTCTTCTTGTCCGCTGGAAAACAAAAAATGCATCTCGGGAAGTCTTTGTAAGGATGCCGTTGGCTCACCTTCACTACCCCTCATCAGGATCGCATTAGCCGAGCGCATCTGAAAGTACTCCCGCAATTTTTCTGGATATTCTGGGTGGGTGTAATTAGAAACTTGCCAAGCGTTGTGGGCGAGAGGGTTAATAAGTTTTGCCAAGACATGCCCGGTGTTGCGTAAGCCAATTTGTGCCCTGATATCCAGAAGTCTTTGTAGTTCTGGTGAAATGACCTTCAGTGGGCAGAATATGGGTGTATTTGACGTCAGCAATGAGCCAAATTCATTAGGATGATTGAGGATAGGCCAGCCAAGCGCTACAAATATCTCATGGCTGGTTACTCTAGTCTGATCCTGTTCCACTCCTTGGACAACGACAGTAAATCCTTGGTTAGCAAGCATGCCAGCTAGCAGTGGTGTGAGGTTTGCTTGTTTCCTAGCGCCGTTATAGCTTGGCAAAACGATGCTGGGGCGAGATTCTGGGTTGAGTAATGTCAGATCTGGTTCCAGTGCATCCATAAATCCCATTAATTCGGCCACAGACTCACCCTTGATGCGCATGGCAATGCAAAAGGCACCTAACTCTAGATCGCTTACCTTGCCAGCCAGAATGAGCGAAAACACTTCTTTGGCCTGATTACGATCAAGATCGCCAGCACCTTTGCTACCACGGCCAATGACCTTTAAGAAAGAAGTAATACTCATTAAGAGATTATGCCGTTACTTCAGTTTTCAAGAAGTTTGCAATGATTTGTTTAACTTCGGGTTTGCAGGAGCCGCAATTGGTGCCGCATTGGGTTTTGGATTGAAGTAGTGACATAGCGTCATCCGGACTGCTACCCGATGATATTTTTTCTAGGCACTCTTTCATCGTATCTGCAGAAACATTGAAGCAGTTACAAATAACCTTGCCCTTAGCTTGAATTTCTACTGGGGGCTTACTGACAGGCATCAGTAATGATCGACCAAGGGCTTTGGCATCAAGCCCGCTTTCAAGATACTCTCTTAGCCAAGCGGTGCTCGCCAAACTCTCAATGGATCCAGTAAGCATGGCAGACAAGACTTTATCTTGCGCGCGAACTAGTCGCACAATACCTCTGCGCTTGTCGCTATAACGCATTACCGGCTCTGTTGAGGCCTCATCTAATTTAAATTGCTGCATGACTTGCTGTAATCCTGCTGCCGCAATCGATTGGGCTTCTTCTAGTGGGTCTGCATGATGGGCAGCCTTAAATGACACCCCAATCAAGCCACCATCTTGCTCCCTACCAAATAAGACGCATTGAGCTGAGTCAAAGTAAGGCAAGATGCTGCGCAAGTTATTTTGAATAGAAAAAGCCGTCTCTTGTGAAAATAGTCCAAATGCTACGAGTTGCCAAGGTAAGTTGGCGGGCAAAATTTTGACGGCGGAATGTTTTAACTCTGGCTGACCAGATACTGGGTCAATCACATTGCAGGTCAGGCCATTAACTCCGCGACCTGGATTTTTACCAGCAGCCCCTGATATAAATTCAGAGCCCCAGTGCATTGCAATGAAGGCTTGTGAAGAGGCGATATCGTCTGAAACTTTAACGGGGAAGATTTCACTCCCTCTACGGCTGGTGACATGCACGAGATCGCCATTGGTGAGATTCATCCTGCCAGCATCTTTTGGCGATAGTTCAACGCACGGCTCAGGAGAGTGGGCGTACAGCGTACCAACGGTCCCCGTTCTACTCATACCGTGCCATTGATCTCTAAGGCGACCGGTATTTAAGGCAAATGGATAGCGCGCATCTACTGATTCAGCGGTCGCTTTGTATGGGGCGGCGATAAAGTGCGCTTTCTTGTCTTTGGTTGGAAAGACTCCGTTTTCATACAATCTTTTTTTGCCAAAATACGTTCCCTTTGGCATGGGCCACTGTTGTGGTCCGCGTTCATCCAAAATGGCATAGCTGAGCCCGGTGATATCCAAATCGCGACCAGCCGTACTTTCTCGATGCTCATTCCAAATATCCTCTGGACCAGCATAGGGAAATAGGGTGCTAACGCCTTCTTTTCTATTTCCGGGGAGAAGTAGTTCTAAGGCGCGCGCAATCTCCAGTGCAATCTGCCAATCATGTTTGGCAGATTCGTAGGGGTCAATCGCGGGATTTACTTTGGAAATTCTGCGCTCTGAATTGGTGACGGTGCCAATCTTTTCTGCCCAGGTGCTTGCTGGTAACAACACATCGGCATAGAGCGTGGTGGCTGTATGTGCATAGGCCTCTTGAACGACCACAAACTCTGCCTTGCTCAGTCCTTCATGAACTGCATTGAGGTCAGGCATCGACTGTGCGGGGTTTGTACAAACAATCCAAATGGCTTTGAGTTTTTGAGTACGCAATGCTTCAAACATGGGGATTGCACTCAGACCTGGTTTTTCAGGTACAGAATGCACGCCCCACAAGTTAGCGACTTCTGCGCGATGTTCTGGATTAGCAAGATCACGATGGGCTGATAGTAGGTTGGCCAATCCACCGACTTCTCTACCACCCATTGCATTGGGTTGACCAGTAAGAGAGAAGGGGCCTGCACCAGCTTTACCAATTTGACCGGTGGCTAAATGCAGATTCACTAAGGCCGCATTCTTAGCGGTGCCTGAGGCGGATTGGTTTAAGCCTTGGCAGTACATTGATAGGGTTGCAGGGGAGGTAGCAAACCATTCCGCCGCTTGGTATAAATCTTTTTCCTTAATCCCGCAAATCTCGCTCACTGCTTTGGGTGTGAAATCCCTCACAAGATCTCGTAGGGCATCAAAGCCATCTGTATAAGACTTGATATAGGACTCATCAATCCATTTTTCCCAAAGCATCACGTACAGCATACCGTGGTAAAGCGCTACATCGGTACCTGGCTGGATCTGCAAATACAGATCAGCTTCTTTAGCGGTATCCGTTTTTCTGGGGTCAACAACGATCACCTTGAGGTCGGGATTCTTTTTGCGGGCGTCCTCAAGGCGTCTGTATAGAATCGGATGTGCAAATGCGGTATTCGATCCAGCAATAAAAATGGTGGATGCAGAATCAATATCTTCGTAGCAGCAAGGCGGGGCATCCATGCCTAAAGTTTGCTTGTAGCCAGCTACTGCACTGGACATGCATAGACGTGAATTGGTATCAATGTTATTCGAGCCAATTAAGCCCTTCATCAACTTATTGAAGATGTAATAGTCTTCGGTCAGCAATTGCCCAGAGACGTAAATCCCTACAGATTCTGGACCATGTTCTTGAATGATGTCTGCAAATTTCTTGGCAACAGTCTCAATGGCTTCTGACCAAGTAACGTTAATTGGTACTTCGCTCCTTGCCATCCTAATTGCTGGTGATCCTAGGCGCGCTTGTTTTTGCAGGCTAGGATTTGCAGTCAGGTGGAGAGTGGAGCCTTTGCTGCAGAGTCTGCCAAAGTTTGCAGGGTGATCTGGGTCGCCACGAATCCCGGTTACCTCTAACTTCCCATTGCTTGATTCTGTAGTTTCAATAATGACGCCACAGCCAACACCACAGTAGCAACAGGTGCTTTTAACATCAGCCATGAGTGGTTTGCAATTCCTCGCGATTTAACCAAACTATGCCTGCCTCAACTTTTACAGCAAAGGATTTGGCACAACCTTCATCGGGAGCAGTGGCGCAGCCAGTTGAAAGATCAATATTCCAAGAGTGCAGCGGGCAGGTAACTGACTTCCCGTGAACAATGCCTTGTGAGAGAGGGCCACCCTTATGTGGGCATTCATCCAACACGGCAAATACCTCATCTTCAGAATTTCTGAAGATAGCAATTTGACCAGCGGGCGCCTTGATAACGCGAGAACCCAATACAGGAATTTCTTCCGCAGTAGTGATTTTTTGCCATTCTTGGAGCGATGAAGTATTAGACATTACCCACCTCGACGATTGGAATAGTTTTAAATTGACGAATATCCACGCCGGCTCTTTCGAAATCTTTCCAAGGGTCTGGAGCATCTTTCAAATCAAATAGCAGTCTTTCATAAAGTGCTTTACGACTTTCAGCATCATCAACTACCTTTTGCTTGATGTATTCCATACCTACTCGCGCCAAGTAATGAACGGTGCGGTCCAAATACCAGGCTTCTTCGCGATACAACTGCAAGAACGCGCCTGAATATTCTCGAACTTCTTCATCTGTTTTGACTTTGCAGAGAAATTCAGCAACTTCAGTTTTGATACCGCCATTACCGCCAATATATAACTCCCAGCCCGATTCAACACCAATGATGCCGACGTCTTTAATTCCAGCTTCAGCACAGTTCCGCGGACAACCAGACACTGCCAGTTTCACTTTGTGGGGCGCATACATCCCAAAGAGCATTCTCTCAAGATCTACGCCCATCTTCATAGAGGACTGAGTGCCAAAGCGGCAGTGTTCATCACCAACACAGGTTTTGACTGTACGAATCGATTTTCCATAGGCGTGGCCTGATGGCATATCCAATTCTTTCCAGACTGCAGGCAAGTCATCCTTTTTAATACCCAGCAAGTCGATGCGCTGACCGCCAGTCACTTTTACCGTTGGTACTTGGTATTTTTCTGCAACATCAGCAATTCTGCGTAGCTCAGCGGGGGTAGTTAATCCGCCAAACATTCTTGGAATAACAGAGTAGGTACCATCTTTTTGAATATTGGCATGAGCACGCTCGTTAATAAAGCGAGACTGTGGATCATCCTTTGCTTCATGTGGCCAAGTAGAAATTAAATAGTAGTTCAGGGCAGGGCGACAAGTCGCGCAACCATTTGGTGTTCTCCAGCTAAGCTCACTGCGAACCTGCTCTTGGGAAATTAAATGGCCAGAGCGAATGGCTTGACGAATTTCATCATGAGATAGATCTGAACATCCACAAATCGATTTCTTCCTTGGGGTGGCTGAGTAATCCGTACCTAAGACATTCATCAGGACTTGTTCGACGAGGCCGGTACAGGAGCCACAGGAACTACTGGCTTTAGTACATTTTTTTACCTCATCTAAAGTGAACAGACCTTGCTCACGAATGGCTTTAACTATCGTTCCTTTGGTGACGCCATTACAACCGCAGATCTCATCTGCATCAGTCATCCCAGCGGCTTTGTTATGGCCTTGATGACCCACGTCACCAATATTGGATTCGCCAAACATGAGCGTGTCGCGAATTTCTGCAATACTTTGTTCATCTCGCATGAGCTTGAAATACCAGGTGCTGTCTGCGGTATCGCCAAACATGCAAGCGCCAATCAAGCGATCATCTTTAAGTATTAATTTTTTATAAACGCCACCAATAGGGTCAGCAAGGGTAATTTCTTCTGTACCTTCGCCCCCCATAAAGTTGCCGGCAGAAAAAAGATCAACACCAGTGACCTTCAATTTTGTGGAGGTGACAGAGCCTTCATAACGACCAATGCCGTACTCAGCAAGGTGGTTTGCACACACTTTAGCCTGTTCAAATAAAGGCGCTACTAAGCCATAGGCGGTCCCACGATGGCTAGCACATTCTCCTACTGCGTAGACCCTTGGATCAAAAGTTTGCAACGTGTCGTTCACAACAATGCCACGTTGACAATGAAGACCCGCAGATTCAGCCAATGCAGTATTGGGCTTAATGCCCGCTGCCATCACTACTAAGTCAGCTGGAATTTCTAAGCCACCCTTAAAGCGGATATGACCAACACGGTCACCTGCAGCATTCGGGGTGATTGCTTCAGTTGAAGTTTTTAGTAAAAACTTTAATCCTTTAGCTTCCAGTGATTTTTGCAGTAAGTCTGCAGCAGTCTTATCCAGTTGGCGCTCCATCAGCCAATCTGCAAGATGGACTACGGTCACGCTCATGCCTCTGAGGGCCAAGCCATTAGCAGCCTCAAGACCGAGCAGTCCGCCGCCAATCACCACGGCATTTTTGTAGCGCGTTGCCACATCAATCATCTCGTTAGTGTCTTTAATATCGCGATAAGCAATCACACCCGGCAAATCATTTCCAGGAACAGGCAGAATAAAGGGTAGAGAGCCAGTGGCTAGTAATAAGCGATCGTAGCTTTCAACGGTGCCATCATCCGCTGTTACGGTGCGCTCCTTGCGATCAATCTTGGTAATTTTCTTACCAAGATGCAAATGAATGCCATTGCTCTTGTACCAATCTAGGTCGTTGAGAACAATCTGTTCAAGCGTTTGCTCCCCAGCTAAGACGGGAGAAAGCAAAATGCGGTTGTAGTTGGGATGCGGCTCGGCGCCGAAGATGGTGATGTCATAAAGCTCTGAATCGAGCTTCAATAACTCTTCGATGGTCCGAACACCGGCCATCCCATTGCCAATCATGACGAGTTTTTGTTTTTTCATGCTTTGATCTTGAAGCTATCTGCATAAGCTGCTGGGTTAGAACCATTCCATACAACACCATCAAACAATTTGCTGGAGCGCATATCGCTTTTTGGTAGTGGTGTTTTAGAGGCGGTAGCCGCATCCTTGTAGAGGGCAATGTTATTGACTTTCTTTGCTACGGCCAAATAATCTGGATGCTCTTTGAGTAAACCCCAGCGCTTATGCTGAGTCATAAACCACATGCCATCAGAGAGGTAGGGGTAATTAGCTAAGCCCTCGTTATAAAACTTCATGGCATGGGGATCGTCCCAGGTTTTTCCAATGCCGTTGTTATAGCGGCCCATCATGCGATCTTGAATCACACTCACATCTGTATTTACAAAAGAAGGAGCTGACACTACTTCGGCAGTAGTGTGCTTATTCGAAGTTGATGCATCAATATATTTACCGGCCTCTAGAATTGCCGCTGTCACTGCACGGCAGGTATTTGGATATTTCTTGGCAAAGTCAGAGGTTGTGCCCAAAGCTTTTTCTGGGTGATCTTGCCAAATAGCTTGAGTGGTGGTTGCTGTAAAGCCAATACCATCAATAATCGCGCGGGCATTCCATGGTTCACCTACACAATAGCCGTCCATATTGCCACTGCGCATATTGGCAACCATTTGTGGCGGTGGCACAGTAATAATTTTGGCATCTTTGAATGGATTAATACCGTAGTTGGCCAGCCAGTAGTAGAGCCACATAGCATGCGTACCAGTTGGGAAGGTTTGCGCAAAAGTGTAGTCACGCTTCTCTTTATCCATCAGAGCCTTGAGGCTGGCGCCATCTGTCACGCCTTTTTGGTAAAGAGCCTTAGATAAGGTAATGGCTTGACCATTATTATTGAGAGACATAAGAACGGACATGTCTTTTTGCTGACCACCAATACCCATTTGTAAGCCATAGATCAAGCCGTACAGAATGTGCGACATATCATTTTCGCCATTAACAAGTTTGTCACGAATAGCGGCCCATGAAGCTTCCTTAGTGGGAATAATCTTCACGCCATATTTTTTGTCTAGACCAAGGTGGTTGGCCATGACTACTGAAGAGCAGTCAGTCAGGGCAATGAAGCTCACTTTGACATCAGTCTTTTCAGGGGCATCAGACCCTGCAGCCCATGCGCCAGCCTTTACCATGGGATCTATCAAGGACAGAATACTGGCCGAGCCAATGCTTTGAATTAGTTTACGACGCGTAGGATTCGCATCAGCTGCCGTGGAAATATTGACTTTGGGTGTTATCCCGCTAAGGTGGTTTTTTTCTTTCATGCTGAGCTCCTGTAGTCGATAAGTAACGATAAGGAAGTTCTGGTTCGTTAAATTAATGGAAGGCTCAATATTGGTGCACCAAATCAATGCATGGGCACTTTTGGTTCACGCAGGGAATTTAGGGCTATTACCGACTGTTACAAATGATGCATGAAATTCATTACACGAAATACCGTTACATCATCAATGCCAAACCCAGTTGCACCGGGGGTATACCTCATTGGTGCTGGGCCTGGGGCGGCTGATCTCATTACTGTTCGCGGTGCCAGAGTTTTAGCGCAAGCAGACATTGTTTTTTATGATGCACTGATAGATTTATCAATGTTGGAGTGGTGTGCAGGCACTAAACTGGTGCCGGTTGGCAAAAGATGCGGCGCTCACTCTAGTTCCCAGTACTTTATTAACAAGCAATTAGTTGATGCCACTAGTAAGCACTTAGTAGTGGTTCGCTTAAAAGGGGGAGATCCTCTTATTTTTGGTCGCGCACAAGAAGAAATTGACGCGCTAGAGCAGGCTGGTGTCCATTATGAGATCGTCCCGGGAATTACCACTGCCTTGGCGGCCTCGGCACAACTAAAGCAACCTCCTACAAGCCGCGAATTAAGTCGGACCCTAACCCTGACCACTTTACCTGGCCGGTGTGCTCACCCAGATCATAAAACTGCTATTTACTATATGGCCCGCGATCAGTTATCAGAGATTGCTCAGGTGCTACTTGCTGAGGGTTATCCAGCGAGCACTCCAGTCTGTTTGATGGAATCTGTCAGCTTGCCTACTGAGCGCAGTTTTGCCTGCACTTTAGATGAATTAATTCTTGGTGATGTGCAGCATCATTTTTTAGATCGGCAGCCTGTTGTAGTGATGATTGGAGAGGTTTACAGAAAAAAACTTCAGACACTCAACCCACTCATTCAGCCGCAAATAAATTTCAACGTATTGCAAGCAGCATCTTAATTACTCATTAGGAGATAAATATGAACTCATATCGCCCGTTTGATCCAGATAGACCTTTGTTTAGCAACCACTGTAGTTGTGGACAGCATGCATCCGAGC
This sequence comes from uncultured beta proteobacterium, assembly GCA_903858445.1. Classification (GTDB taxonomy): domain Bacteria; phylum Pseudomonadota; class Gammaproteobacteria; order Burkholderiales; family Burkholderiaceae; genus Polynucleobacter. Next base: position 29,685 of record CAIOIX010000245.1, read on the forward strand.
TCGATCATGCAAACTCATTATCAGCAAGAATCGATGCCGAGCAAGAGAGTGCAGATTTTGTTGAGGCCAGTCTAGTGAAGGCCTTGTTTCCGCAGGAGGCTCGTAGGCGCGCCTTTTTGAAGGCGGTAGGAACGGGTGGAGCCATGAGTGCTTTATCAGGATTCTTGCCAGTGGACTCCTTACAGGCAATGGCCCAGGAAAAAGCACCTTTAGAAAAAACAGACTTAAAAATTGGCTTTATTGCAATCACTTGCGCAACGCCATTAATCATGTCGGATCCATTGGGCTTTTATAAAAAGCAAGGCCTGAATGTCACTTTGAATAAAACGGCAGGCTGGGCTTTGATTCGCGACAAGATGTTAAATAAAGAGCATGACGCATCACACTTTTTGTCACCGATGCCGCTCTCAATGTCAATGGGCATAGGCTCAGACCCTACCCAGATGCGCGTGGCGACGATTCAGAATGTGAATGGCCAGGCGATTACTTTAGCAAACAAGCACAAGGATAATCGTGATCCCAAAAATTGGAAGGGCATGAAATTTGCCGTTCCTTTTGAGTACTCGATGCATAACTTCTTACTGCGTTATTACGTAGCGCAAGCAGGTTTAGATCCTGATAGAGACATCCAGATTCGCGTTACTCCTCCACCAGAGATGGTGGCCAACTTACGCGCAGGGAATATTGACGGCTTTTTGGGACCTGATCCATTTAATCAGCGTGCGGTGTATGACGAGGTTGGGTTTATTCATATTCTGACTAAGCAGATTTGGGATGGTCACCCTTGCTGCGCCTTCGGAACTTCAGAAGAGTTTATTAAGAAAAATCCAAATACCTTCGCAGCTTTATATCGTGCTGTATTAAATGCCTCCACTATGGCCCGCGATCCAGCAAATAGACCTTTAATTGCCAAGGTGATTTCTGCGCCAAACTATCTCAATCAGCCAGAAACAGTAGTGATGCAGGTTCTCACTGGTAAGTTCGCAGATGGTTTAGGCAACGTTCAAAATGTGCCCGATCGTATCGACTTCAACCCAATTCCTTGGTACTCGATGGCGACGTGGATGCTGACCCAAATGCAGCGCTGGGGATATGTGAAGGGCGATGTGAATTACAAGGACATCTCCGAAAAAGTATTCCTACTAACAGATGCAAAAAAATATATGGGCGAAACAGGCATCGCTATTCCAGAGCAGGCTAAGTCAGGCTATAAAAAGGTCAAGATTATGGGCAAGGAATTTGACCCAAGTCAGCCAGCTGCGTATTTGAAATCTTTTCCAACCACTAAAGCGTGAACCCAGGGCTATTGAATGAAAATGTTATCAATTAAGATCAAAGGCGCAATCCTCTCGGTTGTGATCTTGCTCATGTGTTTATTTATCTGGCATATGGCAACGACGCAAAAAGTTGTGCCACCGCCTGGAGTATCGACTAACTCCAGCGAGTACAACAGTCTCATGGGTCAAGGTAGTGGTGAGATGGTTCAAAAAACAGGATTTCCAACGCTCACGCAAATGGGGCAGACAATTTACAAACAGTTGTCACATCCGTTTTATGACAATGGCCCAAACGATAAAGGTATCGGAATTCAGCTTGCATACTCATTGGCGCGCGTGGCCTTAGGATTTTTATTGGCAATGCTGGTAGCTATTCCGTTCGGATTTTGGATTGGGATGTCGCCGCTGGCATATGAGGCGTTCAACCCGTTTATTCAAATCCTCAAGCCCATCTCCCCGTTGGCATGGATGCCGATTGCGCTCTACACCATTAAAGATTCTTCAATTTCAGGCATTTTCGTTATTTTTATTTGCTCGGTGTGGCCGATGCTGCTGAATACGGCCTTTGGTGTCGCCAATGTCCGCAAAGAGTTATTGAATGTGGCCAAGACTTTGGAAGTCTCCCCGCTACGTAAAGCTTTTCTAGTAATCCTTCCTGCCGCCGCTCCAACGATCCTCACTGGCATGCGCATTTCTATGGGTATTGCCTGGCTAGTCATTGTTGCCGCAGAAATGCTGGTTGGCGGAACTGGTGTTGGTTACTTCTTGTGGAATGAGTGGAATAACCTGTCACTCTCCAGTGTGATTTTTGCAATTCTTTTAATTGGTATTGTTGGAATGCTGCTCGACACTGCATTCGGCAAGTTACAAAAGGCGGTTTCGTATGCAGATTGAAAATACTTTCCTCAAAGTCTCGAACCTCAGCAAGTCATATAAGGTTGATGCGCCCCCAGTATTTGAGGGGATCGATTTTGAAATTGAAAAAGGAGAGTTTGTTTGTATTATTGGTCACTCTGGATGTGGCAAGACCACTATTTTGAATGTATTGGCAGGTCTTGAAGAGGCAACTGGTGGTGATGCCATCATGCTTGGTAAGCGTATTCAAGGACCGGGTTTAGAGCGAGGGGTTGTATTCCAGGGGCACGCATTAATGCCGTGGATGTCGGTTTTGCAAAACGTCGCCTTTGCTGTCAAATCAAAATATCCTGATTGGTCGAAAGATAAAATTACTAAGCATTCTAAAAAATATTTAGCTATGGTTGGTCTGATAAATGCTGAAAGTAAAAAACCATCAGAGTTATCTGGTGGCATGAAGCAAAGGGTTGGGATTGCAAGAGCATTTGCGATTGAACCCAAAATGCTCTTGCTAGATGAGCCATTTGGTGCGCTAGATGCGCTTACTCGTGGGGTGATTCAAGATGAGTTATTGAAAATTTGCAGCGAGACCAATCAGACCGTCTTCATGATCACCCATGATGTTGATGAAGCGATCCTACTCTCAGACAAAATTATGCTCATGAGTAATGGGCCTAATGCGCGGATTGCTGAAATTGTTGTGAATACATTACCTAAGGGTAGGAAGCGCGCCAATTTACATCATGACGCTATGTACTATCCAATGCGCAACCATTTGGTTGATTTTTTGGTAAATCGCTCAAAAGACTTGCAGGTAAAAGGGGCGAATGGTGAGTTAACTGGGTATAAGCCATTAATAGTGCTTCCTGGCATTGACACATTAGTTACTCAATAAACAAAAATTTAAATTCAGGAGAAAGACATGGATCGTTCAGTTGTTACCCAAAAAATTATCGAAGCCAAAGTTCGTAAGGGCATGAAGTGGAGTGAGATTGCCACAGCCATCGGCGAGTCTAAGGAGTGGGTCACCGCGGGTTGCTTGGGTCAAATGACCTTTACCAAAGCGCAAGCGGAAGTTGCCGGCAAGTTATTTGATTTGACTGATGAAGAAATGGCCTGGTTGCAAATTGTTCCCTACAAAGGTTCTTTGCCTACAGCTGTCCCCACAGATCCCCTCATTTATCGTTGGTATGAAATTGTTAGTGTGTATGGCACCACTATTAAAGAGCTTATCCATGAGGAATTTGGTGATGGCATTATGAGTGCGATTGATTTCTCAATGGACATTCAACGTGAACCCGACCCCAAAGGGGATCGCGTCCAAGTTGTGCTGTCAGGTAAGTACCTCTCTTACAAGACCTATTGATCAGGCAGGGACTTGAAAAAGCCACCTTCGGGTGGCTTACCTTTATTGAACTCCGTATGAATTCATTCCTGAGCCTTGCTTTTTCATTAATTCCATAATGTGGAATATCTTGGCCTAGGGTTATTGGTTTTAAGTGCAATTATGTTGCTTTGCAGCAAATTATCCTTGCAATTCATTGGAATGGTAATTATTATGGTGCGATGCAACATAATTAACCAATAAGGAAATATCATGTTTAACAACCAATTTGCAGCAAACCAAACTAAATCTGCCGAAGCTGTCCGCGCTTTGGGTGAAACTGCATTAGAGAATGTAAAAGAATTAGCTCAGATTAACTACCAAGCTGCTCAAGAGGCAGTTGCTAATGCACAAGCAAAAGCAGCTGAGTTAATGAAGGGCAAAGATGCCAAGGCAGCTTTTGATGTATTGCAAAGCCCAGAAGTGCAAGATGCTGTTGCTCAGATTACTGCCTATCAACAAAAAGTTGCCGCTGTTTTGCGTTCCGGCAAAGAAGAATTGGCTGAAGCTGTTGATACTGTAATTGATCAATCACAAGATGATTTGAAAGCATTTGTAGCGGCTGCAACTTCAAAAGCACCTGCTGGTTCTGAGGCATATGTAACAGCATTTACATCAGCATTCGACACAGCAATGCAAAACTTTGCTCAAGTTCGCTCTTCTGCACAAGATGCATTTGCTAATTTTGAAAAGACGGTTGAGTCTGCATTGAATCAGGCTCAAGGTCAGTTTGGTCAAGTAGCTAAAGCAGCTCCTAAGAAGGCTCGTGCTAAGTAATTTAAGTTTGTGGGTCACCCCACCGCTTGCTAGTAAATGAATAACCACCTGCGGGTGGTTTTTCATTGGCTACGCTAACTGTTTTGGGTCGTCGGCAAGGCTGCAGCCAATTACAATCGACAGTGATGAATAAGGATGTGGTTACTCAATGAATAAAGAAGTATTTTTAGAGATGCTGGCAAAGGAGGAATTTCCCTTGCCAATCTATGTTGTACGCGAGGGAGGTAGTTTTTTGGATCTCCATGCCCACCCCTATGAAGTGAGAGCCTTGGTTACAGAAGGCCAAATAGATATTGTGATCAATGCTATTAGAAGCACTTACTTAGCAGGTGATTGCTTCCATTTAGCGTCCAACCAACCCCATACAGAAAGTTATGGTGGCAAAGGGGTTAAATACCTCGCCAGTCGAAAAGGGTTGGTGTTGCAGTCAGAGCTCGGATTTGAGCAGCGGGAAGATTTAGAGGTAATGTGATCTATTACCAGGTTTTGATGATGACTTAGTTTCTGAAAGAGCTGCCTACGGGCAGTTTTTTTACAGCCCGAAAATCCTGATAAATCAAGAGCCCCGCTTATAATTTTGTTTTAAGAAAACGCAATGCTAAATCCAGTTAGAGTCTTATTATTTTCATCCCTCATATTCGTCGCTGCTGCAAAGGCAGAGTGGGTAGAGTATTTCAATGCCAACAATCAAGTAAGCACCGTCACATACTCGACTTCAAGTATTAAGAGGGCAGATGAGTCACATTACTCTGTGACGATCTTCACTAACTACAAGATGATGCAATCCTCAGAATTGAACAAGCGAAAAGTTCAATTTCAATCTAAGTCAGAGACACAAATTTTCGGATGCGAAGGGCAAGACTTCGCACTTGGTGATTACGAGCTTTATCAAGCCAGAGATGCCCTAGGGTTAAAAACGACAGTGACACAAAAGGAGCTTATTTGGAATCCAATTGCACCTGGAACCCTACAGATGGATCTTCTTCATAAATTCTGCGCAACCCGGTAAAGAGTAAACGGGGCAATGAAAGACTGTTTATTAGACATCTTTTTTGGAGAGTACCAACGTCAGGAATCTGGAAATATCTGTTAACTCATCTGGATGCAGGGAGTGCTCCATGGGGTAGGTATTCCAATCTACTTGGTAGCCAAGCTTCTCCAGTACATCAGCTGATGCTTCAGCACGCTCTGGAATAATTACTTCATCCCAAGTTCCGTGGGCCATAAAAATAGGCGTGTCATTATTCGCTACACTCCTCTCCAGTGGCAAAGAGTTCGCCAAGGGGAGGTAGCCCGAAAGAGCCATGATTCCTGCGAGCTTGTGTGGAAAACGCAGGCCTACCTGTAAGGACATGGCGCAACCTTGTGAGAATCCAGCCAAGACAATGTTGTCATAAGAGATCCCTCGGCTTGCTTCATGCTCAATGAGGTGGGAGATCGCGATGGCAGATTGGTGTATGCCATTAACATCTTCTCGATCATTAAGATTTCTTCCGGTGATGTCATACCAAGCTGGCATCACATAACCGCCGTTAACAGTGACAGCCATGCTGGGTGCACTCGGGAAAACAAAGCGAATAGCAGGGCAGTCAGTCAGATTGAGCTGTGGGATGATAGGTACAAAGTCATTCCCATCGGCACCTAAGCCGTGAAGCCAAATCACAGAGGCGCTGGGATTGGGCGTGGTTTCAATTTCGATGCAAGGAAGGGTAGTCATTTGTGTTTAATGGTTGATTGCCAAAGGTTAATATTAATGCGTAGTTAAGATAGACTCGTTAGTTAGACTCACAGCGCTTACGGAGTAATTTGCTCATGAACAGAATATATATTACGGCGCTAGCCTTGCTTAGCTTAGGTTTGTCAGCTTGCGGAACCCCGCCTAGTCAGTTTGGTGTATACCGACAGTCCGATGGAGCAGTTGGCGTGCACTCTCCAAAATCAGCTACGCAAGAAGAGGCTCAAGTTGCAGCTCTGGAGGAGTGTCAAAAACTAGGAAAGCGAACCGCGACTATTTTGGGTAGTCGCGAAACAGGCAATGATCGCTTTCCTATTACTTACTTATATCGATGTGTCAATTAAGAAAATTGCTTAGCTGAGTAGCCACTTCTTGATAGATTTATCAACGCACATTGCATCTAAGGCAATTCCAAAGAATTCAGATCCATTGGTAATCATGCTTTCAATGGCTTCTACTTTGCCAGATTTCACACCGCGCAGGTAAGTCGCAATGCGATATCTGAGGAAGTGCTCATCTTCACCTTCTTCATTTGTAGTGGGGCAAATTTCTAAGCTGCCATAACGTGTTTCTGGGTTGATGTTTAGAATCGCCAAGCCTAAGGCGGCAATGAGCTTATCTGGAACTGGAATAGGTACGTAAGAGTAGAGGGATACGAGCTTCTCTTCTTCGTCTACTTCAATGATGTGATCAATTTCTAGGGTGTCTTGCTCTGTCAGCTCTGTTTCACCAGAGTCGCCGCCACCGAAGGTGGACTCAAACTGCAGCATCGCTGTGTTGCTATCTCTAGAGATCTCGATCATGTCAGGATAGCCGAGTAGTCCTTTCCACCAATACATCAGTGAGAAGGTGCAAGGTTTGACTTCCACTAAACCTTCATCGGTTGATTTGGCAAAGTAAAGACCGTAAAACTCATCATCTGATTCTAGGCCGTACTGATCAACCTTAAGTGCTTTAGTGGCAGGTTTTTTAACTGGCTTTTTAGCAACTTTTTTAGGAGATGCTTTCTTGGCAGCAGGTTTTTTGACTGCTACTTTTTTAATGGGTTTTTTAGTAGCTGGCTTTTTAACGGCCACTTTCTTGACTGATGCTTTCTTAACAACAGCCTTTTTAGCTACTGGTTTTTTCACTACCTTTTTAACTACTTTCTTGGCTGGCGCTTTTTTAGCAACAACCTTTTTAATAGCTTTTTTCGCAGGGGCTTTTTTTACCACCTTGGTAGCTACTTTCTTTTTTGCTGGTGACTTCTTTGTAGCCATGGTCTATTACCCTTCTTTTGGTAGTTAATGTGCATAGTGCACTGTCTGATATTACTGCAATTTCTATCCCGAATTGATGCTTCTATATGAGGGTATTCCGTGTTATTACAAGCAGAAAGATGCTTTTATCGTAAAAATGTTTTGAGTGTCTTGAAATTAGGGGTTAACTTGCTACACTGGAATCGTGTAGTTGTGAATAACCCAAACCTAAAGAGAATCTATGTTCCCTGA
>CAIOIX010000246.1 GCA_903858445.1 uncultured beta proteobacterium
CTAATGCTTGGCCAATTACTGGCGCTACATTTGTAGTAATTTACAAAAAGCCTGAAAATAAAGCTACTGCATCAGAAGCTATCAAGTTCTTTGATTTTGGTTTTAAGGATGGCAAACAAATGGCCTCAGATTTAGACTATGTTCCAATGCCTGATGCAACTACCAACTACATTCGTAAGAGTATTTGGTCACAGGTTGATGCTAAGTAATTGATTTAATTTAAGTAACCAAAACCACCTTCGGGTGGTTTTTTTATGCCCACTTCCATATTTTTGCTGGCGTCATGCAATAAACATAAATTATCAGTAGAGTGACTGGGTAACTTAAAAAGGAGATAGATCCAAATGAATCACATTAAAAGCGTATTAATTGGCTTGATCGCTACGGCTACATTAGCCGCATGTGCGTCGATGATGGGTGGAGCAATGGCGCCATACACTAAAGTAAACGACGGGATGTTAGTAGGCAGTAACAATATGACCCTGTATACCTTTGCCAAAGATGCATCTGGCTCAGCTAAGTCGATGTGTAATGGCCCATGTGCCACTAATTGGCCGCCACTGTTAGTTGATGGTAGTCCAGCAGTATCGGGGGATTATTCTGTGATCACTCGTGATGATGGCAAGAAACAATTGGCATACAAAGGCATGCCACTATATTTCTGGGCTAAAGATACCAAGCCAGGCGACAAAACGGGTGATGGTTTCTTAAATGGTGCTTGGCATATTGTGAAGATCTAATAAAGGCAAAGCAGGATTAATATTCTCGGGTCCTGGTCGATTCCGCCCCGGGCCACCAAGAATGACCAAAACCACCCTCGGGTGGTTTTTTCATTTTGGGCCGATAGGGTTATTGCCCATTTAAGCTTGGTGAGTAAAGGAACAAACTGACTCTAGTTTTTATAGGTATTTTTAGGGGTTAGGGGGAGACATGAGTTCTGATAATCCAGATCAACTGGTTGAGCTTAGCTACATCAGTAAAGCAACTCATGACATGGGCCTTTCAAGCCTAGTCCATTTATTTGATGTTGCGCGAAAGTGGAATATAGATCATGAGCTTACCGGCGCCCTATTTTATGAGAACGGCCATTTCGCACAAATTCTCGAAGGTAGGCGAGAGGATGTTTTGTCCATTTGGGAAAAAATTCAAAGAGACTATCGCCATAAAATTCTTCATCGAATTGAGTTCGATGAAATTGATCAAAGACTTTTCCCAAATTGGGCCTTAAGGTTTTATGGGGGGGATCAAATTGCTAGGGATGTTCCTCATCTGGTCGGTCTGCTCGATGGCCTTCCGAGTCATGATGTTGAGTTATTGAGAATCATGCGCTCAGTAGCCAAAGGCGGCAAAGACTAGAATCTTCATCCTGGACCTTGGTCGATTCCTCCTCGGCCCACCAAATTTAAATAATGCCCCACTTATGCGAGACTTTTTTGCACCTATATTTTCTAAGTTGGTGAAAAAGCATGCGGGTTAAGTGAGCTCTCAATACCGTCAGTAACCTAAATTACGTGACAGAGATCCATAAGCCTGGACTCATTGGTTAAAAAAGTTAATCGTTACGCCTCTCAGGGGTTGCTTGTAATATCGTTTTACACAGCACTCTTATGGAATGGGTATTGAGTCAAGCTAAGCAAGTAATGGGGGTAAAGAGCATAATAAAAACACACTAAATGTAAGGAGTAATTGGATGTTCGACGCACTTATTTTGAGCAGAATTCAATTTGCTTCGAATATGACATTTCATATTCTTTTTCCAACGATATCAATCGCTTTGGGGTGGGTACTTTTTTATTTCAAAGTTAAATTTAACAAAACAGGTGACTCAATATGGAATGAGGCATATCAATTCTGGGTCAAGATATTTGCCTTAACCTTTGCTCTTGGTGTTGTTAGTGGCATTACGATGAGTTTTCAGTTTGGAACCAATTGGCCTGGATACATGCAAACGGTAGGAAATATTGCAGGACCTTTGCTTGGTTATGAAGTTTTATCTGCATTTTTCCTTGAGGCAACTTTTTTGGGAATTATGTTATTTGGCTCTAAGCGAGTATCTCAAAGAGCGCATACTGTTGCCACTTTTTTAGTAGCCTTTGGCACCTCGCTTTCCGCATTTTGGATCATTGCATTAGATTCTTGGATGCAAACCCCTCAAGGGTTTGAGATGATTAATGGTCAAGCGCATGCGACTAATTGGATTCAAATTGTCTTCAATCCCTCTATGCCTTATCGCCTCTTTCACATGTTGACAGCTTCATTTTTGACGGTAACATTTTTAATAGCGGGCATTTCCTCTTATCGATATTTGAAGGGTATTAACCTCTCTGGAAATCGAGCGTTGATAAAGTTAGCCATGACTGCGGCAGTGGTACTGGCGCCATTACAGATTGCACTCGGTGATTTGCATGGCCTTAATACCCTGGAATATCAGCCTGCAAAAGTAGCGGCAATGGAAGGAATCTGGCAGACTACAAAAGGCGCCCCTGCGGTTTTATTTGCCATACCAAATGAAAGCCTTAAAGCAAACCAGTACGAAGTAGCAATTCCCAAGCTGGCATCTTTATATTTAACGCATTCTTTGGATGGGGAAGTTAAAGGCTTGGATGCTTTCCCTGGCGCAACTCCGCCAGTCAAGCCCATATTTTTTGCTTTCCGTATTATGGTGGGGATTGGAATGTTGATGCTCTGCACGGCCTTCGTTGGTTTTTATTTGACAAGAAAAAGTAAAGAGTTGCCAAAGTGGCTCTTAAAAACTCTGAGCGTGATGACTTTTTCCGGTTGGTTGGGCGTCGTTGCTGGCTGGTATGTAACCGAGATAGGCAGACAGCCTTACCTTGTCAGCGGTGTACTTAAAACTGCTGATGCAGTTACTAAGGTACCAGCTAATATGATTTTGGGTACATTGGCGATGTACCTAGCTCTTTATGTGGGGCTTATCGCATCTTATATTTGGGTTGTTTTTTATTTGGCAAGACAAACTAATTTAGTGCAGGTTGGTGATGGAAAGAAGCCAGGCGCAACTAGCAATCTTGCAGGGGCATAAGAATGATTCCTAATTTACTTGAGCCATCTGGTTGGTTGCCGCTTTTCTTTTTAGTGGCAATGGGCATTGCCATGGTCGCCTACGTTGTCCTGGATGGATACGACTTGGGCGTTGGCATCTTATTAAATCAGGCAAGCGAGGCAGAAAAGGACATCATGATTTCATCAATTGGTCCATTTTGGGACGCCAATGAAACATGGTTGGTGCTCGGAGTGGGCGTACTCTTGATTGCCTTTCCAATGGCGCATGGAATTATTTTGACGGAGCTCTACGTACCTGTAGGCATCATGTTGGCAGGTTTAATTCTTCGAGGCGTTTCTTTTGACTTTCGTGCAAAAGCACATCTGAGCCAGAAGTCTGCTTGGAATTTCTTATTCTCGTTTGGCAGCTTCTTGGCAGCGGCAGCTCAAGGAGTGATGGTTGGCAGAGAAGTCATTGGCTTTGACTCTGGGTATTTAGGCTGGGTGTTTGCCTTTATCGTGGCTCTCTGCCTACCTGCCGGATATGCTCTATTAGGAGCGAGCTGGTTGATCATGAAGACGTCTGGCGAATTACAGCGCAAGGCTGTGGGTTGGGCAAGAAAATCCCTCTTATTAACGGCGCTTGGCATAGGAATTATTTCAATAGCCACCCCATTATTTAGTGCGGAGATTGCAGCCAAGTGGTTTACCTTCCCCAATATCTTTTTCTTGCTGCCTTTTCCAGCTTTGACCTTAACCTGTTTTATCTTGATTGATTTGAACTTGTTAAAAATGCAGCGAGATAAGCCTGCCCCTCTTTGGGTTCCCTTTGCTCTGGGTGTAGGTATCTTTGTTTTAGCTTTTTTAGGAATTGCTTACAGCTTATTTCCATACATCGTCGTGGACAAAATGACAATTTGGGAGGCAGCGTCAGCTACAGAGTCATTGTGGGTAATATTTTGGGGAACCATTGTTGTATTGCCAACCATCATTGCTTACACTATTTATTCCTACAAAATCTTTTGGGGCAAAACCGAACCACTAAGCTATTACTAATCTTTGCTTGATTTTTGAAATCTCTGGCCAGCGTTTTAAATCCCGGTAATCGAAAGTAGGGCCCTTATGTCGACAACATGATTTGCACCCACTTATCTCGGATAGCTCCATCAATCAGCGTTTTCTAACGGACGGCTAAGGGCAAAAAGGATTTCTCATCCTCGCTGGCGCACTTAATTAAGGTGGTGGCGACATCTGAAAAATCAGATCGACAACGCCACGGGTCACTAAAAGCTTCAATAGTGCACTTGTTGTGCTGTAGGCGCTTCGTTTGGCCGAGACTTATTGGCAACAATGTCATCATTTCGTGCTCTAATGCCAATCACTATGATTACTGTCATCATCGCCTCCTATAAATACGGACACCTTGCCGCACATTGCATCGAGTCACTACTCTCTCAAACGACCTCTCCCGCAAGAATTCTATTCGTAGATGATGGCGGGTTAGATTGCAATCATTTACCAATCCTATATCCGAATATTGAATACATTTTCAGGAGTGAAAATTTAGGAGTTGTAGATAACTTTCAAGACATGCTATCAAGGGTAAATACAGAATATGTACTATTTATAGGTGCTGATAATTGGTTGCGCTCAGACGCAATTGAGTTGCTATCAAATGCTAGTACCGATATTGTTACTTATGACATAGTCGTTACAGGTGAATTAAAGGAAGAAATTTTAATTCGAGTGCCTGGTGAGACCCTTCCTTATCAGGGTGATTTGTATTGGAATCGACAAGACCAGCACCATGGGTCAATGTTGTACCGGACAGCTTTTGGGCAAAAGATTGGCTATAAAAAGAGGTATGAGGATGGCATTCATCCGCAGGAGGATTGGAATCTGTGGGACAAGATGATCGAGCAAGATGCAACAGTAGCGAGTCTTAAAGAGGGGCTTTTATTCTATAGAAGGCATCGAGAGAATTTTTTGAAATATTCTCATAACACTTTAGCCTCACAGGCCTTAGACTTAAGTTGCGCCCTTGAAGAGTGATGCAGTAAATAGAGCTAAGTATTTTTTCGCTTAATTCAGGGTAACTTTAGCGATTACAAAAAGGAACATGCCAATTTGATTGGTGAAGTTGCTGTGATAGCCCTAGGTTGAAGTGTCGTTTTAAATAATAAATTCTGCGCAATAAGGAAAGGTAGTTGCCTACCCCCCTTATAAGTACGCTCTGGTTTTTTAAACGAACATATCTGCATTCATGACTTTAGTCCATGCCGCAACAAAATCCGCAACAAACTTTTCTTTGTTATCGTCTTGGGCATAAACTTCTGCATAAGCACGAAGCACTGAGTTAGAACCAAAAACTAAATCAACTCTACTTGCTGTCCACTTGATTTTGCCAGTGCTACGATGAACCAGATCATAGCTATTTTGACCAGTCGGCTTCCATATGTAGCTCATGTCGGTCAAGTTGACAAAAAAGTCATTACTCAGCACCCCTTTTTTATTTGTAAGCACCCCGTCCTTTGTTCCGCCGTGATTGGTGCCCAGCACTCTCATTCCACCAACCAAGGCAGTCATTTCTTGGGCAGTAAGCCCCATTAATTGAGTGCGATCTAATAACAGTTCTTCAGGTGTGACCACGTAGTTTTGTTTTAACCAGTTGCGATAACCATCTGCTACTGGTTCTAATACTTCAAAAGACTCAATATCAGTCATCGCTTGTGTAGCATCACCGCGCCCTGGAGTAAATGGCACCTTTACATTAAAGCCGCCATCTTTAGCGGCTTGTTCAATGCCAATATTGCCAGCTAGAACAATAATGTCGGCAACGCTCGCACCTGTTATTTTAGCAATTGCCTCGTAGATACCTAATGCTTTAGATAAACGCTTCGGCTCATTACCAACCCAATCTTTTTGTGGGGCCAGGCGGATACGTGCGCCATTAGCACCGCCTCGCTTATCTGAATTGCGGAAAGTGCGGGCACTATCCCAGGCGGTACTAATCATCTCGCTATTAGATAAGCCGCAGACTTTGATCTTGGACTTTACTGCTTTGAGATCATATTTTTTAGAGCCCTTTGGAACTGGGTCTTGCCAGATCAAATTCTCTTTTGGCACATCTGGACCAAAGTATCTTGCTTTAGGGCCCATATCGCGGTGTGTCAGCTTGAACCAAGCACGAGCAAAGGTATTGGAGAAGTGGGCCTGATCTTTGTGGAACTTTTCTGAGATCTTGCGATATTCAGGATCCATCTTCATAGCCATATCAGCATCAGTCATCATGGGCATGGTGCGAATCGAAGCATCTTCTACATCAACGGGTTTATCTTTTTCTTTGATTTTGATAGGCTGATATTGCCATGCCCCTGCTGGACTCTTGGTTAACTCCCAGTCGTAATTGAGTAATAAGTTGAAGTAGCCGTTATCCCATTGAGTGGGGTTCGTTGTCCAAGCGCCTTCTATGCCACTGGTAACCGTATCTCGACCAATACCTCTTGTCTTATGGTTCATCCAGCCAAGACCTTGTTCTTCAATCGGCGCGGCCTCAGGAGCTGGCCCCAAGTTGGCGGCATTACCATTGCCGTGAGCTTTACCAACTGTATGACCGCCAGCAGTTAGAGCAACAGTTTCTTCATCGTTCATGGCCATACGCGCAAAAGTAATGCGGATATCGTGGGCTGTTTTTAATGGATCGGGCTCACCATCAACGCCCTCTGGGTTGACATAAATTAATCCCATCATCACTGCGGCCAATGGGTTAGCTAAATCGCGCTCACCGGAGTAACGACTGCCTTCACCCCCGGTTTTTTGTAACCACTCTTTTTCTGAGCCCCAATAGATATCTTTTTCAGGGTGCCAAATATCTTCGCGACCAAATGAGAAGCCAAAAGTTTTCAATCCCATGGATTCATAGGCAAGTGTGCCAGCCAAGATCATAAGATCTGCCCAGCTAATTCGATTGCCGTATTTCTTTTTAATAGGCCATAAGAGACGGCGCGCTTTATCTAGGTTTGTATTGTCTGGCCAAGAATTGAGAGGCGCAAATCGTTGATTACCAGTTCCCGCACCACCGCGACCATCGGCAATGCGATAGGTTCCTGCCGAGTGCCATGCCATGCGGATCATCAAGCCACCATAGTGACCCCAGTCTGCCGGCCACCAATCTTGACTCTTAGTAAATAATGCTTTGAGATCTTTTTTGAGTGCATTTACGTCTAGCTTTTTTAATTCTTTTCGGTAGCTAAATGATGGCCCCATCGGATTAGTCTTGGAGTCATGTTGGTGAAGAATATCTAGATTGAGTGATTTGGGCCACCAGGCCATTGGAGTGTTGCTAACTTCAGTATTAGCTCCGTGAGCGACGGGGCAGGTGCCTTTTAATGTCATATTGATCTCCTTTGAAGTAAATCATTTTGATTGGCTATTTCAGCTTAACTGATTTAGTTCTACTGCGTTACTTCTGATGCTAATCTTCTTTTGTGACGGCTGTACACTCGCCATCAGCATAGTGTTAATCCAGCTATTTATATAGCCACTCTGCTGGTGCTCATAATGATGGCATGAGGTATTGGCTTATAAAGGCACGAACCTACATTTTGGTCGAGTGCAACCAGAGCTGCCAAGATTCAATAAAAACGACCTCTAGGTGATTTTTGAGATAGGGTCTAGAATGGTCGATGCTGTATTTCATGCTCAGGCTCATAAGCTCACTTCCTTTAGCGGTCCTCCAAGTTTTCGGGGCGGGAGTAGGTGTAGTGGTCTATTTGAGCTCCTCGCGCTATCGATCGCGACTCAATAAAAATCATCGGAGCGCAGCTAATTATTCTGGTTTTAAATCAGCCCCACTCAGAGTGGCTGCTGAGTCCGGCATGATTTTTGCAGACACGCTGTGGATTTGGCGACATCCAATATCCGCCATCAATAAGGCTGCTGTAGAAAACTTAGAGCAAATTATTGAGTTATCAAAAAATGGAAAGGGCTTAATTATTCTCGCCTCTCACTTGGGTGGATTTGAAATAGTGCCACGTATTTTTGCCGAATACATGAAGGCAACGGTGATGTATAGACCGGCCAGAAAATCTTGGGTGAATGCATTAATGTTTAAGTCCCGACAACACTCTCAGATGGATTTTGTTGAGGCCAATCTTGGCGGCGTTCGCAAAATCAAGCGAGCATTAATTAAAGGGGAGGTGATTGGTATATTAGCCGATCAGGTCCCAAGTGTTGGCGATGGAGTGTGGGCTAAATTTTTTAATCAATATGCTTACACAACTTCATTCCCTGCAAAGCTAGCCCGTCAAACCAATGTCGCCACCCTCTTTGTTAGCGCCGAAAGATTGAGCCTTGGCAAAGGTTGGGCGATAAAAAGTCGGCTAATGACGGCGGAGTATCCCGCTTGTCCAGTCGAGGCCTCTACTGTAATGAATCATTATTTTGAGGAAATGATTATTGCTAAACCACATCAATATATGTGGTCTTACAACCGGTATAAAAGGCCGGCAGGAGCCGAAGTGGCGCCCATAGGATAAATCTCCCTTCGGCTGGCTTATGACTGGAAATGCGTGGTACAGCTTGAGTAGAAAATCTAGAGACGTCAAATGTAGCCTCAATGCCAATTAAGTTCATTCAGCTGTTAACTAGCACTACGCGATCTCAGAAGACCAATATTCAATTGGGCGCCTATATGGCATTTGTTGCCGGCGCAGTCAATGCGGGTGGATTTTTGGCTATTGCGCGGTACACCTCTCACATGAGTGGCATCATTTCCGCCATTGGCGATGATTTAGCTCTCAATAACCTTATTTCAGTGTTGGGCGGCATTTTCCTCTTGGTGTCTTTTTTAATGGGTGCTGCAACCACAGCCATCATTGTGAACTGGGGTCATAGAAGAAGAATCCATAGTCAGTTTGCTTTGCCCTTGCTCCTAGAGGCAGCCCTATTGTTGATCTTTGGCCTAGTTGGCGCTCACTTGAATCTATATTTACCCCTAACTGTCCCAGCTATTGCTTTGCTCTTATGTTTCGTAATGGGCTTACAAAATGCCATAGTCACTAAAGCCTCTAGAGCTGAGATCAGAACAACCCATATGACAGGGGTGATTACCGATATGGGTATAGAGCTTGGTAAATTGCTTTATTGGAACAAATCTAAAGAGGCAAACAAGCTCGGTCTTGTGAAGGCGAATAGAGATAAATTAATAACCCATGTGTTTATCTTTGGAATGTTTTTGTTTGGTGGAATTATCGGGGCGCTAAGCTTTAAGAAGGTGGGATATGCATCGGTAGTGCCGTTATCGCTTTCTCTTGCGCTCATAGCAGGCCTACAGATTTATAGGGACGTCAGGATAGTTTTGAGGGATCGGGTCTCGTAGACCCATTGATTTGGCTTCGTATGGCCATTAAATACCAAATCCACCATCAGCCTCAGGTTTTGTTTGTAAGCCCTCCAGATCCTATGAGAAAATAAAAATGTGTAAATATAGGTGGTGATGACACATGAAAAGATTATTCAAGACAGTTTCAATGATTTTATTTTCGCTAGCCTTAGCGGCATGTGCAGCTAGCTCTACTTCTTCAATGGGGGTTAATTGCAATTACACCCAAGATAAGCCCCTTTGGGAAATGCCGCTTGATTGTCAGGGTGGCCGTTAATATTCGAACATGCCTTATTTTTGGCATGGCAATTGATTGGATGTAGCGTGAGTATGAAAAAAATTATCACCGCCCTTGCTGTCTCGGCGGCACTTCTTTCTGGATGCCAGTCGACTGGCAAGGATGGCAAACCCCTCACTCCAGCAGAGATTAGCCAAAAACGAGAAGCCACCATCAAAATGGCAAAAACCGGACTGGATGCCTTGCTTAAACAAAATCCAGCAGTTAAAAAAGAGATTGATGACGCTGCAGGATATGCCGTCTATAGCACTACCAATATCAATGTAGTCCTTATTGTCGTTGCCAGAGGAGAGGGCGTCTTGTATGACAAGCGCCGCAAAGATCCTATCTTTATGGAAGCACTTAAAACGGGTGAAGGCCTAGGTGCCGGATACCAGGATCAATATCAGGTAGTTATTTTTAAAAGCCCTAAGGCGATCGATCAGTTTCTACTAACCTCTATTGATGGTCAAAAAGGCGGAATGGATGTTGATGCTAACTTCTCAGCCGGCTCCGGCGGAGTGATTCGTTCATTTAATCCCGAAATTACTTTCTATACCGTAGGTCTCTCGGGATACGATCTCCAGGCGAATTATGGCGGCACCTTGTATTTGGTAGATCAACAGCTAAATGATGTAGCAACCATGAAAAGTTTGCCAACTAAGAGTAAGTAAGTTTTGTGGCTATGAAAATGATGATGCATAAGAACCTTAGAATCGTATGTGCTTTTCTATTGTTATTAATCGGCACCTTGGCATTTTCAGCCGACGACAACACACGCGTTTACTTGCCCCCTTTTTATGAGTCCGTAATAAAGATGGCGCCCAATGGAAAGTTGGGTCAAATCATTCAGAAGGAGTCAATTAGTACATCTATTCAGGGTGCGCAGGCTTGGCGCATTGCTTTTGTATCTTCTGATTACGCCGAGAGAAAAACAATTTCTACTGGGATTCTAGTGGCGCCAATTGGTCCCGCACCCAAAGAGGGCAGGCCAGTAGTTGCTTGGGCGCACGGCACAACAGGTACGGCTCAAAATTGCGGTCCATCGCAGTTACCCAATCCAGCGCAACCCTTGAATGAATATTTTTTGATTGGTGGAAACTCAGGCACTGATTACGGTATGCCAGCGGTAGAGCGCTTTATCAAAGATGGCTATGTGATTGTGGCGGCAGACTACCAGGGCTTGGGCGGTGGCGGTAAGCATCAGTACATGGTGTCAGGCACTCAAGCTAGAGACGCAATTAATTCAATTCGCGCTGCAGGTGATATGAAAGAAGTGGGCGCTGGAAAAAAAGCGCTGATCTATGGTTGGTCGCAAGGTGGCGGAACAGTGCTCGCTGCAGCTAGTTCACCTGAGTACATTGCAAAAAAAGGCACCGCATTTGATGATATTGAGCTAGTGGGGTTTGTTGCCTTGGCTCCACCAGATGTTAGTGCAACAATTGCCAATCCTCCGCAAGATAAGGCTTCTGCTGATAAGTACATCGATGGATTGGTGCAGGCATTTTCTGGTGATGTCATGGGCTTTGCCCACCTATCAATGACTTTTTGGGCATTGCCCAATGGATTTTCAAATCTTCACCTAGAGGATGTTTTTACTGCTGAGGGTAGTAAAGCCATCAATCAAATTTATACGGGTAAATGTGTTCATGCGGCTGTTGATACCATCTCATATAACTTTGGCAGCACCTATAAAACATTGATGAATACCCAGCCCAAGAATTCGCTTGCATGGGCAAAGGCCATATATGAGAGCGGGGTTAAGAAGGTGAAGCCGGTAGCCCCAGTAACGATTTATTGGGGTACAAAAGATACTGCAGTGCCACCCCTCATGGGGAAGCTATATCAGGAGCAGATGTGTAAGCTTGGTGGTAATGTTGCGCGAATTCAGTTGCAGGGTGAGCAAACTCATTACACCACCCCGCCAGTCGCAGAGCCCCTGTTTGCCCCTTGGGTAGAGGATCGTTTTGCGGGTAAAGTGGCGCAGAATGGTTGCTTGGGTATTCAATAACTATTAAAGGGTTTTAAATTTCAAATCAGACAAAGCGCCCTCGTGGCGCTTTGTTATTTATAAGGCTCGATAATTCGCCTTACTTAAATCGATAAGCCAAAGCCATAAAAATGTTGTCTTGAAAAGAGCGATTCATGACTGGGCTATTGTTAATGCCGCCACCCATCCACTTGCGTTTACCGTAGACATTTAGATACCAGTTATCTACAACTGGAATCTCAATCATCATCCCTGCCATTAGATTATTGGTGGCAGGTGCAGCATATGCACCATAACCAGTGAGGCTGGATTCCCCTGAACTTATGCCGTAATAATAGTTTGCATACTGGCTTGATTGTCTTTCAATGCCGACTTGTGGATACACCACAATTTTCTTATAGGTTTCTACTTCAGCGAAATAGAGTAGTTCATAAAGGGCACCATTTGACTTGCCAAAGTCATGATACGCATTCGCAAAAATAGCGCCGATCGGTGTTTCTTGATAGGTGCCAATACCCAGAGGAATGGGGTCGCTTCGATTGATGGAGTTGCCGTTGATCGGTGACTTCACCTTGTAAGTATCTAAATTAATTTTTCCAGTGAGCTCAAAATACCCGTAGCCCATCTTGAAAGTTTTAATTCCAATTTCGTCGATGCGCGCAAAGAAGCGTTTGTAGTCGAAATAAGCATACGGTAGGACCAAAGATTGAGTGCCCTCGGTGCCAATATGGAGATTGGAGGTATAAACTGCTGCGCCAATATCGCCAACAATATGGTCAGGCAGACCGTCATCTGGAAAATCATCCATTGCAAACACGGGTGTTGCTAAGGCAATGAACAACAAAAATAGAAGGGATTTCATGGGTGAATAATAGGCTATAAGTTTCAAGTTGACACTTGGCTTTAGAGATCTAGATTATCTAGGGCCAGTTTCTCTAGATGGCCTATGTCTGCCCAGCGATCGAGCCTCCAAGCTTCCCCATCATGAGAAATCCAGTTCAAGGAGGCGTTGGGAACCACCGCAACACGTTGAGCATCCAAGGCTTGATTGGTGGCAATTCGATACATCATGTCCAGTGCGCCACCATGACTTACGAGGAGAATACATTTACCGAGATGTTTGAGGCGGAGTGCTTCAAGAGCGCCTCTAATACGCTGGGAAAACTGAGCAATGCTTTCGCCACCAGACATTTCATGATCTAGCTCGCGCGCCAAATGCGCGCGCCAAAGATCAGGCTTGACAATGGGGGCTTCATCGAGTGTAAGACCTTGAAGGGCGCCAAGATGTCGTTCACGCAACTCCCGATTAGTAATTGCTGGGGTCTTAAGGTATTCCACAATGGCATTTGCCGTATCGGCCGCACGTTTTAAGTCACTGGTGTAGAGCACATCAAATTCTAGATGTGCTTGTTTGAGTGATTGTGCCAACTGCTGGGCTTGTGCAAGCCCATGGATATTAAGTGCAATATCAGTATGACCTTGTAAGCGTCGCGCCACATTCCAATCTGTTTCGCCATGACGCACAAGGCAGAAGCGCGTTGTATTCATGCGGAAATGATACGACAAAGCCTATTTCTTGAGAGTCCAGGCGCGTGAATTGTGTTCAAAGCCAATCTTTTGATAGTACTCATTCGCTTTGGGGGCAGCCAATAGAACAATCATGCAGTCAGGGCCAAGATGGGATTTGGTTTCTTCAACCAGCTGTTTTCCAATGCCCTGCCTTTGGTACCCCTCATCCACTGCCAAATCCGCCAGATAGGCTACGTATGAAAAATCGGTTAATGTGCGAGCAATGCCAACTAATTTTTCTTGATCCCATGCTGTGATCAAGAGGCTGGCATTGGCCAGCATATCCTCAAAAATCTTCACTTTATCAATCGGACGCCTCTCACCCAGCGTTGATCTAATATAGAGATCAATGGCTTGGGCGACGCTAATTTTTTCGTTATCTCGGTAGGTAATCATTTTGTTTATTCTCTACTATTAATACAAGCAATTCAATTTTAGGCAGGAGACATTGATGAGTAGAAAATTTACGCAACTGTTGGTTGGGCTAATTACGGCCTTTTCTTTATCGACAACGGCTCTTGCTGCCGATATTCAGGTGATTACTTCTGGAGCTTTTGCTGAAGCGCTCAAGGCCCTTGTGCCGGAGTATGAAAAGCAATCCCCCAATAAAGTCATCATCTCGTATGGTTCGTCCATGGGGGTGGCCCCCGATTCCATTCCCTCTAGATTGGCAAGAGATGAAAAGTTCGATGTACTCATTCTGGCATCCCCAGCTTTAGAGAGCTTTATTAAGAGCGGAGCTGTGCAATCTGGCACACGAGTAGACTTAGTTGCTTCAGTGATTGGGGTGGCCGTGAAGGCTGGTGCGCCGAAGCCGGATATCAGCACTGTGCCCGCCCTAAAGCAGGCCTTACTCAATGCTAAGTCAGTGGCTTACTCAGCAAGCGCAAGTGGCACTTATTTATCTACGGAGCTTTTTCCTAGGCTGGGTATTGCTGAGCAGATGAGTAAAACGGCGAAGAAGATCTATAGTGAGCGCGTGGGTACAGTGGTCGCCAGAGGTGATGCAGAATTAGGTTTTCAGCAGGTAAGTGAGCTAATCCCAATTCCTGGTATCGACTTTATTGGCGAGATCCCGGCTGAAGTGCAGCAGACTGTGTTGTTCTCCGCCGGCATCACCAGCAATGTAAATAATTTAGATGCGTCTCGGGATTTGATTGCATTCTTAGCCTCACCTAGGGCGGTCCCCACTATTCAGAAGGCAGGCCTAAAGCCCGTATTACCAAGCTTACCTTGGTAAAGGTAAGGCTTTAAAAAGCCCCGCTAAATTAATCTAGTGGGGCATTTAGTTAGGCTGCTGCAAGAACTGGTTTAGCTTGCTTGTTCAGGGCTCGCTGAATTTTGCCCTTTTCTTTGGGTTTGGTGCTTGATTCAAGCATCTTTGTTAGTTGGGCAGCATTAAGAGGACCCAATCTAGCTTTACCAGTTTTAGTAAGCATTGAATCATTTTTTCTATTTCTTTGGTTTTGGCCGACAGCCATATCGATTTCCTAGAGTATTGGATGATAGATCTGGGGGTGTCCCCACAAATCTCCCTATCTAGGGCGCGGAATAGTGATCACTTTTCAGAATAACAGTTAAAAAGATCAGGCGCTATGATTAGCGGATGCCAAATTTATCCATATTCAGTGGGCCCGCTAGTTTTATTGGCCTACTAGTCCTTTCCAATGTCTTTATGACGTTTGCTTGGTACGCCCACCTTAAAAATTTATCCGCTAAACCGTGGTGGATTGCAGTGCTAGTCAGTTGGTCAATAGCCCTATTCGAATATGCCCTCCAGGTTCCCGGCAACCGAATTGGGATTGCATATTTCAATCTTGGCCAGCTTAAGATTGCGCAAGAAGTCATTACCTTGGCTGTGTTTGTCCCTTTTGCAGTGTTTTATATGGGGGAGCCCTTTAAGACCGATTACATTTGGGCTGGCTTATGTTTACTCGGTGCTGTGTATTTCATGTTTAGATCATGATGACCATTCCAAATATTATTTTTGCTTTAGTAATGGGCTGTGTAATGTCTTTGAGTATTACGCTAGCAACTACATTCGTGCGGATTGGCGCTGCTGAAAACTTTTTCTGGGTCTGGCTTGAGGTATGGTCTGTTGCCTATCCCGTAGCCATTGTTTGCATTTTAATTTATAGGCCCATGGCCAGCAAAATTACGGCAATATTAGTAGAGCGCTGGTTACGTAAATAATAAACACCATCACGAGAAGATATGCGTATGAAAAAGTATTTTTCGGTATTGTTATGTAGCGCCAGCTTGATGGCATGCGCTGCCGTCTATACCGATGCATCGGATGCTAACCACGTCACCTTCCTTAACAGTAGCGGCGAACCCATTGCTGAACTCACTAAAAGGGCTAGCGCCTATTGTGAGCAATATGGAAAGGTGGCTTCATTTAAAAATAGTGACAGCCAACTGATCGTTGTTTTTAACTGTACGTTAGCCCGCTAAATCTGATTGGTAAATCAGCCCAGCATGCTCTCTGAGCGCGTGAAACTGAATGGATTCCCAGCGCTGCTGAGCAACATCTAATTCAGATTTGTGTGAGGCTAGAAATACTGAAGCACCCACAACATCTTCTGCCATTCGATGGATATTTTCTTGTATAAATTTCTTAAGAGCGACGGGATCGTCTGAGCTTACCCAGCGCGCTAGGTTGTAGCGGGCTGGCAAGAGCCGTACTTCTGCGCCATATTCTGTTTGCAGGCGATGACTCACAACTTCAAACTGAAGTTGACCGAATGCCCCTAAAAGCATGGTTCCACCGAGCAGGGGTCGGAAGACCTGAATGGCACCTTCTTCACCAAGCTGCATAAGGCCGGTACGTAATTGCTTAGAACGTAATGGGTCAGCTGATTCGACCATCCGGAATATCTCTGGAGCAAAGAAGGGTAGACCAGTAAATTGCAATTGCTCCCCTTCAGTCAGGGTATCGCCCAATCGGAGAAGCCCATGATTGGGTAATCCAATAATGTCGCCGGGGAAAGCCTCATCCAAAATATCGCGGCGTTGCGATAAGAATGAGAGCGCATTATTAGTGCGAACTTCTTTGCCGTTACGACAAATTTTTAGTTTCATGCCGCGTTTAAAGTGCCCAGAACAAATCCGCAAGAAAGCAACGCGGTCACGATGTGCAGGATCCATGTTGGCTTGAATCTTGAAAACAACTGCGGAGAATTTACTTTCAGCAGGGCTGACTTCTCTTTGAAGGGCTTTTCGTGAGCCTGGTGATGGCGCTAATTCCACTAAGGTATTGAGAATTTCTCGTACGCCAAAATTATTGATAGCAGAGCCGAAGAAGACTGGTGATTGACGCCCTGCTAGGAATGCTTCGCGATCAAAGGCAGGCATCGCATTTTTGATGAGATCCACCTCTGTTAGTGCAACGTCAAGATCTGATCCGAGACGCTCCTTCAGTGCGGGATCATTGACAGCGACAACCGCATGCGAATCTTCAGTCACTCGATCTTCGCCCGCCTTAAACATGCGCATCTGTGAGTTTGCAATGTCAATGACACCAGCAAAGGACTTACCCATCCCTACCGGCCAAGTGAATGGTACAACTTCAATTCCTAAGGCTGATTCAATTTCATCCATCAGCTCCATCGGGGGCTTTACTTCGCGATCCATCTTGTTGATGAAGGTAACAATGGGCGTATTGCGGGCGCGACATACTTCAAGTAGGCGAAGCGTTTGGGATTCAACACCATTAGCTGCATCGATTACCATCAGGGCTGAGTCAACGGCTGTCAAAACACGGTAAGTGTCTTCAGAGAAGTCTTGGTGACCAGGCGTATCGAGAAGGTTGATGATGCAGTTGCGATACTCCATCTGCATCACCGAACTTGCTACCGAGATACCACGTTGCTTTTCAATCTCCATCCAGTCCGATGTTGCATGGCGGGTGGCTTTGCGGGCCTTAACGCTACCGGCGATTTGAATCGCGCCTGCGTAGAGCAGTAATTTTTCAGTCAGTGTCGTCTTGCCTGCATCTGGGTGAGAGATGATGGCAAAGCTGCGACGACGGAGAACTTCCGCGCCTGGCGTGCTAGATGAAATGGTGTCGATGGGAATTCTGCGCTTATCTAAGTATGGACAGAATTATAAGCGGGTAGACCGTGTTCAGAATTGCTCTTCAGGCCTAACAAAGCGCCATTGGCCGACAGGTAGAGAGCCTAAGGAAATTCGACCCATGCGCACTCGTTTGAGACCTAAGACCTTAAGGCCAACCATTTCGCACATTCGGCGGATTTGACGCTTACGCCCCTCACGCAATACAAAGCGTAGTTGATCTTCATTTTGCCAGCTCACCTGTGCTGGTTTGAGGGTCACGCCATCCAACTCGAGGCCATGCTTGAGTCTATCAAGATCTTCAAATGAGAGCAGCCCCTCTACACGAACTAAATATTCTTTTTCAATTGGACTATTTTCACCGATGAGTAATTTGGCGATGCGACCATCCTGCGTTAATACCAGCATTCCAGTCGAGTCTATGTCGAGGCGGCCGGCAGGCGCAAGGCCACGGGTATTAAAGCGAGGGCTACGACCCCTATCCAGCGGGCTTGGGAAATAGTTCTCCGGAGTAATGAGGGAGGCGGCAGGCTGATACTCTTGCTCGTCATCAAAGTGAGAGATGTAGCCAACGGGTTTATTCAAGATGACGGTGACGCGTGATGCCTGCTGTACCTTGGCACCAGATTGAAGCTCAATCTTTTGGTGGCGAAAGGCCCGTACACCGAGTTCATTGACAACTTCCCCGTCAACTGTGACCAATCCTTGCTCAATATAGGCATCGGCTTCGCGACGCGAGCAAAGCCCTAGCTCAGAGAGTAATTTTGAAACACGTACTTTTTCCATAAACGTATTATCGGCCAGTGACAGAATTTAAGATGTAGAGAGATAATGGGCGCTATTCATCAGATAGCGCATTAAGGCAATATTCATAAAGGAACCGAAATTGACAACTACTCTAAAAAAACCCCCAATTTATAAAATCCTTTATTTTCAAGTGCTTACAGCCGTTGTCATCGGTGTTTTATTGGGGCATTTTTATCCCAGTATCGCTGTAGATATGAAGCCGTTTGGGGATGCGTTTATTAAAGGCATCAAGATGCTAATCGCCCCTATTATTTTTTGTACCGTTGTCCTGGGGATTGCTGGTATGGAAGATATGAAGAAGGTGGGTAAAACTGGAGGCTTGGCGCTCCTCTATTTTGAAATCGTCAGCTCGATTGCGCTCATCGTTGGCTTAGTTGTAGTCAATGTTTTGCAGCCTGGCGTTGGAATGAATATCGATCCAGCTAGTCTTGATACCAAAGGCATCGCAGCCTATACGGGCCCAGGAAAAATGGGCACCACTACAGAATTTTTATTAAACATTATCCCTAATACGATGGTCGATGCTTTTGCAAAAGGTGAAATTTTGCAAGTGCTCTTCATTGCCGTTTTGTTCGGATTCGCTCTGCATAAATTTGGCGGTCGTGGAACATTAGTGTTTGATTTGATTGAAAAGACATCACACGTTCTATTTGACATCATTGGCGTCATCATGAAGTTTGCGCCTATCGGTGCATTTGGCGCCATGGCATTCACTATCGGTAAGTACGGCATTGTCTCTTTGTTTTCCTTGGGCAAGCTCATGGGGACTTTCTATATCACCTGCCTGCTCTTCGTCTTCGTTGTTCTAGGCTTAATTGCGCGCTTTAACGGGTTTAATATTTTTAAATTCGTGCGCTACATTAAAGAGGAGCTTCTCATTGTTCTGGGAACATCATCATCCGAATCAGTATTGCCTCGCATGATGGAGAAGATGGAGCTTTTAGGCGCCAAAAAAAGTTGCGTTGGTTTGGTCATTCCTACGGGTTACTCATTTAACTTGGATGGCACCTCAATTTACTTAACGATGGCCGCGGTCTTTATTGCTCAGGCAACAGATACGCCCATGACCATCGTGCAGCAAGTGACTCTTCTCTTGGTCCTGCTTCTCACATCAAAAGGCGCAGCAGGCGTAACTGGTAGCGGGTTCATTGTGCTCGCGGCAACCCTTTCTGCGGTCGGTAATGTGCCTGTCGCTGGCTTGGCCATTATCTTGGGTATTGATCGCTTTATGTCTGAGGCGCGTGCTTTAACCAATTTGGTTGGTAATGGCGTAGCGACAATTGTCGTAGCGAAGTGGACTGGTGAACTCAATCAAGCACAATTGACTGCAGCCTTGAATCGCGATAGTTGGATTGAGGCTCAGGAGCCTGAAGTCTTATTAGATAAAAAAACAGAAAAGATGCGCTAATTTCTGCAAGGGGGTTGAGTGATGATGAAGCAGGCTTGGTTAGTCACAATTTTTATTTTGACATGCGCTGGTAGTCAAGCGCTCTTCGCCCAAACGCGGCTGCCTGTAATTCCAGTTGAGCAATACACGCCAGACCAAGTGCAGGCTGCTCAGGAATTTGAGCTTGCGCGTAAGCGTGCGCCTTGGGGTCCTTTTGCAATGCTGATGTATAGCCCAGAGTTAATGAACAATGCAAGGGCAATGGGAGATTATTTAAGATACAAATCCTCCATTCCTAACTCATTGAGCGAGTTTGCTATTTTGATTACTGCGCGCGAGTGGAGTCAAGATTATGAGTGGAGCATTCATTATCCAATCGCCATCAAGGCGGGCCTGAAGGCTGACATTGCGGCCGCGCTCAAAGATGGCCGTCACCCAGAAGGGATGAGTGAGGACGAAACCCTGATTTATGATTTCACTATAGAGTTACAGCGCTATAAGCGTGTCTCTGATATCACCTTTGCCAAGGTAGAGCAGCGCTTTGGTAAGAAGGGGGCGGTTGATCTAGCGGGAATAGCGGGTTACTACACCTTTTTGGCAATGGAAATGAATACGGCCCGTCATCCACCTGCCGATGGCGTATACCTGCCGCGCTTCCCAAATTAAATTTTTTGCTTTGCACAATAAGGAATCCTTGACAGGAATTTTTTTACCTGATAATTTAAACAACTGTTTAAAAATTTAACTTTTCTTTGATAACAAACGCTGAGTAAATAATGAAAAAAATCACCCGTGCAGATTTAAGCGCAGCAGCAGAAAAATACAAAAATTGGGGTAAGTGGGGTGCAGAAGATGAGATTGGCACTTTAAACTTTACACAGCCAGAAGACATCATTGCGGCAGCTCAATTGGTTAAAAAAGGCAAAGTTATTTCCTTGGCTTTAAACTTTGATAGTAGCGGACCCCAGGGTGCCAAAACAAAATATCCCTCAATGGGTCGCATTAATCCTGTGCACACGATGTTGCGAACGGGAACAGATGCATATGCCGGAGTATTGGATAAGCGCGGCATTCGGGCAGCGGACGACATGGTGGTGATGCCTTTGCAATGCGGCACTCAATGGGATGGTTTAGGACATGTATTTTACGAAAACTATATGTATAACGGTTATGACTGCCGTGAAGTGTCCTCTGCTGGTGCAGCTAAGTGCGGCATTGAGAAGACAAAAGCAAAGATGGTTGGCCGTGGAATCCTGTTGGATGTAGCGCGAGCTAAAGGTCTTGAAACATTGCCTGAGGGTTATGGAATTACCTGCCAAGATCTTGACGACACTGCAAAAAAGCAGGGCATTGAAATTAAGCGCGGGGATTACATCATTGTGCGTACTGGGCAAATGGAAGAGAAAATTAAAGCAGGAAGCTGGGATGGGTATCCTGGTGGAGATGCACCAGGCTTTGCATTTGAAACTTTGGAGTGGATACAGCGTACTGAGCTGGCAGCCTTGGCAAGTGATACATGGGGTTGCGAGGTTCGCCCCAATGAATCTGAGGCTGGAATTAATCAGCCATGGCACTGGATCACCATTCCGATTATGGGTATGACCATGGGCGAGATTTTTTATGTGAAGGATCTAGCTGATGATTGTGCCAAAGATGGAATTTACGAATTTATGTTTGTGGCACCAGCAATCCCCATTACGGGTGCGGTCGGTTCCCCAACAAATCCATTGGCAATAAAATAAAAAAGAAATTCCCAACAAAATAGTGGGGGAGACAAAATGTTGTTTTTACAAAAAAATATAAAAATAGTATTTAAAAAAAGCATTACGGCTGGGCTTAGCTTTGCAGTATTGACATTCGGAGTTGCGGCTCAACCTGTATTTGCGCAGCAATACCCTGATAAGCCTATTCGGCTCGTGGTTGCCTTTGCTCCAGGCGGCCCAGTTGATACAACAGCGCGAATATTGGCAAGCCAACTTGGCGACATCCTAAAGCAATCCGTGTTTGTAGAAAATAAGGCCGGGGCGGGAGGCAATATTGGCGCGCAATATGTTGCCAATGCGCAGCCGGATGGCTACACGATCTTGGTGACCTCAGCAGCATATGCTGTTAACCCTACTTTATATGGGGCATCTGCAGGCTACATTCCAGATAAAAACTTTACGCCAATTGTTATTGCAACGACCCAGCCGAATTTAATATCAGTGAATGAACAAGTGCCTGTAAAGTCTATTGCTGAACTTAAAGACCTAGCATTCAAAGAGAATTTATCTTATTCAAGTCCTGGCGCTGGGACAACACCTCATCTGACTTGTGAGAATTTATTTCGCTCAATATGGAAAGCAAAGATCACTCATATCCCATATAAAGGCGCTGGCCCTGCCGCCTTAGCGGTGGTCGGCGGTGAAACTCCAATAGGTTGTACTGCGGTTGCTGGCGTGTACCAATTTTCAAGGCAAGGAAAGGTCAGAATCCTGGGTGTCTCCAGCGAGAAGCGTTTAGCAAATTTACCTGATGTTCCAACGCTTGCTGAATTAGGATATCCACAAATTAAGGATTACACATGGACTGGGATATTTGCCCCAGCAAAAACACCGGCCGCTATTGTTCAGAAATTAAACCTAGCGATTAATCAGGTTCTTGCGAATCCAGAGGCAAAAGAAAAATTCGACCAAGCTGGTTTATTGATGGTGGGCGGTACGCAAAAACAGACTGCAGAATACGTGGCCGATGAATTAAAGCGCTGGGCTCAAATTGTCAAAGATACGGGTACTAAGCTTGAATAGGGGCAGACAAGAAGCCTTGCTCACAGAAATTCAAGATTTCTGGAAGGGCTTGTTTCAAATTACCGCCTTTGGCTTTTCCATTAGAGATGACCTCTAGTCGTCCGGTATTTGACGCAACATATAAGTACAGGCCCATGACAAAAATTAGTCGCCAGCAAATTGAGGCTTCACTTAATTTTGGCAGCGTACGCTTCAATTCCTCTACAAACAAAAGGCTTACTTTGTCGTATAGCCTTGCTCGTAATGCGTTTTCAATTTCTTTTGGTTCGTTATGAAGTCTAGCCTGCAGCTTGACAAAGCTCTGCCCGCCTTTGTCTTCACTCGCCATTCTCAAGGGCGGGTAAACAAAGGCATAAATCAATTCTTTCAATGGAATTGGTTTCTTCTTTGCCTTTATTTTTGCCGCATTCAAAAGATCAACCCGCTCTTGCAGCAATACAGAAGCGCGTCTTTCAAAGACGGCATTAAACAGGCCGCGTTTATTTTTGAAGTGATAGTTGATGAGCGCCTGATTCACTTTGGATTTAGCCGATATATCACGCACGGTTGTCATGGCATAGCCATGTTCAGAAAACAATATTTCCGCAACATTCAGCAAGCGTGTGGCTGTTTTGTTGTCTGGAGTCGAAAGCGTTTTAGTAACCATTATTTAACAAGCCAATCAAAATAACTTTAAAGGAAAATCCATGAGTAAGACAATCCTAACCTGTGCCGTGACTGGTAATTTAACAAAACCAGAGATGACTCCTTATCTTCCCATTACGCCAAAGCAAATTGCAGATTCTTGTCTCGGTGCCGCTGAAGCAGGTGCTGCCGTAGTACACATCCACGTTCGTCACCCTGATACAGGTAAACCTTCGATGGAGATTGATCATTATGCAGAAGTCATTAGTCTTATTAAGGCGCAAAACAAAGAGCTCATTATTAACCTTACTACTGGCCCTGGCGGCAGATACGTGCCAACTGAGGGCGACCCTAAGCTATTTGCGCCAGGCACTACTCTATGTGACCCATTGAAGCGCGTTGAGCATATCGCACAACTGAGGCCTGATATTTGTTCATTGGATCTAAACACCATGAATTCTGGCGCAGATGTGGTGATGAACACCCCAACTAACGTGCGTAAGATGGCCAAAGTGATTCGCGATGCAGGCGTTATGCCGGAGCTTGAAATTTTTGATACAGGCGACTTAAATCTGGCAAAAGACTTAATTAAAGATGGCACATTAGAGGGTCCTGGGCTGTATACCTTTGTGATGGGTGTTAAATATGGATTAAATACTGATCCAGCAACTCTCTTGTATATGCGTGATCAGTTGCCGCATGGTGCTCTGTGGGCTGCGTTTGGGATTAGTCGCGCAGAGTTTCCCATTGTGGCGCAGGCCTGGTTATACGGTGGGCATGTGCGCGTTGGTATGGAAGACAATATTTACTTGGAAAAAGGCCTGTTGTGCGAATCAAATGCACAGTTGGTCTCTCGAGCCAAGCGCATCATTAATGACATGGGTGGTGAATTGGCTTCCTCTAATGAAACCCGTGAGATGCTTGGTTTAAAAAAACTCTAATTGGGAGATTTGCACATGAACAGTCGTCGCTCTTTTTTAAAAACTTCCGCTAAAACTTTGGGCGGCCTTACGTTTTGCGGCTGTGGTTTGTTGCATGCAGCTGAAATCCAAAGCGGTAGTCCCAAGCGGATTACCCCAGTGTTTATTAACGGTAAACGAGTTAAGACCATAGACGTTCATGCGCACTGCCTGTTCCAGGATGCCATTGACCTGATGGGTGATGATGCAAAGTCTGTAGCTCCCCCAACTAAGGGAGTTCCTGAGCATTTCATCAAGATTAATGAGCGCATTAAGGCGATGGAAGGGCAAGGGATTGATATGCAAGTATTGAGTGTCAATCCCTACTGGTATCGTCAAGACAGAGAGACTGCCGCTGAGATTTGTCGAATTAATAATCAAAGTTTGGCAGAGCTTTGTGCCCTACGCCCAGATAAATTTGCTGCATTCGCTGCTTTATCAATGCAGTATCCGGATCTAGCCGTGCAGCAACTTGAGGATGCAGTGAAAAAGCAAGGCTTGCGCGGAGCGGCTATTGGCGGAAGTGTTTTAGGTCAGGATTTTTCTGATCCTAAGTTTCACCCGGTACTTGCTAAGGCGCAAGAGCTTAATGTGACCCTCTTTATCCATCCCCAAAGTACCCCACAATTGGCTCAGCGATTCAAGGGTAATGGGTGGATGTCCAATGTGATCGGTAATCCTTTGGACACCACTATTGCGCTTCAGCATTTAATTTATGAAGGTGTGTTGGACAAGTATCCGCAGTTAAAAGTCTTGGCTGCTCACGGTGGCGGTTTCTTGGGTTCGTATGCCCCCAGAATGGATCACAGTTGTTTTGTTTCACCACAAAACTGTAATCCAGATATTGTGCTCAAGAAAAAACCAACAGAATATTTAAATCAACTCTATTTCGATTCTTTAGTGTTTACGCCTGAAGCACTGCGCCACTTGGTAGCCCAGGTTGGGGCAAGCCAGGTTGTGATTGGCACCGATCACCCTATCCCGTGGGAAGAATATCCAGTAGAGCATGTTATGAGTACGCCCGGATTAAGCAATGCTCAACGCGTAGCCATCTTGGGTGGTAATGCCGCCAGATTATTGGGTTTAAAAGTTTAAGTTCTAACGATGTGAACGCTGCAAGGAGCCTCTTCAACGATCTTAGTCATCGAGGTTCTCCAGGGCGTTACTTTGTTTGGCAGCTTATGCGATGCGCCAATCAAAATTAGCGTGGCATCATTATCTTTTGCAAACTCGACGATACGGGCCGCAGGATCAAGTGCCTCTAGCACGTGATATGAGATGCGCTCTGGTGGTAGCTTCAGCGGCTTTGCCCATTCCATGAGCTGGACCAAATGTCCGCGCACAATACCGCTGGCAGTTTCACTCTCTTGGTTTCCTTCAAAGGTGGGTGTGCTTGCAATCGTGCTGAGGCAAACCAAGCGACTTTCTGGATAGGCTTGTAAGAGATTTTTTGCCGTTGTCTGCATCCGCTCGCGTAAATCTTCATCAGATTGACGCGTGTCCATTGCGGCAATCATCAGAGGTGAATCTTGATTGCCTTTGCTGGGCAGTGGACTTGGTGAAGGTTCATAGCCTGCGGCTCTTAACCAGCGCTTCAAGCTTTCCCAGAAGCTAGGGGGTTCTAGGCGCTCAGATCGCTCAGTGAGTTTCACGCTTTCGGGTTCACGCAGTACTTGGCGTAAGCGCGTCGCGCTCTGGTAGCGTTCGTCTGCCCTCGCCTCTAGGCAACGTAGCACCACCTCTTGTAGCCAGCGCGGAATTTCTTTTCTTAGGGCTCTAGGCGGAAATGGCTCTGCCCACATTCTTTTTCGTAAACCGCTCATGGTTTGAGGGTTTCCAAAGGGAAGTTCAC
The DNA here is from genome assembly GCA_903858445.1 of uncultured beta proteobacterium. GTDB lineage: Bacteria > Pseudomonadota > Gammaproteobacteria > Burkholderiales > Burkholderiaceae > Polynucleobacter. The sequence goes on from CAIOIX010000246.1 coordinate 25,711, forward strand.
CCGTAAGGAGTTCGTACATGATGACACCGATAGAAAAGATATCACTACGGTAGTCTGAGCGAACACCAGAAACTTGTTCTGGTGAAATATAGGGCGCAGAGCCAATGCCCTTGCGCATTTCTTCGGCGAGTAAATCAGGGAAGCGTGAGTGGTGAGAGAGGCCAAAGTCAATCAGTGTTAATTTTCCCTGCTCGTCAATCAGAACATTGTCTGGTTTTATATCCAGATGAATGGCATCTTGTGCGTGCAAGGACTGCACTGCTTGGGCAAGATCAGCTCCAATATTAATGACTTCATCAATGCTAAATTTTTTGCCCTCTTTAATGAGATCTTCTAGCGGGCGCCCTGCCACTTGCTCCATCGCAATATACGGGCGTGTTGCCATATTCCCCGAGCCGAGATATTTAGGAACGTAAGGACTTTTGAGCGATCTCAGAATAGTGAGTTCGGTTTCAAATCCGATCAAACTCTCTACGGGCTGGTCTTTACCAACGCGTGGAATTTTTAAAAGAATAGGGAGGTCAATACCCTCTTTAGTTGCAGAGAAAAGGCTAGCCATCCCGCCACGGTGAAGTTCTTTGCCAAGAGTAAACCCGTCAACTACTTTGCCTTCCTGAAATATGTCGTCTACAGCTTCAATGTCAGTTTTGATGGGCATGGGTAATCTATTTGCCAGTAATCAAGCGATTTGCTAGGTCTTCTGGCAGGCCAGCACGCCTCACTTTATCTGCGGCTTGAAAGTGATCATAAGGAACGCGATGGAAGGTGAGCGCAGAACTTTCGGGTTCAAAAACTGCAAAGCAGGCTTTAGGATTCCCATCTCTTGGTTGGCCAAGTGAGCCAACAACACCAACCCACTGACGGTGACTCATTACTGGCACCTCATCGCCAGGATGTGGGGCAAAGCGAATCAGCTTACCGACGGCACTTTGATAAAAAAGAGCTTGCTCATGGGCATGCCCTACAAAGGTATATGGCTTGCCTGAGCTTTGGACGCACTGCCAAGCGCTCATGCTTTCTGTAATGTAATTCCATTCAGAAGGTTTATGAGCTGACGCATGAACGTAGCAAATTTCCTCCTCATTAATGAGGAGTGGCAGACTTTTTAAAAAATCCACGTGCGATGCGTTTAGTTGCGACTTAGTCCATTGAATAGCTTCATTGGCGCTGGCGTTCATTCTCTGACTGTAATCTTTGAAGATAGCTTCATCGTGATTACCAAGTACTGCGATTGCTTTCCCTGAGTGGACCAGCTCCGCAATGCTATCCACCACGGCGACTGGATCGGCGTTGTATCCCACCAGGTCACCCAAGAAAGCCATGCGAGTAACGCCGAGCTCTTGTGCTCTTTCCATGCAGGCTTCAAAAGCCTCTAAATTACTGTGAAGGTCGGCAAATAGCCCAATACGCTCAATCATGCCTTAATGATAGGACAAAAGACGCTTTAAATGAAGGCTTAGTAAGGACTAGCTTCATTATTGGGGCGATTTTTGAAGCGCTTATGTACCCAATAATATTCAGCTGGCCTGAGGCGGATTTCCTTTTCAAATATCTGATTTAGTCGCGCCGTATCGACATCTGGGTTTTCACTCGGAAAATCATCCAGGGGTTTGCTGATAGTGCACAAGTAGCCACTTTCGTCAGGTTTAAGTACAGTAATCATCATGCAGACTTCGGCGCCAGTAATGCTTGCAAGTCTGGATACTGCAGTAATGGTATTGGTTTGGATTCCAAAAAAAGGTACAAATATCGAGTCCTTTAATCCCAAGTCAATGTCAGGTGCAATGATAATAAGGCTGCCTTTGCGAATTTCGCGTATCAATGCGATGGAATTTCCCTGGCGATCAATCGAGTTTCCACCAAAACGATTACGCCATTCAATGATTTTTTGATTAAAGAATGGGCTCTTCATTCTTTGAAAAAATCCTGAAGTGCGTGGCCAATGATTTCTTCTGGCAAGGGCACTTAAAATAATGCTGCCCTCAATTCCAACGAAGTGCATATTCACCAAAATGCGGGGCTTTCTATCAGAGAGATCAACTTCTGATTGAACTTCAATCATATTGCTAAGTTGATGTTCACTACCGCACCAAATAATGCTCTTTTCAACCAAACTTCTGCCGAGCAGGCGCCAATGTTTTTTACTTAATTGGTCGATAGCCCCTTCATCTAGTGTTGGGAAGCACAGACGTAGGTTCGTTTTCACAACATGATTACGCTCACTCGGAACCCTGGCGGCGATAAACCCAAGGCCGTAGCCAATAGCCAGCAATAGTTTGTAAGGCAAAATCGAGAGGAGCTTTAATAAAGCGACGATGGCTTTATTAGATAAAGATTTAAGCAAGCTGAACCTTACTCAGCGTCGTACCGCGTTAATGTTTTTTTGTAGCGTACTGACATCTCTTCTATAGAGCTACTAGACATCCCGAGATCATTTACGAGGCCGGTATCCAAACGATAGGCCCAGCCATGCACAGTGAGCGCTTGGCCACGGGCCCAGGCATCTTGAACAATTGTGGTTTCACAGACATTGACGACCTGTTCAATAACATTGAGTTCGCAGAGGCGATCTTGACGTTTGGGGGTAGGGAGCACTTCACCTAAATAGCGTTCATGTTTTTGATGAACATCTTTTACGTGCCTTAGCCAGTTATCCGCAAGCCCCACGCGACGATCGCTCAGTGCCGCATGAACACCTGCACAGCCATAGTGACCCACCACTAATATGTGCTTGACTTTCAGTAGGTCAATCGCAAATTGAATGACTGATAGACAGTTGAGATCTGTATGGACAACCACGTTTGCTACGTTACGGTGGACAAATAGTTCACCGGGTAGAAGGTCGACAATCTCATTTGCGGGTACGCGACTATCCGCGCAGCCAATCCAGAGATACTCTGGGGCCTGTTGGTTGACAAGGCGCTTAAAGAAATCGGCATCTTTGGCAACCATGGCTTCTGCCCATTTGCGGTTATTAGCAAATAGGTGGTCTAAGGCGCTAGAGTTCTTCATAATCATAGTTTGAGTTTAAAGTACTTTGATGATGCCCATTTGGTTAAAACAAACACCCACCGGAATTATGCTTAATATCCATTGCCAGCCCGGTGCAAAGGTGAGTAAGGTTGTTGGCTTACACGATGGCTGCCTAAAGATTTCATTACAGGCGCCGGCTATGGAAAATAAGGCCAATGAAATGCTAGTCGCCTGGCTTGCTAAGCAATTAAGGATCCCGCAAAAGCAAATTCGGTTTCTATCGGGTCAAAGTAGCCGTCAAAAACGTCTAGAAATTTGGGGCTCCATTACTCCAGAGCAAATAGCGCAAATCTTATCGCCCTAGTGTTTACCAGAAGATTGCCCACAAAATACCTAGAATAAGTACCCATTTACCAATGTAATACACCGAGCGATGCTTGGCTTTGAGTTTCTTGGCTTGAGCTCTGAGGTGATAAAAGTATCCAAAGAGAATGTTTATAGAGCCAAGCTTTTCTCCAGCGACATTTTGGGATGATGCAGTACTCATGACGTAACGACCAAACCAGCGGTTTAAGAGTTGTACGGGCTTTGTATAAAGTGGGCGCTCTACGTCGCAAAATAAAACGATGCGTTGATGATCTGTCTGGTTGGCAGCTAGATGAATATAGGTTTCATCAAATATGACTGGCTCACCATCTTTCCAGAAGTAGCGTTCGCCATCAACCTCAATAAAACATTTTGGGTCATTTGGGGTGACAAGGCCAATGTGATAGCGCAAGGATCCTGCATAAGGGTCACGATGGCGCACTAGCGTGGCTCCAGGGGGCAAGGAGGCAAACATCGCCGCTTTGATCGAGGGGATGGACTTGAGCAGAGCTACTGTTTTAGGGCAGCTAGCCTGCGCTGAGGGCATTTCCTTGCCGTACCAATAGAGGTGAAAGCGCTTCCAGCCCGTGCGGAAAAAAGAGTTAAAGCCGATATCGTTATAGCCAGTTGCAGCAGCAATAGCGCCACCCTCATTAAGGGAAAGAGCTTCCTGGCGAATGGTTTCCCAGTTGTCCTGAAGTGGTTGAAGCTCTGGAAATTGCGCTACAGGAATAAATGCCCCCGCCCTCACTTTGGAAAAAATGTAGAGCAGGCTATTTATTGGTGCTAAAAGTACCTGATAGTCAGTGAGCGATCTCACTAAGCCGAAACGTACTTTCCCGCGGAAATAAACAAATACAGCCGAAACAACAAAGATAAGGAAAATAATATGGCGTATTTGCATGGGTTTACCAATCAGCATTAATGCATTATTTTAATTTGTATCGAGGAGTATCCCTATCTATTTCTAGATTAAATAAGCTCCTATACTCCAAATAGAGAGCACAAATAACGTAATTTACTTGTTAAATTGCGCTTAATGACAACTATTTTCCAGGATAAAGAGTAATGAATCAATTTATAAAGTGGCTCTTAAGCCTTGTATTTATTGGGATTGCGGGTTTGGCAGTCTATACCTTGGCGATGCTCAATTGGAGTTACGGTAGTGGCGAGCGCGCAGGATACGTTCAAAAATTCTCTAACCGCGGGTATATTTGTAAGACTTGGGAGGGCGAATTGGCGATGGTATCGATGCCTGGAACGATGTCTGAAAAATTCCTCTTTACAGTGCGTGAAGATGCTGTGGCGCAAAAAATTAATGCCAATTTGGGTAAAAAAGTGGCCCTCAAGTATCAGCAGCACATTGGATTGCCTACAACTTGTTTTGGTGACACAGAGTATTTCGTATCCGACATAACTGTTTTAGACGAATAAAAAGTCGTAATGCAAAATATTATCTTTAAAGCATCTATTTTTATAATTTTTTGTGGTTAAAATCACGTAAGCGCAAAGTGCGCTGACATCAATATCTATAAGGAGCTTCACTTGAACAAAGCAGAACTAATCGCAGCGATTGCTGACGACGCTGAGATCTCTAAAGCCAAAGCTGAATTTGCATTAAATTCTGCTATTGGACACATCATTAAAGCTGTTACTAAAGGTGACTCAGTGCAACTGATCGGCTTCGGTACTTTTTCATCTGGTAAGCGCGCTGCACGTATGGGTCGCAATCCTAAAACTGGTGAGCCACTCAAAATCGCTGCTGCTAAAACCGTTAAGTTTTCTGCTGGTAAAGCCTTCAAAGATTCAGTTAACAAGCGTAAGAAGTAATTCTTTCTTGTTGATAAAAAAGCCCGGCATGCCGGGCTTTTTTATTTCTAGAGTTGCTATCTTTCGTACAAAAGTACTTACAGCAAGCTAGCTTTGTACTAAACGGCGATGACGATGAATGCTCATCAGGATCCCTGCTCCAAGACCTAGTGTTACTAACGCAGTGCCACCATAGCTAATAAACGGTAGCGGTACCCCAACTACTGGCAGAAGGCCGCTAACCATGCCGATGTTGACAAAAGCATAGGTAAAGAAAATTAGCGTCACTGAAGCACCCAATAGGCGGGTGAATAAGTTCGGCGCACTAGCTGAGATGGCTAAACCTCTCTTAATGAGCGCAAAAAAGAGGGCCAATAAAATAAGGTTGCCAAGCAAGCCAAATTCTTCAGAGAAAACAGCGAAGACGAAGTCAGTATGCTTCTCTGGAATAAATTCTAAGTGTGCTTGAGTGCCCTGAAACCAGCCCTTACCAAAAAAACCACCAGATCCAATTGCGATCATTGATTGAATAGTGTGAAAGCCTTTACCCAGAGGATCGCTGCTGGGATCTAGCAAGGTACAAACTCGATGCTTTTGATAGTCATGCACAAAGGGCCATGCAACATCCGGTGCGCAAAGTGTATTGCCAAAAATAATCATGAGCAAGATAGCAAATGCACCGGCACCAACAAAAGGAAGAATCCACTTCCAAGGAAGTCCAGCCAAAATGATGACGTACATGCCGGCTGCAAAAACTAAAAGAGCAGTTCCTAAATCGGGTTGTCGCGCGATTAGCATTACGGGAAGACCTAGGATGATGAGTGCAATTCCGTAATCCCAAGTTTTTTGCAGGCCTTCCCTTTTTTGAAAGTACCAAGCGAGCATCAGGGGCATCGCAATTTTCATGATCTCAGATGGTTGAATAACAATGCCGATATTGAGCCATCGACGTGCCCCCTTCTTAATTAGACCGAAGGTGGCAACCGCAATTAGTAGTGCAACTCCAAGGCTGTAGATCCAGACGGCAGAAATTTCAAGCCACTTTGGTGGAATACGTGAAACACACCACATGACAACAAATGAGAGTGCGAGATTACGTAATTCATCCTCTACAAGGACGGGAGTATTTTGGCTGGCAGAAAGAAAAGTGAAAAAGCCAACGGCCGCTAAGCCAAGCAGGATAAAGCCAAGCTGGCGATCTAACCCAGAAAAAAGATGAGTGAAGGCGCTCCGGATTTTCTTTATGGGGCTCTTTTCCATTCAGGAACCTCCTTTGGCCATTTACCTTCAAGATAGTAATCGAGTGCCTTGCGAGCGATTGGTGCGGCATATTGAGCGCCAAATCCTGCATTCTCAACGACCATCGCAATTACAATACGCGGCTTATCCGCTGGAGCAAAAGCGATATACAAGGCATGGTCTCGTAAAAATTCAGCAGTGGCTCCATGCTTGTAGTCTTTAGAATTTAAGCTGAAGACTTGAGCGGTACCGGTTTTGCCACCAGCTACATAACCAGCGCCTTGGAATGCTGTAGCAGATGTTCCGGTGCGATTAACTTCAACCATCGCATTTTTAATAACCTCAATATTCTCCGGCTTGAGGTCAATGCGATAACTTTCTTTTGGTGTAGTGAGCGTGCGAGTACGGGTAAATGGATCCTCTATGGCCTTCACTAGGTGTGGCTTCATCACAATACCGTTATTTGCAAGATTGGCCATAGCATGGGCTAGTTGCAAAATGGTGAAGGCGTTATACCCTTGTCCAATTCCCAGAGAAATTGTTTCGCCTTCGTACCATTTTTGTTGCTCAGGCTTTTTGAAAGTATTTTTCTTCCATTCGGTTGAAGGTAGAACACCAGCAGACTCTCCTTGCAAATCAATGCCTGTAATTTGTCCAAAACCAAATGGTTTCATGAAGTCCGCAATCATATTGACGCCCATGTCTCGAGCAAGCATGTAGTAGTAGGTATCGCAAGATTCAACAATCGACTTCTGCATATCTACCGTTCCGTGCCCACCTTTTTTATCGTCGCGGAAGGTATGGTTGCCAAAATCAAAATAGCCTGGGTCAAAAATAGTTTGTGACGGAGTGCGTTTTTTATTTTCTAAGGCGGCAAGAGCCATGAAAGGTTTATAGGTTGACCCGGGTGGATAGATGCCCTTTAGCGGTCGGTTGTAGAGTGGCTTCTGTGGAGAGTCATTCAACTCTTTCCAGGTGACGGAATCAATCCCTTCAACGAAATCATTTGGGTTGAAATTAGGTTTCGACACAAAGGCAAGAACATCACCAGTTTCAGGTTCGATTGCTACGAAGGCGCCACGGAAATTGCCATAGAGCTCTTCCACCAAGTATTGCAATTTAATGTCAACCGATAGAACAATATTTTTTCCAGGAATGGACGGCACGCTTGAAAGAGTGCGCACGGGCTTTCCGCCAGCAGTAATTTCTACTTGGTCGTACCCAGGCACACCACGCAGTACGGTTTCATACTTTTGCTCTAGGCCAATTTTTCCAACGTACTGAATGCCGGGAAGAAAAGAGCTTTGCAATGCATCGGGATCATCTGCCTTTGCTCCCTCGATTTCTGCCTGCATGCGTTCTTTATCCCTTTGAGAAACGCGTCCGATATAACCAATTAAATGGGAGGCCAGTTCGTTATAGGGATACTCACGGAAGCTACGGGCGCGGATTTCTACCCCAGGAAAGCGGTAGCGATTTGCCATAAATCTTGCTGTTTCAGCTTCTGTAAGCATGGAGCGGAGGGGAAAAGTACCCATTTTTCGGGAATCTTCCAAGGAGCGCTTGAAATTACGGCGGTCTTTAGGGGAAATCAGAACTATTTTGGATAACTCATCAATCAGATCATCAATATTACCCTTGACCTCTTCAGCATTGACATCAAGAGTGAGTGCAGAATAGTTTCTGCCAATCACAATGCCATTACGATCAATTACAAGACCACGATTTGCGGGAGCAGGGACAAGTGCAATGCGGTTGCTCTCGGCTAGTAAGGCATATTTGCCGTGACTGATAATCTGTAGCCAAACCAATCGAGTGCCCAGCAGCAGAAAGCAAACCGTAACAAAGATAGTTGCAATATGAATGCGCTCTTGAAAAGAGTTTAGATCCGCCTTTTTAAAAGAAACCATACAACCGCTTAGAGTGGTCGATTGTGGTCAACGTCAATCGGTCGACGTTGGGGTATAAGCAAAATACGCGTTGCTAATGGCCACAGCATCGCTTCAATGACAGCTTGAATTGAGCCGGTCAGCGCCCACCAGTAAAGCTCTCCGCTCAGTATCCAATGCATCAAGACTGGAAATAAAGAGACCAGCAAAAAGATTGGTAAGAGATGTAGGGCTTGAGTAAACACATTCAGGGCAATGATGCGTCTGTGCCAAGAGATGGCAAGGTAGGCAACCAGTGAATAGCTAAATGCGTGCAATCCTAGAAGATCTGAGTTGTGTACGTCCATCAGCAGACCAAGTACGAATGCGATCATCACGCCGACATAGCGGTGTTGATGAATATTCCAGAACACGATGCAGATAATCAGCCAGTCAGGAACCCAGCCATAGTTACCGATAGGTAGAAGATTGAGTAGTAATGCGCATAGCAGGCTGAAATAAATAAAGATTGGATTAACAGGCCGGAGAATATAGCCGCTTTGGAAGTCAATCATTGCATGCCTCGCGCACGAGTTTGGCGACGACCTGGCGTCATAACGCCAGCGCCTCCAGAGCTAGATGTATTGGCAACACTTGGCTTGGCATCTAGCTGTGGATCATAAAGTAGCGCCAACACTTGGCGATAACGGTTTAGGGGGGCCACGGGAACGCACAATACATTGGAGGAATTCTTTTCTGCATTACGTTCAATACGGCTGATAACGGCCACTGCAAAACCTGGTGGATAGACGCCGTCAATACCAGAGGTAATTAAGACATCCCCGACCTCCAGGTCACTAGCGACAGGTAGGTAACGTAGTTCCAAGGGATTGCCGCGACCAGCCCCGAATACCGCTGCGCGCAGGCCGTTACGTGCTACTTGCACAGGAACCGCAAAGTCACGATCTTCGAGCAAGGAAACTTCTGCAGAGCGATCATAAAGACGCACTACCTGACCTAGGATTCCGGCGTCATTGGCGATTGGGTTGCCAAGCCTAAGGCCGTCATGGCTTCCACGATTAATCACGATGCGCTGGGAGATTGGGTTGGGTGGGTTGAAGAGAATTTCTACAGGAAGAGTTTTAAATGCAATTTGTTTCTGCAAATCCATTAACTGCCGTAGATTTTGATTTTCAATCGTGAGAAATTCAGATTGGTTTGCAAGCAAGGAGAGCTCCGCTTGGCGAACCCTCATCTCTTGATTTTCTTTATCCAGTGTTCCGCGCGTCGTGAAATATTCAGAAGAGGCTTCAAGCGCATTACGGGGCATTTGCATCACATATTCAAGAGGACGTAAAATCCAGTTAAGGTTATCTCGAATCGGATTGAGAGTCTTATAGCGAAAATCGATCAACATCAAGGCGATGCTGATCGAGAGGCAGACAATCAGTTTTACTAAAGCAGGAACGCCTTGTCTGAAAAGTGGAGGAGCGCTATGTTGCAATGCCCTGGTCGACGCTTAAGTCGATTACTCTTGCGAGAATACTCCGCCCAGCTTGTCCATGCGCTCTAGTGCGATACCGCAACCACGAGCGACGCAAGTGAGGGGATCTTCTGCCACATGAATGGGCAACCCAGTTTCTTCCAAGAGCAGGCGATCTAAATCACGCAGCAATGCTCCGCCGCCTGTCAGCATCATGCCGCGTTCAGCGATGTCAGAGGCAAGCTCAGGTGGAATTTGTTCAAGCGCTGCTTTAACAGCAGTCACGATTTGATTGAGTGGGTCAGTGAGGGCTTCAAGTACTTCATTGCTGGTAACGGTGAAGCTACGTGGAATACCTTCTGATAGATTGCGCCCCTTTACTTCCATCTCGCGCACTTCAGCACCAGGGAAAGCTGAGCCGATAGTCTTTTTAATTAACTCGGCAGTTTGTTCACCAATCAACATGCCGAAGTTACGGCGAATGTAGTTAGTAATGGCTTCATCAAATTTGTCGCCACCAACGCGTACGGATCCTTTGTAGACCATACCACCTAAAGACATCACGCCAACTTCAGTTGTGCCGCCGCCGATGTCAACCACCATTGAGCCTGCAGCTTCGGATACTGGTAAGCCGGCACCAATTGCTGCAGCCATTGGCTCTTCAATCAAAAATACCTGGGATGCGCCGGCGCCCAATGCGGACTCACGGATGGCGCGACGTTCAACTTGAGTGGAGCCACAAGGAACGCAAATAATGATGCGCGGGCTTGGCTTGAGCAGCTTGCTCTCGTGCACCAGCTTGATAAATTGCTTGAGCATTTGCTCGGTGATGGTGAAATCGGCAATGACACCGTCTTTCATAGGGCGAATGGCTTCAATATTCCCAGGAACACGTCCTAACATCGCCTTTGCTTCCTTACCAACGGCCAAAATGGTTTTTTTGCCACTTGGGCCGCCTTCTGTCCGAATTGCCACAACAGAGGGTTCATCAAGCAAAATACCCCGATCACGCATATAAATTAAAGTATTTGCGGTTCCTAGGTCAATGGCTAGGTCATTAGAAAAGTAGCTGCGGAAAAAAC
>CAIOIX010000247.1 GCA_903858445.1 uncultured beta proteobacterium
AGGGATCGTGACGCTCAATGGCATCGATCACCGCCTGGTACTCAGGGGTGATTTCAATATCGGAGGAACTTGGGATGGGCAGATCGGTCATAGGCAGGCACACTATACCCTGAGTTGCTTCGCTCTCTGGGGCATTGAGCAACAGGCTATCTACAGAGGCTATTTGGAAAGAAGTTTAGAAATTTCTTCGTAGGTTTTTTAAGCACATTCATACCTGCTTGATGCTGCTAAGGTCTTCAATAACCCCCCAAACCAACTTCCGACCATCAGCATCAGCCAAAATAAATCCACGAATGGAGATGGGAAAACGGCTGCCATCCTTGCGAATATATTCCTTGTAGTTCGGCCCAAATGAGCCTGTACTATTTAATTGGGCAATTTGTTCCGCCTCCTGATTAGCATATTCTGGTGGCGTGATATCCCAGAACGATAACTTCAGAAATTCTGCTTTGGTGTATTGGGTATAAGCGAGCAATGCATCATTAACCTCAAGAAAGTCACCAGTAGCATGATCAACCATCGCCATGCCGATTGGTGAATGCTTAAATAAAAACTCAAATTTCTCTTCAGTACGTCGCAACTTTTGTTCTACTGTTTGCCCTAAATCTCGAAATACTTTGCCTTCTAACGCCTCATCTTTATGGCGCTGGGCAATTTCTTTAAAGTGATCCTGCTCCTGCATAAACGCCTCAACAACCAAAGGATCGAAGTGAATCCCCTTCTTGCTTAAAATTTCACTGACGGCCTGATCATGCGTCCACTCTTCTTTATATACACGCTCACTAATCAAAGCGTCATAGGTATCAGCTAACGCCATGATTCTGGCAGCCAATGGGATTGCAAGTCCTTTGAGGCCACGCGGATAGCCACCACCACTCCACTGTTCATGATGACCACCGGCGATCTGGATCGCCAAATCTATGACGTCGTCGTCGTCGTCGTCGCCGTTGCCATCTGAAAGTTGAACCTTAGTAGAAGTTAAAACACTTTCCCCAATAAAAGCATGGGTTTTCATGACACCCCACTCATCTTTGGTCAGGGCACCCTGTTTATACAAAATATGATCAGGTATACCCACTTTACCAATGTCGTGCAAAGGCGCAGCATCTGAAATCTGCTCAATAGTGCGATCGCTTAATTGATCAACATAACTGCCTTGATCTCTTAGGCGCCATGCCAAACGACGAACATAAGCTTTGGTACGAACAATATGAGCGCCTGTTTCATTGTCCCGCGCCATTGCGAGAGAGTTGAGGCTGGCAAGCATCTTTCTTTCTGTGCTGGCAGATTTCTTCTCTTCTTTACGCCACACCTTTTCCAAAAGAATGTTGCCTATGGCCAAATAAATCAGCAAATTCGAAGCAACACCGAGGGCACGCAGCATGCCGGTAATTGCACCTTCCTGATATATCGTAGTCACTAGCGAGCCACTAGAAATGGAATAAGTAAGATTAAATGCTCGCACAGTGACCAAAAGGAGATGAGCAAAAAAAGTGCCCTTCAAAACCATCACTTGGGCCGACATCTCACGCTTGGGTAGCAAAAAGGTTTCAACCAATCCAACTAATGACAGAACGCCCAATAAGCCCGTCATCAGGTACACCCGAGCGTTAAAAGATGCGTAGACTCTCAGAAACTCATAGGCAAGCAAAGAAAGTAAATAAGCAACCCAAAATGTATTCTTAGAAATGCTGGAATTACTGGAATCCCAAGAGCGAATAAATAACACAATCGCTAAAGCGGAAAAAGCTAGGCTGGTATTGCCTACAGAAAGGAAAAAAGCTGGCTCGATTCCTGCGAAAAAGAATCCTAAGTTTGCTGCCACCATTAGCAGCAAAGCAGTTGGCCAATAATGGTAATTTTTATTTTGTAACTGGATTTCTTTGTGGCTAAAAGAACCTAAATAAATGACCAGCACTATTAAGGCAAAGCTCAAGTAGAAGGCTTTATTAAATAAATCCATAGAAATTATGTTTTCTCCTGAGCTACAACATCAGAATATAAGTAGATAGCATTTCTTCCACTTTGTTTGGATTTATACATAGCCGAATCAGCCCGCTTAAATAAGCCCTCTTCGCTATCAGAGTCACTAGGATAAAGCGCAATGCCGATACTCGCTGTAGTGTGAATCAGCTCACCACTAACCGTGACGCCTATCTCAATAGCAGATTTAATTTTTTTAGCAATTTCTAGAGCATCTTGGGAAGAATGCAAATCCTCAAGCAATAGCACAAATTCATCGCCGCCGATACGCCCAAGAGAATCGGAGTCACGAATGCAAGCCATCATGCGATTACAGCAAGCCTTCAAAACTTCATCTCCAGCAGAATGCCCGAACTGATCATTAATGCTTTTAAATCGATCAATATCGATAAACAGGAGAGCAAGCACACTTTTCTCACGACGAGCCTTCAAAATAGCTCTTTGCAAACGATCAACAAAGAGATTTCGGTTAGGCAAACCCGTCAGGTTATCGTGATAGGCTAAATGCTGCACTTGAGTCAGAGAAACAGTAAGGCGTTTATTGAGACGCCAAATGTAATACACCACTGTCGAGACTGCAAGCAAGGTTGCCACAGCTATGAACAAGGCGCCATAGATCCATGCGAGATCTTGCTTGGGGTTGGCATTGTAGACAAACCCTTTTAGCGAAAAATCAGACTTAAGACCACCAGCCTCCTGAAAAATTTCGACAGTGTGCTGCCAGCGCGCTTCATTCATAAAGCCCACCGGAACTAAGTCACTCCTAATCAGGGGTTGCAACTTATCGCGCTCAAACTGAATTTTGGCGGCTGATTCCTGGGGAGCATATTTTTGAACTAGGGCAACCGCTTCATCAGGATGATTTAATACATATTCCCAGCCTTGTAAACTTGCCAGCCGAAAGCGTTCAGTTCTCTCGGGATGCTTATTTATTTCTTCGCTGGTAGTAAATAAATTATCACCATAGATATCAATTCCAATTGAACGTGGGCTATATATCTGAGCAGGAATTCCAGCGGCAGCCAACTGATAGGGTTCATTGCTAATATAGCCAGAAATCGCCGCCGCCTTTCCGGATGTCAATTGTTCAACTGTATCCATGCCTGGCACAGAGGAGGCAACCTTAGAAAGCGTGATATTTTGACGTCTTAAGTACACCAGTAATTCATCTGAAAGGCGCCTCAACAGAATGGGTTTTCCATCCAAGCTATGGATGTCTTCAGATCCTGGAGACTTTTTGGCAATCAACACATAAGGCGAGTGCTGATAAATGGCTGCTAATGCGACTACTGGAGCACCCTCTTGCCTAGCTACCAATATGCCGCTGGTGCCAGAACCATAATTGGCTCGACCTGACACAACCTCTTGGAGCGCATCCTCGCCAGGGCTTAATGGCTTGATCTTCACATCCAAACCAGCAATATCGTAATAGCCTAGCTCTTTAGCGGCGTAGTAACCCGCAAATTGGTAGGCGTGTGTCCATTTAAGCTGTAAGACCACCTTATCGGCTGCATTTGCCAAAGGCGCTGTTAAAACCAAGAATGCAATCAATATTGACGGGAAAGATGAAAAAATTCGACGCAAAAAAATACTCCTGGGGATCTTAATCTTTAGGATTTGATGCTTATTACTATAAGCGAATGCCTAGTATTAATGTAATAGAATCTTCAGCCTGGGCTATAACTTATTTCACATATTTCCCCAATTTTTGTTAAATTAGTACTTAAGTACTAAATGCACATTCCTAGGGCAAAAAAGTGGCATGCATCTACTAGGTTTGCATAAAACAGCTACACTTCGTGAATGCTTATGGAAACTGATACCAAACTGGCTCAAATCAAGGTTCAACTGATTGATCCACATCAAATCACGTTATGGGGTGTTAAACAACTACTCTCTCTTAATGGCCGGTTCGATGTTTGTGCACTCGCAACCAACACTGCTGAGGCCTTAAAATTTGCCGCTAGCTCCAATCCAGATGTCATCATTCTTGAACCAGATCTTCATGACGAAAACGGAGTGGAATTAATCTCCGCACTCCTCGAAGTTAGCAATGCAAGAATCATTGTTTACACGGGTAGTAGAAGCTCAAAAATTCATGATCAAGCCGTTGTCAACGGCGCTCGAGGCGTCATTAATAAAACCGAGCCAACTGAAAATCTAGTCAAGGCAATTGAGAAGATTCATGAAGGAGAGTTGTGGCTTAACCGCAATGCAACCTCACGCATTCTGTTACAGATTGCACAAGCGAATTCCCCAAAAGAATTATCCAGTGAGCAAAAAAAGTTAGCTAGCCTAACCGCTAAAGAAGAAAAAGTGACTCGCGCTATTCAAACGCATTCAGGCAAAACCTTAAAACAGATTTCTGAGAGTCTGCATATCAGTGAGCATACCCTACGCAATCACCTAGCCTCTATTTACTATAAGCTGAGTGTCCGTAACCGAATGGAGCTTTATGTATTTTGCGGCAAGTTCCAAAAGACAGACAATCCCAACTTGCATCCCAAGCGCCGCGCTACTGACCATTAATTGAAGAAATGAATCCGCTGGAAGCAATGCACTGTGATTGCCTTTAGATTTGGTTTAAGACTCAATCCTTTGATTAACAATTCTTGCTGCTACCCTCATTTTGCCGCCTTCCTCTACCACCCTGGCTACCTCGCCCTCACATATGACCTTCAACATTCCACCAGGGGTATCTAGTTCAATCCAGAAAGCAATCAGCGACCCAAGCTCCTGCTTCTCATCGAGCTCAAAGTAAATTCCAGTAGCACTAATATCCTTAGATATCCCGCTAATTCCACTTGCTGTTGTCACCGCAAAACTGGCCTTCAGTCTTGGCGAGCGATCTCTCAGCCCACTCTTTCTCATAGATTCATACTCGCTTGTAGTTTGGATCTGCCGATCATTGCATCTGGATACTGGGGCTTAATCACTATCGCATGGTCGTAATCCTGAAGTGCCTCCTGATTCCGCTTTAAACCAATCAGCGCTACTGCCCTGTTATTAAAAGCTTCTGCATACTGGGGATTGATTTTGATTGCCCTATCTAACTTGGGTAGAGCATTCTTAAACCGCCCCATAGAGCACAAGATTGCCCCCACGTTATTACACAGGGCTGCACTATTGGGGTTGGCTGCTAATCCGAAGTCATAAGCCTGTAAAGCCTTATCAAGCTCACCCATAGAAATCAGTACATTGGCGGTATAGATATGGGCTCGCCAATACCCCGGCTGTAGCTCAAGTACCTTAGCAAAATCTGCCAGCGCCTCTTTATATCGCTTTAATTCTGCCTGAACAATCCCCCTATTTTTAATGGCATCGATATACCCTGGGTCTAGAGCTAAGGCTTTGTCATAATTTTTAATGGCTAAGGCATTCTTGCCCTCGCTAGCGAGCGCATTGGCTAGATTGCTATAGGCTCTTGGATTGGTTTTATCGACTGCAATGGCGTTATTAAAGAGATCAATGGCCATGGAATAGCTTTTCATCTGCGCGGCGATGAGTCCCATGCCATGTATTGCCGCATAGTGAGCGGGTTCTTGGCGCAAGATGTCTTGATAAAGAACCCAGGCCTCTTGCAGCTGACCTTTGAGGTGCAGCTTTTCTGCATTAATCAGTGCTGCCTGTAGCTCTGATGGGGAATGAGAGCTATCGATGTTTATGGGCATATGGGGTTTAGGTACCTTTTTAGGTGATGCATTGCCCTTAGCCTTTGTGGTGGTTGTTACTTTTGTAACTGCTGATTTCTTAAGGGGGCCAGCTTTAATACCAGCTCCCCCGCCTTTTAACTTTTTACCCAAACTCTTTGCCATGATTAATCAATGCCACAAAATCTTGTCTACATTGGAAATCTCATGTGCAGTACCGTCAGCAGTCGTAATGATCGCCTCATTACCAGCATGATCGCTGGTGAAGTTAATCTGCTTGTTAGTTGCATCCACAGTAGCTGTGCCTGACTTGATTTGTACAGTCCAATCGCCTGCTTCATTGCTATAGCTATTGGTGAGAGCGCCACCGGCCGCTGAAATGGATGCAGGACCGCCATGATCGCTAGATACATCGACTACATCAGTCCAACTGGCGCCATGCAAGGCATCACTTAATGAGGATCCACCGGCATGAGCACCCAGCGCATCAGGTACACCGATTTCTTTACCGTAGAGAGTGGCTACTTCATAGTCCACGCCACCAATATTGACAGTAATGGTTGAATGAGAATCCGCCAAACCATTTTGGTCCATAGAGATTATGGAATGGACGCTATCAGCAGGATGGAGAATGGAGGATAAATCAACACGATCGCCATCATTGATGCTGAAGTTATCAATTACTACTGCAGCGTCAGCCACAGAAGCAATGTGATAAACATCTTGCACCCCATTACCATCAGCAACAACGGGGCTCACAGCAAAGGCAACGTCCTCTGCAATACCGGTGCTGCCATCAGTCATGGTGTAAGTGGTTTGACCAAAGATGGAGACATCACCGCCTGCTGCAGTATGAATTACGCCATCGGAAGTCAGTGATAAGCTAGCGATTCCTCTATCAGCAAGAGTTCTAAATTCGCCCTCTTGAACAATACCGTCGCTATTGGCATCTTGCCAAACACCAAAGTTATTAAATCCAGCATCTTTAGCATCAAAGACATTGTCATGATTGGTGTCATAGACTTTGGCGAGACCTTGGAGGTCGGTTTCACCTGTTTCAGTAGAGAAAGTAATGCTAAGCGATCCATCCCCCTTCTGAATTGCAAGTAAACCATCCTCAGGATTAACCCAGGCAGTAGATAGTAATAAATTATTATTAGAATAATCATATACAACGTTTGCTTGTCGGTTTAGATACTCAATTCCATCACGATTTAAATCAAGTGCAATTGGCGCCACCGAAGTTCCAGCAGTAATTGTAAGACCCTTGGTTGAGCCTGTAGTAGTAACAATATTTATAGTTGAAACTGCTGTAACCCCCTGTAGCTGAACCACAACATCTCCAGCACCCACCCCTAATGTAGCGTCTGATATATATAAGTAGTAGTCACCATTACCAGAAACCTGGAACAGAGCCATTTTTCCAGCAGTTGTGCCAGTTGCTGCCGCAATATCACTAAGCGCATCAGCCAAGGTAGTGCCTGACCCCGCTGCAAATGTAGCAACTCCAGTTGTGCTACTGATGGACGCCATAGAGGATGTTGCGGTTGCGGACATTCCAGCAACAGACATGCTAGCAGTCGAATAATTAATAAGATCGCCAGTACCGGCAGCTGCAATATGATAATCCTTGATTACATCAAATCCTGTGGCTTGACCACTATCGCCGGATGCAAATACAAAGGCATCCTTACCTGCACCACCATACATAACATCAGCACCAGCGCCACCAGTTAGCGTATCGGCACCAGTATTGCCGATTAGAATATCATCCCCACCCAATCCAGATAATGTGCGAGCGGATGTAGTTGCATTGATAAGAACTTCATTGCCAGCGGTACCGGTTAGGTTGGTGGCTTGTACTGTAAAAGTAGCGTTAGCTTGCGACGTAAGCGCTCCATCGGAAACGGTATATGTTAACGAACCACCAGTCACTATTGAACTAGCAGTTATAACGCCAGCAGTTGCCGATACACTCGTTAATCCTGAATTGTTTATAGCTGTAGTTACAGAAAGGGATGATGAATCTACATCAGAATCATTGGCTGTTAATGCCCAGCCGGGCAAATTTGATGTAGTAGCACTATTTGTAAACACAGAATCAGCAACAGCCACTGGAGCTTCATTGACGTTAGTGACCGTGATCCCTACCGCCTGACTAGTGCTACTCAAGTTACCATCATTTGCAGTCACGGTAATGTCGTAGACATTATTCGCGCCAGCATCGCTTGGCGCTTCATAGTTTGGTGATACTTTAAAGGTCACTACTCCCGTAACAGAATCGATATTAAAGAGCGCTGCATCCGTACCGCCCAAGCTATACGTTAAGATCGCGCCGGCATCTGGATCGCTAGCGATAGCGGTATACGCCGTACCAGTAGCATTTTCAGCAAAGCTCGCATTAGCTGCACTAGTAATGACTGGGGCTTCATTGACGTTATTGATCGCTAAGGTGACTGCTTTCTCAGTGGCAGCATTCACACCATCACTTGCGAGCACGGTAAAGCTGTAGCTTGATTTGGTTTCGTAATTGGGGTTGCCCGTTAAGGTCACTGCCCCAGTGCTTGCATTA
>CAIOIX010000248.1 GCA_903858445.1 uncultured beta proteobacterium
AGCAATTTTTATGAAATTCTTTTCAGCGTCTTGGAGTAGCGCTGTGCATTTTTAACATAGCGCCCAGCAATTGCTTCTATCTTATCCATTTGCTCTTGTTCTAAAGGCTTTACCACCTTTGCTGGCGACCCCAAAATCATAGAGCCATCAGGGAATTCTTTTCCTTCTGTTACTAGTGCGCCGGCGCCAACTAAGCAATGCTTGCCGATTTTGGCACCATTCAAAATCACTGCACCAATGCCAATTAAACTGCCATCACCAATCTGACAGCCGTGCAACATCACCTGATGTCCAACCGTAACGCGCTTACCGATAATCAATTCAAACCCCGGGTCGGTATGCAGAACCGAAGCATCCTGGACATTGCTATCTTCGCCGATTTCAATCAGGTCGTTATCACCTCGTACCACCACGTTAGGCCAGATACTGGCGTTCTTGTGCAGGTGTACTTTGCCAATCACTTCCGCGCTCTCGGCAACCCAAGTCCCCTCATCCAATTGAGGAGCCATTCCGTCTAGTTCAAATATAGCCATAGCTGATTATAAGTAGGAATAAGTTGCGTAGCAGAGGTTGTGTTGATTACCAGTTAGGCTCTCGATCTGGCGTAGAGGAGATCCGGTGCACACTTAAATCTGCACCTTCGAACTCTTCCTCTTGAGACATACGTATTCCCAATAAAGCCTTTAGTGCGCCGTAGACTAAAAACCCTCCGACCAAGGCAATACCCACCCCCATTAAGCTACCAATCAACTGACCGGTAAAGGAGATTCCACCCATGCCACCCATGGTCTTCGCGCCAAAGATGCCAGCAGCCAAACCACCCCAAAGACCACACAAACCATGCAAGGGCCATACACCCAATACATCGTCAATCTTCCAGCGGTTTTGCACCAAGGTAAACATATAAACAAATAAGCCCCCAGCAACTAAGCCCACAACTAAGGCACCAAGGGGATGCATTAAATCGGAGCCGGCACACACTGCTACCAAGCCAGCGAGGGGACCGTTATAAGTAAAACCAGGATCATTGCGGCCCACAACCCACGCTGCCAATGTGCCGCCAACCATCGCCATTAAAGAATTCATTGCGACTAGGCCACTAATTTTATCAATGCTCTGAGCACTCATGACATTAAAACCAAACCAACCTACCGCCAAGATCCATGCACCCAAAGCCAAAAAAGGAATGCTTGAAGGGGGGTGGGCGGCAATATTGCCATCCTTGCTGTAGCGGCCACGGCGAGCACCCAGCAAAAGAACCGCCGGCAAGGCAATCCAGCCGCCAACTGCGTGTACAACGATCGAACCAGCAAAGTCATGAAACTCTTCGCCAGTCAATCCTTTGATCCAAGCTTGAATACCGTAATGTTGATTCCAAGCAATACCCTCGAAGAAAGGGTAAACAAAACCAACCAAGACGAAAGTCGCAATCAATTGAGGATTGAACTTAGCGCGCTCTGCGATGCCACCAGAAATAATGGCAGGAATAGCTGCGGCAAAAGTGAGTAAAAAGAAAAACTTCACCAACTCGTAACCATTCTTCTCAGCCAAGATTTCGGCCCCCGAAAAGAAATTCACACCATAAGCAATGCTGTAGCCAATAAAAAAGTAAGCGATCGTTGAAACTGCAAAATCAACCAAAATTTTGACTAGCGCATTGACTTGATTCTTTTTACGGACTGTTCCAAGCTCTAAAAAAGCAAAGCCAGCATGCATCGCCAAGACCATAATGGCGCCGAGCAAAATAAATAAAGCATCACTACCGGTTTTCAAAGTTTCCACTGAAATTTCCCCCTCGTTTTGTGCATCATTATGGGGAAAAATGGTTTCTATTTCGGTGCATAATGCACTAATTCAGTGCATAAAATCGTCAGATATATGGTTTATGATTGAGATATATACACTCAAGGGAGAACCCATGAAGAAAGTCCTAGCTGTTTTAATCGCCATCGGAGCATTCTCAGGTCTAGTCCAGGCCCAAGAAAAAGTTAAAGTGCTTAGCACCCAAGAACTTGTCACTGTATGCAAATTACCAGCAAGCCCAGAATCTCGTAGTTTTTGTATTGGCTATACAACCGCTATTTATGACACCTATTTAGCAACACGCCACCCGCAACGCGCCAAACCATTTATTTGTGTAAAGCAACCCGCTCCAAACCGTGATGACGTGATTAGTGATTTTGTAAAATTTGCACAAATAGCCCCCCAGCTTGCCAACGATCCTGCTTCGGGAACTTTTCTAGGCTTTTTAGCAATGCGCTTTCCTTGCGCCCGAAAATAATTTAAAACTATTTAGCTAATTCATTAAATACACAAGGACAGTTGATATGAAAAAAATTATCGCTATTGCAGCAGCAACCGTAGTGATTGCTGGCTGCTCCAACATGAGTAATACCGAGCAACGCACTTTATCTGGCGCAGGCATCGGCGCAGCAGCTGGCGCAGTCGGTACAGCCATTTTCCACGGCAATCCTATTTGGGGTGCAGTGGGTGGCGCAGCAGTTGGTGCGGCATCCGGCTATGTATACGATGCTTACAAAAAAGAGCAGGCTTCCGAGTACAACTCTGGTTATAACGCCGGAAAAACAAATCAGAAAAATCAAGCCCCCAACTAATCGCTCACCTTTTCTGATTTAGCAGTACTGCAACACTAAACCCAGCTTGTACTAATCTACAAGCTGGGTTTTTATTTGGATCTCGCCAACTAATGCTTTATGAATAGGGCACTTAGTTGCAATCTCTAGCAAACGTACTTTTTGCTCAGCATCCAGATCGCCAGTCAACTGAATCTCACGAATGAAGATTTCAATATCGCTACTGCGCTCGATGTCGACAGTCACAATTGCGTTTTCTAATTTCCAAGCTTTGTGCTCTGCATACATTTTCAAAGTCATACTGGTGCATGAGGCCAAAGCAGCTGCAAGATACTCATGCGGCGAAGGCCCAGTCCCAGAGCCGCCAAGATTTACTTCAGCATCCGCTAAAAAATGTAAATTCCCAACCGCTAATTTTTGCTGCAGGGGGCCTTGGCCAAACTGGGATTGAACTTTTCTCATAATGTCCTTTACTGGTTAAGTAGCAGCCGGTTGATGCGTTTTACAAATCCAGCAGGATCATTTAATTGACCGCCTTCCGCCAAAAGTGCCTGATCGAATAAGACATTCGTCCACTCATCAAATTGCTTGTCATCGTACTTGAGCTTTAAAAGCAATGGATGCTCGGGATTAATTTCAAGAATTGGCTTGGTATCTGGCGCCTGTTGACCAGCCGCCTTGAGCATACGCAATAAGTTACCAGAAAGCTCGTTCTCATCTGCCACCAAACACGCTGGAGAGTCAGTTAAGCGGAAAGTAACGCGCACGTCCTTTACCTTGTCTACAAGCACAACCTTCATTTTTTCCAGCAACTCCTTAAATTCTTCCTCGGTACCTTCATGCTCTTGCTTCTCTTTGTCATCGCCCAAGGCGCTCAGATCCAGCCCACCTTTAGAAACAGAAGCTAATTGCTTATTATCAAATTCTGTGAAGAAAGAAAGCATCCACTCATCAACACGATCGGAGAGTAATAAAACCTCTACACCCTTCTTGCGGAAGATCTCGAGATGCGGGCTATTCTTAGCAGCATTAAATGTTTCACCTGTTGCGTAATAAATCTTTTCCTGACCTGCTTTCATACGTGATACATACTCAGCCAGTGAAACGGTTTGATCCGCAGAGTCTGAGTGAGTGCTAGCAAAGCGTAATAGTTTGAGGATGCGCTCTTGATTAGTCCGATCTTCACCAATACCTTCTTTTAGCACTTGCCCAAACTGCCCCCAGAAAGTGCGGTACTTTTCTCTCTTGACTTCATCGTCACTACTTGCTAATTCTTCAAGCATGCTTAAAACACGCTTAGTTGAACTTTCACGAATCACTTTGACATCACGTGACTCTTGTAATATTTCACGCGAAACGTTCAATGGCAAATCAACGGAGTCAATCACACCACTAACAAAGCGAAGATACATTGGCATCAATTGCTCTGCGTCTTCCATAATAAATACGCGCTTTACATACAACTTAATCCCGCCACGCTTATTGCGATCCCACAAATCAAAGGGGGCACGTGCTGGAACGTATAAGAGCTGGGTAAATTCACTACGTCCCTCAACGCGATTTAAGGAATAGCACAAGGGGCTTTCAAAATCATGTGTGAGATGTTTGTAGAACTCGTCATACTGCTCCTCAGTAATCTCAGATTTAGAGCGCGCCCATAATGCACTGGACTGATTAATACTTTCAAGCTCATCCTTTATAACCTGCTCTTTTTTATCCTCATCCCACTCTTCTTTATTCATCTGAATCGGCAAAGAAATATGATCAGAGTATTTGCGGATGATAGATTTCAACTGATGACTTGATAAAAAGTCATCCTCGCCTTCACGCAAGTGCATGGTGATTGAAGTGCCGCGCTGACTGCGGTCAATAGACTCCACCGTAAATTCGCCCGAGCCATCAGATTCCCAGCGCACGCCATCTTGCGCAGGTAAGCCCGCGCGACGCGTCTCAACAGTAATGCGATCGGCCACAATAAATGCCGAATAAAACCCAACACCAAACTGACCAATTAGGGCGGCATCCTTCTGCTGATCACCCGACAACTTAGTAAAGAATTCTTTTGTTCCTGAGCGCGCAATCGTACCTAGATTGGCAATCACCTCGTCGCGACTCATACCAATACCATTGTCAGAAATAGTGATAGTTCTTGCTGCCTTATCAAAGCCCACTGTAATCTTGAGATCTGGATCATCGCCATACCAATCAGGATTTGCAATACCCTCAAAACGGAGCTTGTCTGCGGCATCCGATGCATTAGAAATGAGCTCACGCAAAAAAATCTCCTTGTTGGAGTACAAGGAATGAATCATGAGTTGCAAGAGTTGTTTTACTTCGGCCTGAAAGCCCAGGGTTTCTTTAGCGGCTATGGTCATACGGAGATCCTCTACCTTCTAATAAGTGTTATCAACTTACCCTAAATGGGGTTAAATTGCCCAATTTCAAGTGCGGGTACCGCTTAATTTTTAAGCAGATCTGGGTTTATGCTGCTTGAGAGCAGTAGGAAGATGCGCGTTCTTCCAAGCAGTAAAACCTCCTTCTAAATGGCAAACTCTTGGCACACCCATTTTTTGGAGCGTTTCAGTGGCTAGGGCAGAACGCCATGCAGATGCACAATATAAAATTAGACGTTTCCCCTCCCCAAAAATTGGCTTGAAGTAAGGGCTATCGGGATCAACCCAAAACTCCAACATTCCCCTGGGGGCATGCAAAGCATTCGGAATCATGCCGTCGCGCTCAAGTTCTCGTAAATCTCGAATATCCACAAAAATAGTATTGGCGTCTCCTAGGTACTCTTTTGCCTGTTTGAGAGGCACCGTCTCAATCTGGTGCATGGCTTGCGCTATTAATTCCTGATAGCCAATCTTCAATTTCACTAAAATCTCCTATTGTGCCAAACCATTATTTGAGTGAAGCTGCTGATACCATTCCAGTATGAACTTTACCCCTACCGAGCTTGGCGCAAGCATCATCTTTGCAATTGCAGTGCTGCATACTTTTTGCACATCTTATTTTGAAGATCTCACCAAAACATCTCCCAAACATTCTGGTCTATGGCACCTATTGGGTGAAGTGGAAATCGTCTTTGGGTTTTGGGCGGCAATACTGATTATCTTTATGTGGCTTGCCAATGATTTGGCTGCGGCAAAAACATATGCCAATCAGCGCGATTTCACAGAAGCTTTATTTGTATTTGCCATCATGGTGGTTGCAGGCAGCAAACCGATCTTAGAATTTGCCAGCCAAATATTGCACGGTATTAGCAATGTGATGCAAGCCATCTTGCGCACCAAACGAGCACCTACTTTGTATTTCTTGATTCTTAGCATTACACCTCTACTGGGCTCACTCATTACTGAGCCAGCCGCAATGACGCTAGCTGCTTTTTTATTACGTGACCTGGTATATCGCCACAAATGCTCCAATGCTCTACTCTTTGGCACTTTGGGGGTGCTATTCGTTAATATCTCTATTGGCGGAACGCTCACTAACTTTGCGGCACCGCCTGTCCTAATGGTCGCCTCAACTTGGGGTTGGAGTAGCAGCTTCATGTTTGCTAATTTCGGTCTTGAATCTTGCATTGCGATTTTTATCAATGCCATCGTGGCGACACTGATTTTTCATCGCCAACTCATCGAGCCTGAAAACGAACCTGCTCAAGGAATAATGCCAGTAACAACAACTTTTATTCATTTATTGTTTTTGGGAGGTATTGTCGGTTTTGCTCATGATCCGGTTATCTTCATGTGGCTACTACTCTTCTTTATCGGCTACACCACCGCCTACCCCAAACACCAAAGCCCATTAATCTTACGAGAAGCACTTTTGGTTGGATTCTTCTTGGCAGGTTTAGTGGTCCTCGGTGGATTACAAGGTTGGTGGCTTCAGCCCATCCTCGAGACCATGAGTCCAACCGCCGTGTTTTATGGCAGCCTTGCACTCACAGCCATCACTGATAACGCGGCTCTGACTTACTTGGGTTCGCTTGTTAGTGGTACCACGCCAGAATTTAAGCTCGCCTTAGTTGGTGGAGCGGTGGCGGGCGGTGGACTTACCGTGATTGCCAATGCCCCCAATCCTGCCGGAATTGCTATTTTGCGTGCGTATTTTCCGAATGCAGCCGTCTCCGCAGGCTACCTACTACTAGCGGCTTTACCGCCTACATTGGTAACAATTCTGGTGTATCGCCTAATGTAAGAGCGGTGAAAGTGCTGATGCCGTAAAATCTCCGCTTCGCCCCCAGCTATAAACCTGAGAACGGCATATGAAAAAGCTCTATATCAAAACCTTTGGCTGTCAAATGAACGAGTATGACTCGGGAAAGATGGCAGACATCCTCCATGCTAACGAAGGCATGGAAATGACAGACTC
>CAIOIX010000249.1 GCA_903858445.1 uncultured beta proteobacterium
AGGCCTATTAGCTAGCCTAGCGACTTTTGGCGTTGGGATGGTGGTTAGGCCTATTGGAGCGGCTCTCTTTGGGTCTATGGGCGATCGTATTGGACGTAAGCCTGTATTCATGATCACCATCACCCTGATGGGAATTGCAACGGTGGGCGTGGGCTTTTTACCCACCTACGAGCAAGCGGGTATTTGGGCTCCGATTTTGCTGGTCAGCCTAAGATTGTTGCAAGGGCTTTCTGCAGGGGGTGAGATAGGCGGAAGCGCCGTTTACCTAACGGAGCATGCGGGCGATACAAATCGTGGGTTTAAAACGAGCTTCCTACAATTAATGGGCCCCCTCGGAATTCTTGCCTCAACCATGCAGATTGCCTTCCTGCAACAATGGCTAACAACAGGGGAATTTCAGGCATGGGGCTGGAGAGTGCCGTTCTGGGTTTCGCTGGCACTGCTATTGGTTGCATTTCAGGCGCGAAGAGCGTTAGAGGAGACACCAGTATTCACAGAATTAAGCAAGCACCAAAAAGCGGAGTCACAACTGGCAAATAACTTTAAAGATCCAGAAATTCGCAAGAAAATGTTCTTGCTCTTTTTCTGCATCTCTTCAAGCGGAGCCATTTTATTCTTTTGCGTACAAGTCTATACAGCAATCTTTTTGAAAACAGCGGTTAACTTACCACCACAATTTGTGGATCAACTGAGTGTCTATACAGCGCTAGCATTATTTCCCCTTATTGTATTTTCAGGCTGGCTATCAGACAAGATTGGGCGAAAGCCAGTCATTATTAGCGGGTTGCTGCTGGGAGCATTATTTATTCAACCAGCTTTTATGATGCTGGAAAACTTTGGCGCACAAATGATCCAAACTGGCAATCAAAGTCTGATATTTAAAATTACCTTAGTTTTGGGAGTTTTATCTATTGCCCTTGCATTTGTAGTCGGTCCACAAACAGCATTTCTTGCTGAACTTTTCCCAGCAAGAAATAGAAATAGTGCAGCAACACTTCCACATAATCTCGCGGCAGGGTGGATTGGTGGAATGCTCCCATTTATTGTCACCATGATAAATCAACGGTGGAATAGCAACATGGCAGGCCTGTGGTATCCAACAGCATTCTTAGGACTCTCTGCATTAATCGGAGCCGTCTATTTGCCAGAAACATTTAAAATTAACTTAGACAAATAAAACTCCAAAATCTTCTTAAAAAAATGAAAACTATCCCCGTTATCATCCCCCACTATTGCGCGGAACAAGAAATAGAAAAATGCGTCTTGGCATTGAGAAGCCAAGCATATAAAAATATTGAGATATTTATTAGGGACAACAGTATTGACAATATCTTATTCACTGCAGCAGTAAATGAAGGCTTAGAAAAATTTAGTCAAGATTCACAAATTGACTATGTTCTAGTGCTAAATCAAGATGCTTATCTGCTCAAAGATAGCTTAACCACCCTCATCCAGTGCATGGAAGAAAATCCCACTTGTGGCATAGCATGCCCACTGCAGATATCAGAAACTACCGGCAATCTTTATTGGGGGGGTAGTTTAGATGCCTTTCCCTTTGGAAAACACCAAACTCACTCCCTCGGGTCTTACAAGCAAGACTTTGAGACCTTTTGGGCAAATGGGGCTTGCATGCTATTGAGAACAAAAATGATTCGAGAAATTGGGTATTTGGATAAAAATATGAAATTTATTTGCTCGGACTCGGACTACTCTTTTACTGCCAGGGCTAGGGGGTGGAAAGTGATGGTATCGCATTTATCCCATATTCATCACTCATCTGGATCATCCGGATCGGCTGGAAATCAATTCATCGATCAAATTAAACTAAAGGATGCCCTTTATTTTGCAAAGAAATGGTTGAGTGGTGATCTGTTCAGGTCGCTGGCCTTTGAGGGCGAAAGCCTTACAAGGATGAAACTCCAGACTACAATCCAAAATCTAGAACGCCAAATTCTTAACTAAAAAAAGTGCGCCTTAAAGCGTCGCAGCCATTAAAGAAGGAAAGTGCTCAGATAAATCAATTAAGGTAGAAAAATCTCGATAGCTTCCCTTGCGGGTAAACCTATATTTTGGTTGAACATACAACGTACTTCGAAGCAGCATGTCTTTTGTAAAAAAATCATCCCTATTTATCGGGGAAAATTTCTCTAGGGCTTGCACACCAGTTTTCGCTAGGGATATTTGTTTGTAAAAGTTATTATTTTCATCTAACCCATTTCTCCAATGGCCTGCTACTCCTGAATTCCGCTCAATTTCAACAATGCTAGGGTGCAAGCCCTCTCTAATCTCCGCCCGCCTAGTGGCCTCCTGTTGATCCAAAAACTTAATATGAGCCATTGGAATGTCAATTTGACTAGGGGGATCTTGATTTAACGAACTATGAAATCCCAAAATCCAAGATGGTGTTTTGTTAAAGATTAAAGGCTTACATTCATCTGGACTATGAATTCCAATAAGATAACTTCGCCCGTCTAAGGTAATGTAAGAGCACTCAAATCCCGCAACGTAAATCTCAGAGGCTAATTGAAAAATTTTACCGTCTACGTTTTCTAAACAAATAAGCTCATCACAGTCAGCATAAACACCGTAATCATAGTAATTTAACAGGCCATTGCATAAATTCTGAACTAAAGATAATCGATCTTTTTCTGAAAAATCTTTATCTCGGGGAATAAATATACGATTAAAATTCGAGGGGATAATGTTTTTCTGGGATCCATGATCAATGATATATATGTTTTCGGGCAGAAAATATTGCGAATAATGCTTAAGGAAGATTGGAAGAAACACTTCCTCATTAAATTGCATCGTCACCAAAAAACGTTTTGTATCAATCATTTCAATATACTTAATAAATAATTTAGCGATATCATACATCTCAACTGGAGGTCAATTTTTCCTATATTCACCCTCTCGAGCATCTAAACGCATGATCAAGCAATATGGAAATTCGTAAAATCTATCCATGAATCCCCAACCATTACTCCTTCTCAATCAAGCGCTCCAATACCTTAGGAATAATAACCCCAATTCAGCAGCGCTATTAGTCAAGCAGGCACTCAAATTAGATCCAAAAAATGTAGATGCCCTCAGGCTCTTTGGTGTGGTACTAGCGCAAAAGCATCAACATATTGAAGCGCTTAATTATTTTCAAAAGGCGCTCAAACTAGATCCAAAAAATGGGCTTGTCTTTAGTAACATTGGTAATACACTTCAAGAACTAAAGCGCTATGAAGAGGCTCTGGTTGCCTATGACCAGGCAATCTCTCTCTTGCCAAACTATGCTGAGGCATATAGCAATCGTGGCAATGCTTTGCACGAACTCAAAAGATATCAGCAGGCTTTACTTTCACACCGCCAGGCTATTGCCATAGAGCCAAATTATGCTGAGGCATATAGTAATCTAGGCAATACATTGCGAGAGCTAAAGCGCTACGATGAATCATTGGCAGCATCAGATATTGCGACAAAAATAAGACCGAACTATGCTGAGGCATGGTGCAATAAAGGAAATACCTTTGGAGAGCTTAAGAGGTATGAGGAGGCGCTAGTCGCCTTTAAAACAGCCGTTACATTAAAGCGTGACTGTGATTATTCACTAGGAAATCTTATTCATACAAAAATGCTACTTGGCGATTGGACTGGCCTAGATAACGAAATAGAACAGTTGACGAAAAAAATTAATTTGGGTGAAAACGTGATGAGCCCCTTTGGGCTTCTGTCTGCTGTTGACTCCCCGGCACTCCATTTAAAGTGTTCAA
>CAIOIX010000250.1 GCA_903858445.1 uncultured beta proteobacterium
AGCGTCATGGCTTCCTGCCATTTAAGGAAGTTGCCCGCACCTACTTTAAAGAAGGTATCGACGTCCGCAATGCTTCCATTAAAGAAGCCCTGCGCGAAGGTCAAGAAATCATTGTTCAGGTAGAAAAAGAAGAGCGTGGCCAAAAAGGCGCAGCTTTAACCTCTTTTGTTTCTCTGGCGGGTCGTTATTTGGTCTTAATGCCAAATAACCCACGTGGAGGCGGCGTATCCCGTCGTATTGAAGGTGAAGACCGTCAAGAACTACGCGATGCGATGTCGCAATTGGATATACCGGATGGCATGAGCATCATTGCTCGGACTGCTGGTATTGGCCGCGATGCGACAGAATTACAGTGGGATTTAAGTTACCTCATGCAGTTATGGGGCGCTATTGATGAAGCTGCTAAAGGCAACTCAGCACCTTTATTGATTTATCTCGAGTCAAGCTTGGTGATTCGCGCCATTCGCGATTACTTCCAGCCTGATATCGGCGAGATCCTCATCGATACCGACGATATCTACGAGCAGGCTGCGGCATTTATGTCAGTAGTCATGCCAGACAATCTGCCAAGAGTAAAGCGCTATCAGGACGATGTACCGTTGTTCTCACGATTCCAAATTGAGCATCAAATTGAAACGGCGTACTCACGCACAGTGCCATTACCTTCTGGTGGTGCCATTGTGATTGACCACACCGAAGCATTGGTGTCGGTTGATGTGAACTCCGCACGTGCTACCCGCGGTTCCGATATTGAAGAAACCGCAACTCGCACCAATTTAGAAGCCGCCGATGAAATTGCTCGCCAAGCACGTTTACGTGACTTGGGTGGTTTGATTGTGATCGACTTTATTGATATGGAATCGAGCAAAGCTCAAAAGGATGTTGAGAATCGCCTGCGCGATGCTCTGCGTCATGACCGCGCTCGCGTTCAAATGGGTAAGATCTCGAAGTTCGGCCTGATGGAAATGTCACGTCAACGTTTGCGACCAGCACTCTCTGAAGGTAGTCATGTAACCTGCCCGCGTTGTAACGGCACGGGTCATATTCGTGATACTGAATCATCTGCATTGCAAGTCTTGCGCATCATTCAAGAAGAGGCAATGAAAGAAAACACAGCAGCGATTCATACACAGGTACCAGTTGAAGTGGCAGCCTTCCTGTTGAATGAGAAACGCGCTGAAGTGATCAAGATTGAAAGTCGTTTCAAAGTAAACGTCTTGATGATTCCAAATAAGCACTTAGAAACCCCTCATTACAAACTTGAGCGCTTACGTCACGACGACCCTCGTCTTGACGATCAAAAAGCCAGCTACGTCATGGCCGAAGAAGCTGCTCGCGAACTTGAGACGGATACAACTGTTAGCAAAAAAGATGCGGACGTTAAGGTTCGTCCTGAGGCTGCTGTTAAAGGCATTACCCCTAATGCACCAGCACCAGTAAGTCAGCCACGCCCTGCTCGTGTAGACAAAATAGTGGTAGAGAAAAGTACTAGTGGTGGATTCTTTGGTTTTATTAAGAGCCTTTTCTCTTCATCAACACCAGAAACAAAGCCAGAACCTGCTATTACTCGTGGTCGCAACCAAGGCCGCAATGGTGACCGCAATAACCGTAGCGGTAATCGCGGTCGTCGTGGTGAGCGTAGCGAACGCAATGGCGAGCGTGTTGATCGTCCAGCAGTAGCTACCGCCACTGCTTCTGAAGGTGCGGCTACTGAAGGTAGCAATAACAACCGCAGTCGTAACGGCAATCGCAACGGTAACCGCAATCAAAACGGTCCAAAACCAGAGCGTCAAGAAACGCCTCGCAATCAAGCCGCTGTAACACCAGCAACTGAAGCCGCTCCAAACGGAGAAGCTACTCCAAGCGCAGAAGGTGATGAGCGTCGTGGTCGTGGTCGTAATCGTCGTGGTCGTGGTCGTGGTCAACGTGAGCGTACAGAAGAAACCGGTGATGCAGCTATCGCTTCCGTAGTTGCAGTAGCCACTGCATTTACAGGCCCTCCAGTAGGAATGGCTGGCGTCTCAGCAAGCATGCCTACTAAGGATCTAGCTAATAGCTTTGGTAATCAGAAGCCTGCAGCACCAGCAGTTAGGGAGCCAAAGGAGAGAGCGCCACGCGCGCCACGTCCTGCAGCTCGTCCTACGCAAGCGGCAAGCCCAGCACCAACTCCAGCGGCAGCCCCAGCAATCGCAGTGATCGCCAAGCCAATGCCTGAACTTCCTAAGATTGCTTTTCAGGCGCTAGAAGAAACGCCTTTGCATAGCGTGGTGCAATCTGCCGGAATGATTTGGGTAGCAACTGACTCAAGCAAACACACAGAAGCCCAAAACCAGATTAAGGCAGAGCCTGTAGCCTCTAATTTGGGTAGAGCACCTAAGCCAGCAGCAAGCTTGCCTGAAGGTCCAATGGTTTTAGTTGAAACTGGCGGTCAAGAAAAAACCGTCTAAAACGATTTCTCCGGGTTGCCATTTATCTCACAAGGATATTTGGCAGCTTGGCAGAAACTGCGTTTCACAGCCATAATTCTCTTTATGGTTGAAAAAGTAATCCCCATTCGCATCGATGAAGGTAAAGGCCTTAGGCCGACTATTCCTGCAAAGCTCATGCAAGCTAACGCCTTAACTAAAGATATGCGTGGGCGCAGTCTTCGCGATCTCCGCATTTCTGTAACAGATCGCTGCAACTTCCGCTGCACTTATTGCATGCCAAAGGAAGTGTTCGATCAACACTACCCCTACTTATCACACAAAGAACTTCTGAGCTTTGAAGAGATCGCTAGACTGAGTTCTATTTTCTCAACATTGGGTGTTGAGAAAATTCGCCTAACAGGCGGCGAACCTTTGCTCCGAAAAAATCTAGAGGTGCTTATTGGGATGTTGGCAAACATTCGTACGCCATCTGGAAATACATTAGATCTCACCCTCACCACCAATGGCAGCATCTTGCGAAAGAAAGCACTTGCACTAAAAGATGCCGGCCTAAATCGCATTACCGTGAGTCTTGACGGCCTCAATGATGAGACTTTCAAAAAAATGAATGATGTTGATTTTCCAGTGAGTGATGTTTTAGATGGTATTGCCGCAGCGCAGGAGGTTGGCTTTACCAGCATCAAAGTGAATATGGTGGTGAAGAAGGGTACGAACGACCATGAAATCTTGGCAATGGCAAAGCACTTCCAGAGTACCGGCATTGTTCTGAGATTTATTGAATTTATGGATGTCGGCAGTTCCAATGGTTGGAATATGACTCAGGTTCTTCCTTCGAAAGAGGTGATCGCTAAAATTCATGAGGCATTTCCGCTGGAAGCGATTGATGCAAACTATCCAGGCGAGGTTGCAAAGCGTTGGCGCTACGTTGATGGCTCTGGTGAAATCGGGGTCATCTCTAGCGTGACTCAGACCTTCTGTCATGAATGTACCCGTGCACGTATCTCGACCGATGGGCAAATGTATTTATGCTTATTTGCGAATGAGGGTTTTGATTTCAAGAGTCTCTTGCGCTCAGATAAAACTGATTTAGAAATCACGAATGCCATCATGACAACCTGGGTAGCTCGCGATGATCATTACTCCGAAGTGCGTGGATCCAATACAGCAAATCCAGATACTGGCAACCGCAAGGTTGAAATGTCTTACATCGGCGGCTAATGATTTCTGCAAATCAAATTACGGGACTTATTTTGGCTGGCGGCCGCGCCCAACGCATGGGCGGGATTGATAAAGGTTTGATTCCATTTCATGGAAGAGCCTTGGTTGAATCAGCGCTCCAGGCACTCAAAAACCAAGTTGGGCAAATCCTGATTAACGCCAATCGCAACATCGCCACGTATTCAAGCTATGGATACCCCGTTATTATTGATGAAACTCCTGACTTTTCTGGACCGCTAGCCGGCTTCTCTGCCGGGCTAAAAGCCTGCAAAACACCCTATCTTTTGACTTCACCGTGCGACTCACCTCTGATGCCACTCGATTTGGGTGCAAGACTTGCGGATGAGCTTGAAAGCGGAAGCTATCAATTGGTTTACGCCTCCACTAAAGAGGCGAATGGCAAGATTTGGGCGCAGCCCGTCTTCTGTTTAATGCGTAGCGATATAGCGGATTCCTTAAACGTCTTTCTCGCTAAAGGTGATCTCAAAATTGATCGCTGGTTTAAAGATCTACGGTCTAGTACTGTTATTTTTGAAAATGCTGCAGCCTTTGCAAATGTCAATACCCCGGAAGAGCTAAAGCATTTAGAGGCGCTGTCAAAATGAAGCACTCTCCTAATAGCCCAATACTCTTAAGCAGTTCCTTACATGTGGATGAAGCGCGCAAAGCTATATCCGATTTAGTTAAAGAACTGATTGAAGATGCCGCCAAGATTGAATCCCTCGACAATATTGAGATCGTCTCTTTAGATCAAGCTATCAATCGCATTCTGGCCGAGGACTTACTTTCGCCAATCGATGTGCCGGCAGCTGATAACTCAGCCATGGATGGCTATGCGTTTAATGGGGCTTGCCTTGGGAATTCTGAGGAATTAGTCTCTTTGAAAGTGGTTGGCACGGCATATGCTGGAAAGCCCTACCAGGGCAAAGTCGACACAGGAACATGCCTCAAGATCATGACTGGCGCGCTTATGCCTGATGGCTGTGACACCGTCATTCCACAAGAGCTCACCCACTCTCAAGACGATAAATTCATTGAGTTTAAGCAGAGCCTCCTAAAGCTGGGTGAGAATCGCCGCCTACGCGGTGAAGACCTACAAAAGGGCAAGGCAGCGATTCAATCTGGGCGACTCTTGCGACCCTCTGATCTAGGTTTAGCAGCATCCCTTGGTGTCTCCACGCTCAATGTGCATCGCAAGCTGAGGGTAGCTATCCTTTCCTCGGGGGATGAGCTACGCAATCTTGGGCAAGCCTTAGACGTCGGATGTATATACGATAGCAATCGATACAGCCTCACGGGCTTATTGAATCGTTTAAATCTAGAAATCGTTGACTGCGGCATCGTACGCGATGACCCCGCTTCCCTCAAAGAGGCTTTTTGCAATGCTGCTAAAGTCGCAGACGTACTCATCTCCTCTGGAGGAGTTTCGGTCGGTGAAGCAGATTTCACCAAGCAAATCATGCAAGAACTAGGTGATGTTGGTTTCTGGAAAATTGCAATGCGCCCTGGAAGGCCGATGGCCTTTGGCACCCTTAAGCCCGTCGCCGGTCAATCATCAGCCCGTAGAACACTATTTTTTGGTCTTCCTGGCAACCCTGTTGCCGTTATGGTGACTTTCTATCAATTCGTACGCGCAGCACTTCTGCAACTGAATGGCGCCACTGAAACTGAACCACCATTAATCCAAGCGGTCTCGAGCGCAGCGATACGTAAGAAAGCTGGTCGCACGGAATTCCAGCGTGCTATTTTGGGGCGTGGCACAGATGGCAAGCCAGTCGTTGAACTCACCGGCAGTCAAGGCGCTGGAATTTTGCGCTCTATGAGTCAAGCGAACTGCTTTGTCATTCTTCATCATGACCAAGGAAATATCGCACCTGGCGACTGGGTAGATGTGGCGCTTTTTGATGGACTGCTTTAAGATTGTCTCTCATGAAACTTAGCAAAAAAGAAATCGTCTTCCTCGACCCAATGCATACCGCCAAAACACTTGTTTTGGTTTATCTTTGCTTCTCCGTTCCTATTGTTTTATTGGCCCTATTTGTGGCCTTTATTAGGGATGGTGCCATCCCTGGATTTACAGTGCTCTCCGCTCTGATACTCAATGCCCTACTAGGCTTTGGTTTGTTGTGGATCGCTTGCAAAGTCTACAACTGGGTTGCAGATACTTTCGGCGGCATTGAAATTGCTTTTAAAGAATTAAACGAAGAAATTGAAACTGAGTAATTTAATTTTTAAATAATTCAGCATTAATTAAGTTTGGTGGCCTCTTGCCATCCAGTGCAGCGGATAAATTTTCAACCGCAAGATCGACCATAGCTCTGCGGGTTTTTTCAGTGGCACTTGCAATATGCGGAGCTAGAACTACATTACTCAGTTTTAGTAATTCTGGATTGACTTTAGGCTCCCCCTCAAATACATCCAAGCCCGCAGCAAAAATTGTTCCCGCCTTCAATGCCTGCGCCAAGGCTAAATCATCCACGATACCGCCACGCGCAATGTTTACAAGGGTTGCCGAGGGCTTCATCAACGCAATTTCTTTTGCGCCAATCATATGATGATTTTCAGAGGTGTAAGGTAAAACCAAAATAACATGGTCTGCATTACGCAACAAATCTTCTTTAGAAACATAAGTTGCGTCGCACGCTTTTTCATCAGCCTCAGAAAGACGGCTACGATTGTGATAAATCACTTTCATTCCAAAGCCTAATGCGCGCTTTGCAATACCTTGGCCAATACGTCCCATACCAATAATGCCCAGAGTACTGTGGTGTAAATCCATACCCAGGGGATTATTCACAATTGACCACTGGTCCCATTTACCATTACGAATCCAATGCTCCGACTCTGTGATCCGACGAGCGGTCGCCATTAAAAGAGCAAAACCAAAATCGGCTGTAGTGTCAGTTAATACATCTGGTGTATTACTAGCCATCACTCCGGCAGTGCTCATGGCCGGCACATCAAAGTTGTTATAGCCCACTGAAATATTGGCTACCACCTTCAAACCTGAAGCCTCCGATAGGGCTCCAGCATCAATTCTTTCGCTGCCAGTGACTAGTGCCCCGACCACGCCAGAAAGCGCTTTTTGCAACTCCTGGGGCGTAAAAATGCGATCAGCTTGATTTGACAGAACCTCAAAAGACTCTTCCAATTTAGCTAAAGCCTCAGGGAATATAGCTCTAGCCACGAAAATCTTAGGTTTACTCATTAGAGCTTGGGTATTTACTGAAATATTCATATTTAGAACTTTACCTCAAGTAAATTGCGTTTTTTGCCTGAAAAAAAGGCTAATTCGGCTAAAATTGAGTTTTTATAAATTAGTAGCCTCGGTTTCTCCCGAGCTCTGAATCCAAAACCATCATGACTTACGTTGTTACCGAATCCTGTATCCGCTGCAAATTCACAGACTGCGTTGATGTCTGCCCAGTTGACTGCTTCCGCGAAGGTCCTAATTTCTTAGTGATCGACCCAGACGAGTGCATCGACTGCGCCGTGTGCGTTCCTGAGTGTCCTGTAAACGCTATCTATGCTGAAGATGACGTTCCCAGTGATCAACAAGACTTCATTAAGCTTAATGCTGACCTGTCGCCATCCTGGACATCCATCACTAAATCCAAGGGCGCATTACCGGATGCTGATGAGTGGAAAGATGTGAAGAACAAGCTTGATCAGTTAGTTAAGTAATTTTGTAAGCCACTTGCAGATATAGCCGAGAAATTAGCATTGCAGCAAGCCATTGAAACCGATGCAATTATCATTGGCGCCGGTCCAGTGGGGCTTTTTCAGGTCTTTGAGTTAGGTCTACTTGAAATTAAGGCGCATGTCATTGATTCACTGCCAGTGGCGGGCGGTCAATGCGTAGAGCTCTATCCTGATAAGCCCATCTACGACATCCCTGCAATTCCGGTATGCACCGGGCAAGAACTCACCAATAACCTTCTCAAGCAAATTGAACCTTTCGGGGCGCAATTTCACTTGGGGCAAGAAGTCATCTCTCTTGAACGACAGGTGGATGGCCGCCTCAAGCTCAACACCTCACTTGATAAAGAATTTATTAGCAAGGTCGTATTTATTGCTGCCGGAGTTGGCGCCTTTCAGCCCCGCACTCTGCGACTGGATGGCATCGAAGCTTTTGAGGGAAAACAACTTTTTTACAGCATCAAAGATCCTGAGCGCTTTCGTGAAAAACGCATTCTGATTTGCGGCGGGGGTGACTCAGCACTCGACTGGGCACTTCACTTTGTTGGCAAGGCTAAGAGTGTCGTTCTGATTCATCGCAGAGATGACTTCAAAGCAGCGCCAAAATCGATCGCGAAAATGCGTCAGCTCTGCGCATCACATGAAATGGAACTCCTGATTGGACAACCTACTGCTTACGAAACCATTGATGATCGCCTAACTGAAATTAAAGTTACCGATATTGATGGCAATACTCGCCAAGTACCTGTTGATGATGTCTTAGTATTTTTTGGCCTATCCCCTAAGTTAGGGCCTATTGCCGACTGGGGTCTCGAGATTGATCGGAAACAACTTGTTGTGAATACTGCGACCTTTCAAACCAGCATCCCTGGAATCTATGCAGTTGGCGATATCAATACCTACCCTGGAAAGAAGAAACTTATTTTGTCTGGGTTTCATGAGGCAGCGCTAGCAGCCTTTGCGGCAGCGGAATATCTGCACCCTGAAAAACAGATACAACTGCAGTACACCACCACCTCTCCCAAGCTTCATAAGGCGCTTGGAGTCAAGAGTCCAACATTCGAGTAAGCTCTATCTAAATCATCTACTTTTAGACCCTATTTATATGCGCCAATATCACGATCTCATGAAGGAAGTCCTAGCCAAGGGCGTTAAAAAGTCAGATAGAACTGGCACTGGCACGATTTCCATATTTGGACATCAGATGCGCTTTAATTTAGCGGAGGGCTTTCCAATGGTTACCACCAAAAAGCTCCATCTCAAATCCATTCTTTACGAATTGCTCTGGTTCCTCAAGGGTAGCACTGATAATAATTGGCTAAAAGAACGTGGTGTTTCTATTTGGAATGAATGGGCGGCGCCTGATGGGGATCTCGGTCCTATTTATGGTTACCAATGGCGCTCTTGGCCTGCACCCAACGGTCAGCACATTGATCAAATCTCTGAGGTTGTCGATACTATCAAGAAAAATCCAGACTCACGCCGTATTATTGTGTCGGCTTGGAACGTTGCGGATATTCCCCGTATGGCATTGGCACCGTGTCATGCCTTCTTTCAGTTTTATGTAGCAGATGGGAAGCTGTCCTGCCAGCTCTATCAACGTAGTGCCGATATTTTCTTGGGTGTGCCCTTCAATATTGCAAGCTATGCCTTGCTTACCCACATGGTTGCCCAGCAATGCAATCTTGAAGTGGGAGACTTTATTTGGACTGGCGGTGACTGCCATCTTTATAGCAACCATTTAGAGCAAGTAGACCTGCAACTCTCGAGGGATTTTTATCCACTACCCAAACTCAAGATTCTGCGCAAACCTGATTCTTTGTTTGATTATGAGTTTGAAGACTTTGAGATTGTTTCTTATGAATCTCACCCACACATTAAAGCTCCAGTAGCCATTTAAGAAAAAACACTTTGCTATGACTCAACCCGCCATCTCCATGATCGTTGCACGCTCACGCAACCATGTCATTGGTCGCAATAACCAAATGCCTTGGAAAATCTCTGCTGATTTGCAATTCTTTAAGCGCATCACCATGGGTCACCCTGTCATCATGGGTCGCAAGACCTGGGAATCGATTGGTCGCCCGCTTCCCGGCAGGCGTAATATTGTCGTTAGCAGAAATACAGATCTTCAATTAACCGGCGCAGAAGTAGCGAGCTCATTAGATGAAGCACTCAACCGCCTGAGTGAATTCCCGCGAGTTTTTGTGATTGGTGGTGAGCAGTTATTCACCCAGAGTTTTAGCAAAGCGGAGCGCCTTTATATTACGGAAATTGATATTGATGTAGAAGGAGGGGACACCTTCTTTGAGGTACCCAATCCATCTGAATGGCTAGAAGTCGAGCGCACGCCTGGAAGCGAAGGCGATTTCACCTTTAACTTCCTAACCCTCGAGCGCAAGTAAAGAGGTAGTAATCGCTGCAATTTCACTATTGAGTAATCGAATTAAAGGGCTCCGAGGAGCCCTTTTAACTTGCCTAATAACTAGAAGCCTATCAAAGCTTTTTGCTAAAGCTGTATTGTGCAAATGCTTGCTCTGCTAAACCAAACCACTGCGCCTCCATATTTCTAAAGACGCGATAATCCTCAAATATCTTTTTGAACTGTGGGTTCTTGGCAGACTCTTCAGCATACGTTTCTTGAGAAGCTTTAAAGCAAGCATCCATTACTGAGGTATTAAATTTACGCAATACTGCACCACTTTGTACCAAGCGCTGCAGCGCTGGTGGATTGAGGGCATCGTACTTCGCACACATATCAGTATGAGCTTCAAAGCAAGCCGCCTCCCATGCTGCTTGGTACGAAGGTGGTAACTCATCCCATTTCTTCTTGTTGACCAAGAAGGAAAGTGCTGCACTTCCCTCCCACCAAGCTGGGTAGTAGTAATTTTTTGCCACTTTAGCTAAGCCCAACTTTTCATCGTCATATGGACCAACAAATTCAGCCGCATCAATCGTGCCTTTTTCAAGCGCTGAATAAATTTCACCCGCAGGTAATTGCTGAGGCACTACGCCAAGCTTAGATAAAACCTGGCCGGCAAATCCAGCGATACGAAATTTGAGACCCTTTAAATCTTCAGGGGATTTAATTTCTTTGCGGAACCAACCACCCATTTGAGTGCCAGTCTGACCACCTAGAAAATTGACTAAGTTATAGCTAGCATACAACTCGCGCATTAATTTCATACCATTGCCATGCAGCATCCAGGCAGTCTGCTGGCGCGCAGTCATGCCAAAGGGTGCCGCTGTATCAAAAATGAATGCACTGTTTTTACCAAGGTAGTAATAACTCGCGGTATGCCCACATTCAACGGTGCCGTTTTGAACGGCATCCAAAACTTGCAGCGCTGGCACTACCTCGCCCGCTGCGAATACTTTGATATTAAATTTTCCATCGGTTGCTTTGCGCAAGGCATTTGCAAAAACCTCTGGTGTGCCATACAGGGTATCCAAGGACTTAGGGAAACTGGAAACTAAACGCCAATTGAGGGTAGGCAGGCCTTGCGCAAGCGCAGGGGCAGCAAAAGCAGCTGCACCCGCTCCTACTGCAGCTTTCTTCAGAAAAGAACGTCTTTGCATTTTGATCTCCCTTACATTTTTTAATGCAATCTAAAAAAAAGTATAACTATTGTGAGCTGCTCCGCCTAATTACCACCGATCGTCATTGATCGAATCAAAATAGAACCGACTTCCTTAGTACCTCGAATGAGGGTATCACTACCAATCAATTCAATATCGAGCAACATATCCCGTAAATTACCCGCAATGGTGATTCCTTCGACCGGATACTGAATTTGACCATTCTCAACCCAATACCCGAAAGCACCTCGAGAGTAATCACCTGTGACATAGTTGACCCCCTGCCCCATTAATTCAGTAACCAATAAGCCTGTGCCCATTTGCTTTAAAAGGCCAGGCAAGCCCCCTTTAGGCGTCTTGCTACTGTGTATTGTCAGATGATGGGATCCACCAGCATTGCCCGTGGTTTTCATACCTAACTTACGCGCAGAATACGTCGACAGAAAGTAACCTTCGAGAGTGCCTTTATTCACCACAGTGCGAGCTGAAGTCTTTACACCCTCCTCATCGAATGGCGCGCTTCCCGTCATTGATTTCAGATGTGGATTTTCAAATAGGCTCACGTGTTTAGGTAATACTTGTTTACCCAGACTATCAAGCAAAAAGCTAGAGCGACGGTACAAAGAACCACCAGAGACTGCCTGCACTAATCCACCAATTAAGCCTGCCGCCAAAGGCGCCTCAAAAATCACAGGGCAACGCTGCGTTTTGATTGATCGCGCCTTTAAACGGGATAGTGCGCGTTGTGCAGCATATCTTCCAATCAATGCAGGATCGGCTAACTCTTCAGGAATGCGCGAGCTGGAATACCAATCATCTCGCTGCATGGCAGATTTCTTTCCACCTTCACTTGCAATCGGCGCACAAGAGATGTAATGCCGAGAAAATGGATAGCCACCCATAAACCCATTGCTCGTGCCCATCATAAAATGCGCATGGTGCGCAGAAACCGAGGCGCCGTCACTGTTTTTAATCTGTTTGCTCACGGCAAAAGCTGCACCTTCAGCGGTTCGAGCGATATCGACTGCCAGCGCCGAATCTAACAACCAAGGATGGAATAAATCGAGATCCAAGGGATTCTTTTCTAAAAGCTCCGCCTCTGCAGGGCCAGCACAATCATCTTCAGCTGTGTGTTGGGCAATATGGTACGCAGCCTCGACCGTGGCTTTTAATGAACTCTTGGAAAAATCACTGGTACTGGCATTGCCGCGACGATGCCCCAAAAAGACAGTAACCCCAACCTGCTTATCCAGGCTTTGCTCGATTGTCTCGACCTCACCCTTGCGAACAGTGACCGATAGACCCTGGCCCTCTGAAATCTCGGCAATAGCATCGGATGCGCCCCGCTTACGGGCCTCTAAAAGCATGAAATCAATGATTTCTGTGAACTGGTGTGATGTGTATGTAAACATGCCCTAATAATAGCTAGAATAGAAGCATGAAGCATAACGAAGCCTGGAAGCGCAACACGCCAAATGAAATCAAAATTGGCTTGATCTCGATCTCCGACCGAGCCAGCAAGGGTGTCTATAGCGATGAGGGTATTCCAGCCCTGCAGGGCTGGCTTATGAAGGCCCTTAGCACGCCCTGCATCTTTCATGAGCGCTTGATAGCAGATGAATATGAATTGATCACTGAGACCATTGTGGAGCTCGTAGACGATATGGGCTGCGACCTGATCCTCACAACGGGTGGTACCGGTCCATCCCGCAGGGATGTCACCCCAGAAGCAACCCTAGATGCAGGAACCCGCGAAATGCCAGGCTTTGGCGAGCAAATGCGCCAAATTAGCCTACGATTTGTACCAACCGCTATTTTGTCTCGCCAAACCGCCGTCCTGCGCGAAATTGAAGGACATACTGCCCTTATTATTAATTTGCCAGGCCAGCCTAAAGCCATTGCCGAAACCCTAGAGGGCTTGAAAGATGAGGAGGGTAAATCGATTGTTCTGGGTATCTTCGCTGCCGTACCCTATTGCATTGATTTGATTGGCGGACCCTATATCGAGACCGATGAATCCATCATCAAGGTCTTTCGACCCAAAAGCGCTATCAAACAATAAAGTTTTGAGATGCGTCAATGTAAAAAAAGTCCGCATCAGCGGATTTTTTTTACATACTCAACTGATTGAGGGTAGCGGGACAATAAATGTATCCCGGTAATACTTTAACTCCTCGATAGACTCTTCGATGTCAGCCAATGCCGTATGAGCCTGCTTTTTTGTGAAGCCCTTAACTAACTCCGGGTGCCAACGCTTACAGAGTTCTTTCAAGGTGGAAACATCAATATTTCGATAATGAAAGTACGCCTCTAATTTAGGCATGTACTTGGCCATAAAGCGACGATCCTGACCAATCGTATTGCCGCACATTGGGGCAATACCAGCTTTAACGTATTGCTTCAAAAAAGCAATACATTCCGCCTCAACGGTCGACTCATCCTGAGTGGCAAGCTTTACCTTCTCGATTAAGCCTGAACGCCCATGAGTACCTTTATTCCAGGCATCCATAGCATCCAACAAGGCATCTTCCTGATGCACTACCCAAACAGGGGCAGTAGCGATAGTATTGAGATGAGCATCGGTCACAATGATGGCAATTTCGAGGATACGTTCAGACTCGGGATCTAAACCCGACATTTCCATGTCAACCCACACCAAATTTTCACTGGCTGGCGCTGTTTTAGGGCTTGGGGTATTGGTTTTTTCGCTCATATCTATAATGATCTCATGACATTCACAATTGCTTTTTTAATCGCCTTTATTTCAAGCTTTGGCCTGCGCCACTGGTTAGCTCAACGTCAGATGCGGTACGTAGCCAAGCATCGCGATAGCGTCCCTACAGAGTTCGCCGAAAAAGTTACTTTAGCTGAGCACCAAAAGGCGGCTGATTACACAATTGCCAAATTAAGACTAGGCGTTTTAGAGAACGGTGTCAGTGCAATTACCTTAATTGGCTTTACCCTACTTGGTGGCTTGCAGATTTTAAATATTTCCCTCTTGCAGCTCTTTGGCGAAGGTGTTACCCAGCAAATCGCTTTGTTAGGTTCTATTGGGATTATTTCTGGATTGATTGATCTGCCTTTCGCTTGGTACAAGCAGTTTTATCTAGAGGAGCGCTTTGGATTTAATCGTATGGGTAAAAAACTTTTCTTTACCGACATGGTTAAGGGTCTTGCAGTGGGTGTAGCGATTG
Source organism: uncultured beta proteobacterium (assembly GCA_903858445.1). Lineage (GTDB taxonomy): Bacteria > Pseudomonadota > Gammaproteobacteria > Burkholderiales > Burkholderiaceae > Polynucleobacter. The sequence continues at coordinate 14,120 of CAIOIX010000250.1, forward strand.
GTATTCCATTGCTATGGGTCATTCTAAGCTTGATGGCTCGGGCCGGTGAGGTCTGGTGGCTTTGGGCTTGGGCAGTACTTACTGTGTTTAGTTTATTAATGCAATGGATTTTCCCCAGCTTCATTGCGCCGCTCTTTAATAAATTTCAGCCATTACCAGATGGTGCCTTAAAAACTCAGATCGAAGCCCTCTTAGCCCGTTGCGACTTTGCCAGCCAAGGATTATTTGTGATGGATGGCAGCAAGCGTAGCGCCCATGGCAACGCCTTCTTTGCCGGCATGGGTAAAGCCAAACGGATTGTGTTCTTCGACACACTGATAGAAAAATTACACCCCGGCGAAGTTGAGGCTGTTCTAGCTCATGAGCTTGGTCACTTTAAGTGCAAGCACATTCGCAAACGTTTATTAGTTTCCTTTGCTTTGAGTTTTGGCATGTTTGCCCTATTAGGTTGGATCAGTACCCAAGTTTGGTTTTATGAAGACCTGGGAGTAATGCCGAATCTCAATGGCTATAACGGTGGTCTAGCGCTTGCACTATTCATGCTGGTATCACCAGTTTTTAGCTTCTTCTTTATACCCTTAGCCAGCATTGCCTCCCGCAAACATGAATATGAGGCGGATGGTTTTGCGGCTAGCAAATCCTCCGCAAAAGATCTCATCTCGGCATTAGTAAAGCTATATCAAGATAACGCCTCTACCTTAACGCCAGATCCAATCTATACCGCATTCTATAGTTCGCATCCGCCCGCTCCACTTCGCATTGCCAATCTTCAACGTCAAAATAAAGACTAATGGAGCAATTTCACGCGCTACTGATTGCCTCCTATGGAAGGCATTATTTAGCGCAACGTTTGATCAAAGATGCCCAGGGAAATGAATCACCTGATGGTCCGCTAATACAGGTGAGTACGCCAGCTAAGCAGCATATTGGTGCAGTGGGTGATCGCATGATGTTGGAGATGACCTCCTTGGATCAAGCCCGCATTATTCGTATTGAGCCTAGAGAAAATCTTCTGTATCGATCAGATGCCTTTAAGAGTAAATTGATTGCATCTAATGTTGATCAGATATTGGTCGTGCTAGCAACACAACCAGCCTTCTCACCAGATCTTCTCGGAAGGGCAGTCGTTGCCGCCGAAGCAAATCAGATTGGCTTACATATCTTGCTCAATAAATCCGATCTACCAGACAATCTTGCACACGCTCGCAAAATCATCGAACCCTATGCGCGCATGGGCTACCCAGTCAGTGAAGTTTCTGCAAAGTTTGACCCTGCTTCGATTGAGGCCTTGCGCCCTGCGATACAAGGCAAGGTCTCTGTGTTTGTGGGTCAGTCAGGGATGGGGAAATCCAGCCTACTCAATGCCTGGGTGCCGAATGCAGCCGCCATCACACAAGAATATTCAGTGCGCCTAGATACTGGCAAACATACCACCACGGCCTGCCGCTACTTTGAGCTACCGGAAGCTTGGGGACGAGATGCGAACGGCAAGATGGGGGCTTTAATTGATTCTCCTGGCTTTCAGGAGTTTGGATTGGCACACATGTCAGTCAGCGAACTAGAGCATGCCTTTAGAGAGTTCAAAGATCTTCTGGGCAAGTGCCGCTTTCATAATTGCGCCCACCTGTCAGAGCCTGATTGCGCAGTACGTGATGCGGTAGCCAGAAATGAAATAGCGCCAGAAAGACTGGCGCTATTTAGACAATTACGCTCTGACTCAAAAACAGCCGATACGCAGATTCAAGGTATTAGCCAAGCCAAAGAGAGATGGTCAGCATTAGCAATAAAGCCATCCAAGCGATAACCAAGCGCCATACCAAACCAATCGCGGAACGCATTGTCCGCTCGGTTGGCTCAAGACCCACTTCATAAACCATAGGCTCGCCTGCTTCAGCCATTCGCAAAGCTTCGTCACTATCGGGCTCGCTCAAAGGTTCGCCTAAGCGGACACCAAGTGCGCCGCTACCAGCAGCCAAAATCACCGCAGACAAAGAATCAGCCCATTTTCCAGTTAGGTAACGCCAACCGTAAACTGCGCCCTCAAAATTACCTACGATGGCAAAACCCATTGCAGTGATGCGCGCAGGAATCCAATCCAATACATAAAAGAAATGGCGAGCTGCCTCACTTAAATTGAAGTCGCCTTTTTCTGACCATCGCTGCGAAGCGGTATCAGCCAAGCGATACAGGACCACACCCGCTGGACCCATGGGCATCATGAACCAGAACAACACACCAAAAACGTGATGATGAGCGCCAATAATTGCGCGCTCTAGCGCCAGAGAAATCACTTCTGTTTCACTTAAATGAGATACATCGAGCTCCGGGCCGTACCACTCTCCCAATGCTAAGCGGGCCGCTGGCAAATCATGATTCTCAATGGCCTCATGAACCATTGTGAAAGAGTGGCTGAACTGACGAAAACCAAAAAATAAGTAGGCAATAGCCACGTTCCAAATAAATCCCAAGATAGGATAAGTCAGCATGCAGGCCACGTAAATCACAAAGACCACGAAGGTTGGCAGAATGAAAGCGGCTAGGCAGGCGATACGGGCGCCGACTGGACTTGCACCGTCCTCAGTCTTTCCGCCAAACTCACCAGCAATCCAATCTAACCAACGAGCTCCGACTCGGTGAATCCAATGGCTAGCCGATACCGGACGATATTGCTCGGCAATGAGGGCGACGAGAATAGAAAAGAAAGTCATACTTTTAATAAATGATAAAGGTTACGTAACATTCCTGCAGTTGCTCCCCATATAAATCGACCCTCATAGGGCATCGAATAAAAACGGCGGCTACCCTGCTCGCTCTGCCAAACCCGAATTTGATGATTTGCTGGGTCCATCAGAAAACTCAAGGGCACCTCAAATATATCCGCCACTTCAAATTCATCCAAGACATATTCTGCCTGAGGTTTGACCAAACCCACAATTGGCGTGACGCTATACCCAGAAACTGTTAAATACTCTGGTAAATGACCAATAATCTGCACCCGATCACGTTGCAGGCCAACTTCCTCTTCACTTTCACGCAAAGCCGTTTCATCAGGATTGCCATCCTCGGGATCCATGCGGCCACCTGGAAAACTGATTTGCCCAGCATGGTCTCGCAAGTGATTCGTTCTTTGAGTCAGCAAAACTGATAGGCCATCGGGCTTTAATAACAAGGGAATGAGCACTGCAGCACGCGTGACTTTGCCTACCGCTTGACGCTTTGCAATGATATCCGCGGCAATCACATGCCGGTTTTCATCAGTAATCTCAGGCTCCCACTGGGGCGGAGACTGAAATCGTGCCTCTATCGCCAATGGATTTAAAGCAACGGGGGCAATCTTCATTTGGTGATCACAAACCTCATGAATTGGAATTGCTTGCGCATCAAAGCCAGCGGGAGCTGCAACATTGATGGCATCTTCTTCGGGTTTGAATATCTTTGACATGTTCTTATTTTAGGGCAACAAAAAAGGCGACCAAGGCCGCCTTTTTCACTTCAAGCCGATAAATTATTCAGCGGCTGGAGCTGGAGCTACTACTGCCTTACGAGCAGGAAGCTTTTCTTTAATACGTGCAGACTTGCCTGAACGATCGCGCAAGTAGTACAACTTCGCACGGCGCACATCACCGCGACGCTTTACTTCAATGCTAGCGATCAATGGTGAGTAAGTTTGGAATGTACGTTCCACACCTTCGCCAGATGAGATCTTACGCACTATAAAGCTGTAGTTGAGTCCACGATTGCGCTTGGCAATCACAACGCCCT
>CAIOIX010000251.1 GCA_903858445.1 uncultured beta proteobacterium
AGAACTGGAGAAAGCGGAGTAAAGGCGCTGTAGATTTTTGAGGTCAAATTCTTATATGTCAGATTCTGATTACCTCTTTGTTTATGGCACTCTGAAGTCTGATGCAATCAATATTCATGCCCAGAAATTTCATGAGCAGGCTGAGTTAGTTGGTCACGCCAGATGGTTCGGGCGGCTTTATCTTGTAACAAACTATCCTGCAGCCATAATCTCGCCAGACGAAGATGAATGTGTTTTTGGTGAATTATGGAAATTAAATAATCCCGAACAAGTACTTTTATTATTGGATGAGTATGAGCAATGTGCGGTGTCAAGCCCAAGCCCTCATGAATATAAACGTTCACTCCAAGCTGTCAGGATTGATGGGGAAATAGTTTCTGCCTGGGTTTATGTTTATCAGTTAAACATCGATCATTTAAGCAGAATTGAATCTGGCATATTTATTAATGAAAACCAAGCCCTCATTCGGTGATGATAAGACCTGTGCTTGAGGGAGCTTAAATGCTCTTTAGACGTGCACTTTTTTTGCTTCGTTCGTAAAAACTATTAGGTTTGGATTTGACCCAATCAATAAATTTACGCATTTCCGGGTGCTCTCTCAGACTTGCTGCGCTATTTAATTGGCTAGCTAATTCTGTTTCCGTAAAGAGGGCATGAATTTGCTTATGGCAGATGCGGTGTAGGTATTGTGTGTCTTTGCCACCTTTTGATTTTGGCACTAAATGATGTGCATCCTTCTGTGAATCTGGGATGACTCGCTCGCAAATTGGGCAAATGAGATCACGCGACTCCTGATTGCTTGGTAATGCAAGCGAGATCAATTTTTGGCGAATTTTCCCGATCATCTGATCTTTTCTGGCTAGGGGGTAATTAAGTGGTTTTGGGTGGCGACTGGACTAAACGCAAGTTTAGTAAATAAGTCTTAAACTTGCACGGTGCCAAAATCTCTCCTTAAACCCCTTTCTGCTCCTGATCTATCCCGCCTGATTGAAATGGCCTGGGAGGACCGCACGCCATTTGATGCCATTGAGAATATCTATGGACTTTCAGAACCACAAGTGATTGCCATCATGCGTAAGGAGTTAAAGCGAGGCTCTTTTGAGCTATGGCGTCAACGCGTTACGGGAAGAGCTACAAAACACAAGGCTCTGCGTAGCAAGGTCGTTACACGAGCTTATTGCTCAACCCAATATAAGCACAAATGAGCGATCATCGTAGACTCATTCTTATTTTGGGCGATCAACTTGATTTACAGGGTGCCGCGCTAAGAGATTTCGATTGCAGGACAGATGAAATCATCATGATTGAGTCTGCCAATGAGGCACAGCACGTCTGGTCTCACAAAGCTAAGATTGCATTATTTTTATCAGCTATGCGGCACTTTGCCCAAGCGCTGGAAGAGCGGCAATATCCCCTCACTTATATCAAGGGAGCTACACTGCCCATTGCTGAAGTCTTGAGGGAGCAACTCCTTAACAAAAAAATAAGCCATCTCGTTTGTGTGGAGCCCGGAGAGTGGCGTCTTAAGAAGGCTATTGAGGCTTTAGCTCAAGACTTAAATCTTGAGCTGGAGATGCGCGAGGATGATCACTTTTATTGTTCGCATCAGGAATTTATAGCTTGGGCCTCTAACAAAAAAGAATTAAGGCTTGAATATTTTTATCGTCTGATGCGTAAGACCCATGGGGTCTTGATCGATTCTGATGGTAATCCTGAGGGTGGTCAATGGAACTTTGATCAAGATAACCGCAAGCCCTATCCAAAAAAAGGCCCTGGAATGATCGATGCTCCAGCTGCATTTGAGCTTGATGCAATAACCCAAGAAGTTCTGAAGTATGTTTCCACGTCCTATGCAGATCACCCTGGCTCTTTGGATTCCTTTAATTGGCCAACTACTAGAGAGCAGGCCTTAGAGGCCTTGCATTATTTTGTTGAATACCGCTTGAGAAACTTTGGCGTTTACCAAGACGCCATGTGGACCGATACTCCATTTGGTTGGCATTCAATTCTGGCTAGCTCACTCAATCTGAGGTTGCTCAATCCTCGGGAAGTGGTTGATGCTGTTGTGATGGCCTGGAAAAAGTATTCTTTAGATCTCTCTACGGTAGAAGGATTTGTTCGACAAGTACTGGGCTGGAGGGAATTTGTGCGGGGCATGTATTACATGGATATGCCCAAGATGGCTCAAGATAACTATTACGAGCACAAGAGAGCGCTACCGAGGTGGTATTGGACTGGCCAAACTAAGATGGCCTGCATGAAGGATGCTATTGGTCAAACACTGGAGTTTGCTTATGCGCATCACATTCAACGATTAATGGTTACTGGAAATTTCGCATTGTTAGCGGAAATTCTGCCCTCTGAGGTCTGTGATTGGTACTTGGCTATTTATGCTGACGCGATTGAATGGGTTGAATTGCCGAATACTGCTGGCATGGCTTTGTTTGCTAATGGTGGACGCTTTACAAGCAAGCCTTATATTGCGAGTGGCGCCTATATCAAACGTATGAGCAACTATTGCAACAGTTGCCAATACAAGCCTGATGTCCGTTATGGGGAAACTGCCTGCCCTATCACTACTCTTTACTGGAATTTCCTCATAAACCACCGCGCTCAATTTGAAGCAAGCCCTCGCACTAGATTAATGACTGCTAATTTGAATAAGATTGCCATAGAGGATCAAGAGGCAATCCAATTGCATGCCCAAAAAATTCTAAATCATCTCGATGCGCTGTAGGGGGGCTGAGTGTGCATTCATCCTTCAAGGGTAATAAAGGTTTTCTACCCAGTAAACTCTGTGCTGTCTGCGGTAAAGAGATGGTCTGGAGAAAGTCTTGGGCCAAGAATTGGGAATTAGTAAAGTATTGTTCTGACGCTTGTCGGGCTAGGAAGCCGCGAGAGGGATCCACTCGGTAAGAGGTGATGTCCCTACCAGGGTAGCTTTTCCCCTGAATAGGAAAGGAAGCAGCCTGAATCTGCTTTACCAAGATTCTGAATTACCTGCAACATATCCTTAGCTGCATCTAGAGCGGGTCTGCCAATTTGTTCCCCGCGAAAGGGTTGCGATAGTCTGGAGTTTACGGTCCCTGGGTGGAGGGCGATTAACGCTGTGTTCGGTTTTGTCCTCCCAAACTCAATAGCTGCAGTCTTAATAAGCATGTTTAAGGCCGCTTTAGAGGCGCGGTAGCTATACCAGCCACCAAGACGATTGTCTTCAATGCTGCCTACTTTTGCAGAAAGGGTGGCCATGATGCTATTTTTAAGGTCTAAGAGTTTTGAAAAGTGTTGAATGCTTAATGCGGGACCAATCGCATTGATTTTCATGAGCTCTATGAGCTGTTCTGAATTGAGATCACCCAATTTCTTTTCTGGCATCCAGCCTTTGGTGTGCAATACACCAATCGTATTAATAATCAGCTGAAAGGGTGCTAATGAAGAAAGCGCCTTTGCAGCTGCCTCTATAGACTCTGGCTGTTGATAATCAATTGGGTATTCTGAATGGCGATGGATGCCAACTACTTCAGTGCAGGCGGGATCCTGCTGCAGTAGTTCTATGAAAGCAGATCCAATGGTGCCTGAGGACCCAATAATCAGTGCGCGGTAGGGTGAAGGTAGTAGTGTCATAAGGTCGTAGGGATATTGTTCTGCTCCCAACCAGTTTATTGAATAAGTCTTAAACTTGCTGAATGAATAGGCAATTGCAAAAACTGACTCTCTTTTATGACGGCGCATGCCCTTTGTGTCAGGCAGAGATTCTTTTTTTATCTGGCCGAAACAAGGCTCATTTATTGGGTTTTATTGACATCAATTCAGCGCAATACGATCAGCTGGAAGTCGGCGTTTCGTGTGAACAGGCTTTGGCTGCAATGTATGGACAGTATGCTGACGGAACTTTGATTAATGGGGTGAGCGTGTTTCCAGAGGCCTATCGCCGAGCCGATTTACCCCTTTTAGCTTGGATTTTTTCAAGGCCGGTCTTGCAGCCGATGCTACAAGTTGGGTATCGTTTTTTTGCTAAAAATAGGCATGCCATATCGAGAATATTGGGACCTAGCGCATTGCGCCTGGTCAAAACAAAGGCGCAAAAGGCTGGGGTATGAAAGCCTATCAATATCTCGCGGGTCTGTGTATGGCCATCACGTTGCTGAGTTCGGCTAGTTTTGCAGGTGATGTGAAGGTTATAGATGCGCCATTTAATCCAGTCAGGCTTCAGGGCAGCGGGAAACTGACGTGGTGGGGTCTGCATATTTATGATGCCTCTTTTTATCGCGGTGCCACTTTCTCATCCCCTGAATTTGCACTTGATTTGCGTTATCAAAAATCCTTTAGTGGATCTTCGATAGCAAATAGAACGATTGATGAAATGAAAAGAATCGGCGTATCTGAAGTGCAGGCAATGAGCTGGGGGAAGCAGTTGGCGACATTCTTGCCGAATGTAGAGCCAGGTCAAAGTATTACTGCTTTCTATAGCCCAAAACAAGGTACCACTTTTTATTATGAGGGTAAGCAAATTGCACAAATTCCTGGGTCAGATTTTTCTAAAGCCTTCTTTGGTATTTGGCTTGATCCCAAAACCAGCGCACCTACGTTGCGTGCTGATTTACTTGGACAGAGCTGCGCGCCACCACTTTTTAATGAGGCTTGTTAATTCATGAAATCTTTTCTATTGAAATGTGTACCGATACTATTTTCTGGATTATTACTATTGGGATGCTCGGGACCAAAGATTTCCCAGTATGGGAATGAGAAACCAGTGTTAGATTTAAGCGAGTACTTCTCTGGGGTGATTGATGCCTATGGTATTTTCACTGATCGCAGCGGTGCGGTTCAGAAAAGATTCACTGTGCTGATTAAGGCGAATTGGCAGGTAATCGACGGCAAGAAGGTCGGCACTCTAGATGAGAGTTTTGATTACTCCGATGGCACAAAACAAAAACGCATCTGGACATTAACAGAGGTATCCCCAGGTAAGTATGTGGGTAGAGCCGATGATGTCGTGGGTGAGGCCCTAGGCGATGCTGCGGGGAATGCACTCAATTGGACCTATACCCTAGCTCTGCCGGTGGACGGAACTATTTATCATGTTCAATTTAATGATTGGATGTATCTGGTCACGCCTAAAGTCATGTTGAATAAAGCCAAGATGAGTAAGTTTGGTATCGATCTAGGTGAAGTCACCCTCAGCTTTTATAAGCGTTGACCTATTAAATATTAATTATGTGTTATCAGGAGTCCTTGTGAGAATAGAAGATACGGATCCAGCAAGACATGCTGGTATTGAATACCCGATGGAAGTGAGTGCGCCTGTCTTTGCTCCTATTAAAGTGGTTGAAGAGAAGGACAAGGCGGTAAACGTTGCACGCCAAAATGCCAAACTGGAATACGATCGCATCATGGAGCAGGCTGAAGTATTGATGCGACAAGCTAGAGCTCTGCAGGCAAGACTCGATGCGACAGAGATGGTTCACAGCGCTAAGTTTGGCTTCAATCCGATTCATGGGAAGACCTATCACCTCTACTACGATGAGCGCAATTCTGTGAATGTGCTTATTCAAAATGGCCCTAAGGATTGGAGTTGTGGAATTCCAAATAATTGGGTTTACTCTATGGCCGTGAAAAAGCTGGGCGATAGCACGTGGGCTGTCATCGAAGAGGATCCAGTCTAAGTAATCGGGCGTTGCTAGCGTAGATTAAGACTCTTAGCAATCAAGCTAAATGCCGCATATTCTTGAGCTAATTTATTAAAGATATCGTTGGCCGCAGATTCAATAAAGCGTACATTGGCAAAGCGACTGTTACCGCGACTGATATCAACGGTACGAATCTTTCCAGCCCAGTCATAAACATCCTGAAAGAGGGCCAAGTGAATACGTTGTAGATGGGCCAAGTCAAATTGACCTGCTACGGGATTTTCTAAAATCTCAATTGAGCGCAATGCAGATAACTCACCTTCATAGGCGTCTAAATCTTCTGCGTTGGTTATTTCTGCTTTATTTCGAAGTACATTTGTACCTGGGTAGCAGTAAGTGTCATCCGCGTCGTAGCGTGACATAGCGTTGCTTTGTTTCTTCCAATATTTGCGCAATACTCTTTTTGCCGGCAACGTAATCAGTGAGGTTTTGCTCTAACTGTTTAGTGGGAGTAATGCCTTCAATCCGAGCAGAGGCCACAGCGTTAGAAACGTTGTATTGGCGGGCTTGAGATTGGTTGGCAAACTTAGATGGCATGTGACTATTTTAGTGGATTTAGGCCTGATTTCCTAGTCAAAAAATAGCCCTAAAACAGGGTTTAAAGAGCTATTTGAAAGGATGATGCAGGCAATAAAAAAGCCCCGCAAAAGCGAGGCTTAGTATTGCTGGTGGGTCGGGCGAGATTCGAACTCGCGACCAACGGGCCTAAAGAGATC
>CAIOIX010000252.1 GCA_903858445.1 uncultured beta proteobacterium
CCCTCATGCAAAGTTAAAAAATGCTATTACACTCGCTGAATTGGTTTCTGAAATTCAGGCCAATGGCCAGGTTTTATGTTGGCTAGCGGGTCACCGCCATGTCAATACGGTCAAGGCATTCAAGGCGCCTCTAGGCGCTCCTGCAGAGCATGGGTTTTGGCAAATAGAAACCAGTTCTTTGCACGACTTCCCACAACAGTTTCGAACACTACAGGTCTATCTCAATAGTGATTACAGCATCTCTATTGTGACCGTGAATATTGATCCTGCAGTACGTGAGGGAACGCCTGCGGAAAGTGGAAGGCGTATGGCAATTGCAGCTCAGCAAATCTTACAAAATGATATGCGACCAAATACGCCTAATGTAGAGCGTGCATTCGGCGTTATACCTGTTAGCTCAATGGATCCAACGCGGCCGCAGAATGGAGCGTCTGATGCATCCATTCGATATGGAGATATTAGAGGAGTGTCGTATTCAGCCTCTTACAACGCTGAATTATTCAAGCCCTTGAGCCCCACTATGGTTAAGGTACTTAAAAATCGATTTCCTACATGAACGACTTCATCATTTCAGGGCCTAGGACTCGAGACGTTTTTAGGCGTCATTTTGCAAAATATGTATTTGTCCTTGCTAGCTGTTGCATGGGACCGCTTGCTTTGGCACAAGCACCCTCAACAATCTTGGCTCCGGGGCAAAGTCTAGGGATCTTTCTGGATATTGGCCCTGTGCCTAATCTGCGCGATCTTGGTGGGTATGTAACTAGCGGTGGGGATGTTGTAGCGAGGGGAAAAGTCTATCGCTCCAATGAGTTCTACGCTATGGATGCAGCAAATTTAATTAAACTGCAGGCGCTCAAATTAAAGACTGATTACGACTTACGCACACCAGCTGAGATTAGCGCGCAGCCCGATAAGATTCCCCCAGAGATGAAGTATGTTCGACTTAACGTCATGGCGGATGAGGACTTAATCGTAACCCCCGATCAAATAGGTGAGCTTTTCCAAAACCCCAAATTAGCGAGTCAAAAATTAGGTGGAGCAAAAGGGGTTGAGGCTAGTTTTGTTAGGCTTTACCGGGATTTTGTTTCGCTTTCGAGTGCACAACAGTCGTATCGAATTCTCTTTCTATCATTGTCGGATGCTGCTAATTTGCCTGGAGTCTTTCACTGTACAAATGGTAAGGATAGGACGGGGTGGGGGGCTGCAGCCTTGCTAACCTTCCTTGGTGTGCCTAAAGATGAGGTGTTAGCTGATTACTTACGTAGTAACAACTATTTATTACCAATGCACCAGAAAGAGATCGGTGCATTTATTGCGGGGGGTGGCGATCCTGGCATTCCATCAGCGCTCTTTGGCGTGAAGCAAAAGTACTTAGAAGCCTCTTTTGATGAAATGTATAGCCGGTACGGAACAATTGAGCGATATTTCTCAGAGGCATTAAAAATCAACCCTACCCAGCAAAAGCATCTTCGTGAGATGTATCTAATACACAGTCCCGGCGTCTTAGTGGGGGGTTAATGTAGTGGCCTTATTTCTAATGGCAATAATTTCTTAGGCAAGGAAAGCGGCATGCGTATTTTCCCAAGGCTTACATTTTTCTTTTTATTTGCACTATTTGCAAACCCGCTATTCAGTCAAACCCAAGTTGCCAGCTGTCCTCTACTCACCAAAACGGTAGCAGTCGATGGAAGCGCTATGAGTTATCTTGTAGGGGGACATGGCGAGTCAATTTTGTTGCTCCATGGTTTATTTGCTCAAAAGGAGCAGTGGCTAGATGTGGGGTGCGCATTGGCATCCCAAGGGTTTGAAGTGCTTGCCCCTGATTTACCTGGGTATGGTGCTAGCAGTGGATATCCTGTAACCTTTTATGCGCTTGACTCGCAGGTCGACACTCCTCATAAGTTTATGTTGCGCCTAGGTAAAGACAATATGCATATTGCCGGAAGTTCTATGGGCGGGACAATTGCAGCTTTATACGCCCAGAAATACCCAGGGCAGATAAAAAGCCTCGCTTTTATTGGTGCTCCGTTGGGCATTATTGGATGGAGCCCACAAGTGAGGAAGGCCATCTTTGAGGGTGTTAATCCATTTATTCCAATGAATGAAAAGCAATTTGATTTAGAGATGCACTTATTATTTTTCAAACCACCCAAAATTGATGAGGGTATCAAAGCGAAATTAGTTCAAGAGTATGTAGAGAATAACCGCCACTACCAACAGGTTTGGGATATCGTGAATTTCTATGATCGGTCTCTAGGCGGCATGGAAATGAATACCCCACGCACTCTGATTCTTTGGGGAGAGCAAGACGGTATTTTCAGTATTGATGGCCTACCACTTATTAAAGAGGTCTTTAAGAATTCCCAAGCCATGCGTTTCCCGGATGCCGCCCATTTATTGATGCTCGAGCAACCCAAGAAGGTTGTAAGAGTGTATGGTGAGTTTTTAAGGGAATGACTGACACCGGTCGTTAGCCGCCTCTTATATTCAATGATTAAGCCAAGCCACCATGACGCAATAGCGCATCAATACTCGGTTCGCGTCCCCGGAATGCTTTGAATGATTCTGCAGCAGGGCGGCTACCACCAACTTCTAGAATTTCTTGGCGATAGCGTTTGCCAGTTTGCTGATCTAGAACGCTACCGTTCAGTTTCGCTGCTTCTTCAAATGCTGAA
>CAIOIX010000253.1 GCA_903858445.1 uncultured beta proteobacterium
AATTTAGCGCCCTAGCCCATCGCTGGTGGGATCCAGAGAGTGAATTCAAACCTCTGCATGCCATTAACCCATTGCGCCTTTCTTGGATTAAGTCTTTTGTAGACCTCAATGGCAAGAAAGTCTTGGATGTGGGCTGTGGTGGTGGCATCCTGGCAGAATCCATTGCGCAATCTGGTGCAGCTACCTGCGGCATTGATCTATCTGAGAAGGCCTTAAAAGTTGCCGAACTACATGCTCTCGAGGTTGGTGCCAGCCTAAGCTATCGATGTATCACCGTAGAGGCTTTGGCAGAAGAACAGCCTGAACAATATGACGTAGTGACCTGCATGGAAATGCTTGAGCATGTACCAGACCCAGCCTCCGTCGTGCGTGCCTGCGCCAAACTCTGCAAACCAGGCGGCACTCTCTTCTTTAGCACTTTAAATCGCAGTCCTAAATCCTACTTATTTGCCATTATTGGCGCTGAATACCTTCTGAGACTACTTCCAAAAGGGACTCACGAGTACGCCAAATTTATTAAGCCATCTGAACTCGTAGGATTTACGCGTAAAGCAGGTTTGGAAATGATTGGTATGAAAGGTATGAGCTACAACCCCTTTAGCCAAATTTATAGCCTTGGTGATGATGTGGATGTGAACTACATGATTGCCACGCGCAAATGAGTCAGGGTTTAAATCAGTTCCAGAGCCCCTTCCAAGGGGTCTTCTTCGATTTAGATGGCACATTGGCTGACACCGCGCCAGATTTAGTGGCAGCCACCAATCGACTCCTTAGCGCTCGTAATCTTCCCTTGAAGCCTTACGAACAATTACGCCCTTGCGCTTCAGCAGGGGCTCGTGGATTGATTAGTGGCGCCTTTGGTATTAATACTGAGCACCCAGACTTTATCCCTTTGCGCGATGAATTTTTCGCAAATTACGAAAAAGCCTTATTCGTTCATAGCAAGCTATTCGAAGGTATGGCACATCTTCTCAATGAACTTGATAGTGCCAAACTTCCCTGGGGAATCGTGACCAATAAAGGTGAACGCTTTACCAACCCCCTCACTGAACTCATGGGACTGAGTCAACGAGCGGTCTCAACGGTATCTGGCGACACAACACCTTACTCAAAACCGCATCCAGAACCGATTCTATATGCTGCCAGAATTGCCAATATCGATCCCAGTCAGTCGATTTATGTTGGCGACGATATTAGAGATATCGTTGCTGGCAAGGCTGCCGGCATGAAAACTGTGGCAGCAGCTTATGGCTACTGCGGCTGCGAAGAGCCTCCAGAGGCTTGGGGCGCAGACTTCCTCATCCAAACCCCTCAAGAATTACTGCAAATCGTCTTTCCGAGTAGGGTTTAGTTAGCAATCCGCAAGATATTGAGCAATTTAAGTCTAAGAGCCTTAAAATAGAGCTTCCAATGCATGAACTCCGGGGTCGACATGGTTTCGACGTGGATTACAAAGCATCAAGGGCATACCGAGGACCCGTTATCTCGTAAATCAATGGGAATGTAATAACTGCAAACGACGAACGTTTCGCACTAGCCGCTTATTTGCGGTTGCCCCTGAACTGA
>CAIOIX010000254.1 GCA_903858445.1 uncultured beta proteobacterium
TAATACCGCCTAGCTAATAAGAACAAGTAACAAGAACAGAGACTAATAGGAGACCACTCATGGCTGAGTTAAACGTCAATGGTAAGAAGTACAAAGTAGATGTTGATCCCGATACCCCATTGTTGTGGGTTATCCGTGAGCAAATTGGCTTAACTGGCACTAAGTATGGTTGCGGTGTTGGTCAATGTGGCGCTTGTACAGTTTTGTTTGAAGGTCAAGCAGTGCGAAGCTGCTCTTTGCCGGTAGCTGCTGCTGAAGGTAAAAAGATTGAAACGATTGAAAGTCTTGAAAAAAGCGGTCAGCTCTCTAAAGTTCAAAAAGCGTGGGTCGATAACCAAGTGCCACAGTGTGGTTACTGCCAGTCAGGCATGGTGATGGCGACAACAGCTCTCTTGCGCAACACTCCAAAGCCAACCGATGCTCAAATTGATGAGTCCATCACCAATATCTGCCGTTGTGGCACTTTCCAACAAGTACGTGCAGCCATTCATGCTGCAAGTAAGGCTTAAGGGGATCGAGATGACTACAGTAATGAAAAATGCAATGACAAATCCTGCCCGCCGCAGCTTTATAGTTGGCTCCGCAGCAATCGGTACTGGTCTGGCAATTGGTTTCGATCTTTCCTTTATCTCAGAAGCTCATGCGGCGATGGGTTCAGGTCTTTCCTCCACGGCGCCTTTGGCAACTCCAGAGATTGGTGTTTGGGTAGTAGTCAAACCAAATGATGATGTAGTGGTTCGTATCGTGCGCTCAGAGATGGGGCAGGGCACGATTACCGGCTTGGCACAAATGGTTGCAGAAGAACTTCAGTGTGATTGGAAAAAAGTATCTTATGAGTATCCATCTCCTGGTGAAAGCTTGAAGCGTAAGCAAGCCTGGGGTAGTTACTCTACTGGTGGTAGTCGTGGTATTCGTACCTCAGAGCAATATGTTCGTCAGGGCGGCGCTGCTGCTCGCATCATGTTGATTGAGGCGGCTGCGAATGCTTGGGGCGTGCCTGCAACAGAATGCGTTGCGCTCAATAGCGTGATTACGCACACACCATCTGGTCGCAAGACTACCTTCGGTAAAGTTTCAGTAGCGGCTGCACAATTACCTGTGCCTGCTCTGGCGAGTATCACCCTGAAGGATCCTAAGGATTGGACTCTAATCGGTCAGCCGGTCAATCGGATTGATGGCGTAGCTGACAAGGTGACCGGCAAGCAAATTTATGCCATCGACTTGAAGATGCCAGGTATGCTAGTTGCCAACATTAAAGAGTGCCCAGTGTTTGGCGGCAAAGTGAAGAGCTTTGATGCTAGCAAGGCACAAAGCATGAAGGGTGTTAAGAAAGTATTACCAGTAGGTGACTCTGCTGTAGCAGTAGTTGCTGAAACTTTCTGGCAAGCGAAGACGGCCTTAGATGCAGTCACGATTGTTTGGGATAACGGTGCGAATGCCAATGTTTCAAGCGCTTCAATTAAGAAGATGCTAGAAGCAGGTCTTACGGCTGATGATGCATTTGCCCACAATACCAATGGCGATGTAAAGGCGGCGCTATCAGGCGCTTCCAAAACCATTGAAGCAACTTATTTCTATCCCTTTTTGAATCATGCAACTCTAGAGCCACAAACCGCTACTGCTAAGTGGACTCCATCGATGTGCGAGGCCTGGGTCCCAACGCAAGATGGTGAAGCTTCCTTGGCGGCGGTGATTGCCGCTTCAGGGTTGCCTGCTGAAAACTGCAACGTTTATAAAGTAAACCTAGGTGGTGGCTTTGGACGCCGTGGGGCATTCCAGGATTACACCACTCAAGCAGTCAACATTGCTAAGCAAATGCCCGGGACGCCGATTAAGTTGATCTGGACTCGTGAAGAGGACATGACACAAGGTCGCTATCACCCTGTGATGATGTGTAAGATGACTGCAGCGATCGATGATAAGAAAAATGTCACCGGCCTTAATATGCGTTTGTCTGGCCAGTCGATTTTGGCATCAGTACGCCCTGCGGTAGTCGCTGCTAATAAAGGTAAGGACCCATTGAGCTTTCAAGGTCTTGAGCCCGGTGGTGAGCATGGCATCACTTACAGTTTCCCGAACTTAAATATCGATCACGCGATGCGTAATACGCATGTGCCCCCCGGTTTCTGGCGTGGTGTGAACGTAAACCAAAATGCCGTTTTCATCGAAACCTTTATGGATGAGTTGGCCGAGGCTACCGGTATGGATGCGGTGGAATTTCGTCGCAAACATATGCAAGAGTTTCCACGCGCAGTAGCGGTGCTCAATGCGGTTGCTGATGGGATCGGCTGGACCAAGCCTGCTGCCCCTGGTGTATTTCGTGGTGTAGCCCAGATGCGCTCCTTCGGTAGCTATGTGGCCGCTGCTTGTGAGTTGTCCGTGAAGAATGGCAATGAAGTGAAAATTCATCGCATTGTTGCTGCAACCGATCCTGGCTAC
This sequence comes from uncultured beta proteobacterium, assembly GCA_903858445.1. Classification (GTDB taxonomy): domain Bacteria; phylum Pseudomonadota; class Gammaproteobacteria; order Burkholderiales; family Burkholderiaceae; genus Polynucleobacter. The sequence continues at coordinate 2,440 of CAIOIX010000254.1, forward strand.
GCAGTCAACCCAGCGCAGATTGCACGTCAGGTTTCAGGCTCATTTGTATATGGCCTATCCGCTCTGTTTGAGGAAGAAATTACCCTTGAAAATGGCGCAGTGGTGCAGAAGAACTTTGACACCTTTAACTCGATTCGACTCTCTCAAATGCCAAAAGTAGAAACTATCATTATTCAGGGTGGCGGCAAAGAGTGGGGTGGAGTTGGTGAGCCGACGATTGCAGTAGCAGCGCCAGCAGTATTGAATGCGATCTACCGAGCAACGGGTAAACGTTTGCGTACAGTACCGTTGAAAAATAGTGGCATTAAGCTAGTTTGATTTAATTTAGCTCACTTGAGATTGGCTCGATGGGAATGAGGTATGTGCCAGCAGTATTTTTGCTCAGCATCCTCAGTCTCATTGCTCCAGTCAATGCTCAAGTCTTATCAAGAGAGTCACAAGTCGAGCCCTTGACTACTTCTGCAGGTGACCCAGTGAGAGGTAGGGCGATTGTTGCCAGCCGTCAAACAGGTTTATGCCTGTTGTGCCACAGCGGCCCTTTCCCAGAAGAGCGCTTTCAGGGAAATTTGGCCCCAGATTTAGGTGAGAGTGCCGCAAGATTATCTGCAGGTCAATTGCGCGCACGACTCGTTGATCCTAGCCGTTTTGATCCTGACGCCATCATGCCTGCGTATTACCGCACAGAAAATCTCCATCGGGTTGCGCCAAAGTTTCTTGGGCAAACTATTTTGAGTGCGCAAGAAATCGAGGATGTTGTCGCCTTCCTAGTGAATTTGAATCAACAGAAACTTCAGTGAGTACACCTATCATGAATAAACAAAGTCGTCTTCGACGCCACTGCTTATCAGCCTTCGGTCTTTTGGGTCTTACAGCATGGTTAAGCCCCATCTTGGCTTTAGCAAAGAAGCCTGAAGCCATGGCAGCCATCACGAAAATTGTTGGCTCTCAAGTACCACAGGATGGACGCGTGAAATTAGTGATTCCACCTTTGGTTGAAAACGGCAATCTAGTGGTATTGAAGGTCAGCGTAGAAAGCCCCATGACTGCTCAAGATTACGTTAAAGCGATTCATGTCATTGCAGAAGGTAATCCCTTGCCCAATATCTTCAGTGCATTCTTAACGCCGCGTTCGGGCACTGCAAACATCACAACCCGTGTTCGTCTTGCAGAGACGCAGCGGGTCTGGGCAATTGCGCATATGAGTGATGGTAGTTTTTGGCAAGGCTATGCAGAGACCCTAGTGACACTCTCAGCTTGTACGGAGGCTATATGAGTAAAACTTCACGCACATCGATCACAATGCCCGCACAAGCTAAGAAAGATACCATTATTGAGATCCGCGCGAGTGCTCAGCACGATATGGAAACGGGATTTCGGTATACCGAAGCCGGCAAGTTGGTGCCAAGAGACATCATTCGATTTTTCACTTGCCGCTATAACGGCACAGAAGTGTTTAAAGCAGAGTTTTATCCGGGAACTGGAGCAAATCCTTTAATCATCTTTACCACCATTGCTACAGAATCTGGTACCTTGCAATTTGAGTGGCAAGGTGATGATGGCTATGAAGCAGTCAATCAAAGTCAAATCATCGTCACGTGAAAGCGCTTGGTGTATTTGCTCTCCTGCTAGCGCTACTGTGCTCAGCTACAAGCTTTGCCGCTAGACAATCGAGCTACGAACTGATGACGTCTGAGAACCAGGCGATGCAAGATGATGCCAATTTAAATCCAGCCCAGTTTTGGGTATTGGATGGGCAAAGTCTTTGGAAAGAGCGCGCTGGTAAGCGGAATATTTCGTGCGCTTCTTGCCATGGAGAGTCTGGTACGACGATGCGTGGTGTTGCGGTTCAGTTTCCGAAGATAGTTCAGGGAAAACTCCAAACACTAGAAGGTCAAATTAATCAATGTCGAGCGACTAAACAAGGTGCTTCTGCATTGAAGTATGAGAGTAAAGAGTTGTTGGCATTAACAGTATTTGTGGCAACCCAATCTAAGGGTCTGCCAATTGCCGTTGAAGAAACCCCTGCTAATAGAGCTTCGCTTCGCAAGGGCCGCCAGTGGTTCGATGCCAGGATGGGTCAACTCAATCTCTCTTGCGCGCAGTGCCACGAAGACCGTGCCGGATTGAAGTTGGGTGGCAGCCTCATACCGCAGGCGCATCCTACGGCTTATCCAATTTATCGTCTTGAGTGGCAAAGCCTTGGCTCACTGCAGCGCCGCTTACGTAACTGCATGAGTGGCGTGAGGGCGCAACAGTTTGAGTATGGCTCGCTTGAGATGGCGCAGCTAGAGTTGTTTCTGATGTGGCGCGCTAGGGGCATGCCCCTGGAATCTCCAGGGGTCCGCCCTTAGATTATCGAACTGTTTAGTCTGAGAAGACGACTGAAGTGGCGCCATTGATTAAGACGCGATCGTGCAAGTAGTAACGCAGGGCACGAGATAACACAGTGCGCTCCATGTCACGACCTTTGCGCACTAAATCTTCTGGTGTATCACCGTGGGTTACGCGGGTGACATCCTGTTCAATGATAGGACCTTCATCTAAGTCGCTCGTTACAAAGTGCGCTGTCGCGCCGATTAATTTGATGCCGCGTGCATGAGCTTGATGATATGGTTTTGCGCCCTTAAAGCTCGGCAAGAAAGAGTGGTGCACATTAATGCAGCGACCTGACAACTGCGTGGATAGATTGTCAGACAAAATCTGCATATAACGCGCCAAGATCACCATGTCTACTTTGGATTCAGACACGATTTCTAGGAGTTTGGCTTCTTGTGCTGGTTTAGTGTCTGGCGTCACTGGCAAGTGAAAAAATGGAATATCGGCAAAGTCGATGCTGGAGTACACCTCACGTGGATGATTCGAAACAATTCCACAAATAATCATTGGTAATTCACCGATGCGCCAGCGGTAGAGTAAATCCACCAGGCAATGATCTAATTTAGAAGCCATGATCAATATGCGCTTGAGATCCTTAACGGCCCGCAGATTCCAATTAAGTTCAAAACGTTTAGCAATCTCAACAAAACCTTTTCTCAAGGTTTCAGCATCAACGGAGCAACTAAAGCTCACGCGCATAAAGAAGCGCTTGGAATCTTTGTCATCAAACTGCTGAGCTTCTTCTATATCGCCGCCAGCTTGATAGATGTAAGTCGATACAGCGGCAACAATCCCTGGGCGATTAGGGCAGGTAAGGGTAAGGTAATAGTTTTCTGGGCTCATGTCTCAAATTCTAAAGAATTGCGTGTAAACCCTAATTTTAGACTGTTACTTGCCAACTTAAGTCAATGAAGTGTTTGTTTATGTCTGGCGCGGGTTCTATGGGCATATCAGCCGGTAGTCGAGCGATCATTTTTACTGTGTTGAGCTTTGGAAAATAATGACAAACAGATTCATTTTTGTTCAATTAAATATTCAATTATTTCCGGGTATCCCTAATTTGTATGGCTCTTATGGTTTGTGGAATCCGCAATTCATAATTGGTGACCCCTCTTTGGTTTATCGGTAGATTTCTTTTTTGCCTTTGTTCTGCCAGTAGCAGACGCTAAATAATCTAATCTTTGTTTAATGGCCATGTCTAAGCGTATTGAAGTCATCATAAGGCCCTCCTATGTGACACATATTTTCATCGGCAATTGAAGTCTAGACCCTATATTCCTTGTAAATCAGAAAGTTACATAAAATCTCGCAAAGAGCTTACTCCTTAAATCTGCAATGCAAGTTGAGATTTTTCTAAACACCACAGCCCCAACTAGCTCCAACTAAGATTTAATTTCTTATGAGAAGCCGCACAATCACGCAAATAGAGATTAATTAGACTTTGATAAGGAATGCCAACCTCTTCAGATACAGACTTGAAGTAGTTCACTGAATCCTCGTCCAATCTAATCGTAATAGGCTTCTTAAGCATAGAAGCATATGGATTTTTACGGGCTTTTGAGAAATCATATTCTTTGCGCATATTGATCACCTTTAATAAGCTTTTGACTCTTTAGGCGTTGCCTTACGAGCCGAAATAATACGAATTACATTACCTTCACTTTGATAGCAATGGCAAACCAAAATAACTCGAAGGATGTGACTTAATCCAAGCAAGATGAATCGTTCCTCGCCTTCAGAATGCTCTGGATCAGAAATTTAACTTAGTATTTTCATCATAAAACACGGGTTTTTCTTCCTCAAAGGAAGCGCCATGCTTTTTAAGGTTAGCTGAAGCTTTTTGAGATCTCCATTCAAATCTCAATGAATTCATATGTACATTGTACATACATATTTAACAAACAGGCGATGAACCTCAAGTTGCGTTGCGGACGGCACATGTATTCAATGTGTCACATTTATAGAAATGGATTATGGGTGAGCATAATTTTTCTAGTTAGGCTGGTGCGAAGTTCTTTTTCTGTAGGCTGGCGGGGCGATTGTGATGCTTCCAAGTTTTATCAAGCAGAGACAAAAGATGCCGGGAAAGGAATTGAAGCTTGCCAAATAATATTTGATGAGATGTAAAAAAATGACAACAAAAAGTACGCTGATGCATTCGGTAAAAAAGTAGAGCTGTATTTAGTGCAAAAATTTGCGTATTGGTTCTATGGCAATGAAACCATTAAGAAAGCAACTTTTTTAAGGGCCGGGTCTTCATTGCATCCTATTTTGTGGGTGCATCAACCTTATCTGCCGGCCCTAGATAAGCCTCACTCTTATCAGTGACGGCTGGTATGGGTACTTCTTCGCAGATTGGCTTAGGGCCAACTACATTCATAAAGCTACATTCTTTTTTAGTAACTGCTGATGCAGCATGCTCTAGAGGAGATTTGCCAGTCGTTGCGGTCGAGAGAAGACTGGTGGCTGTCATTGGGTTAGCAACTGCAGCGGTTGTCGCGGCGGTGCCTGCAGAGCTTGCTGCCGCGGTACCTGAGGCTCCAAGTGCTGCAAAAGGAGCCATACAACTAGACAAGCAGAGCGGACAAAAAATAAGAGGCCAAACCCAAAGGCTTGACCTCTTAAAGAGTGAGTGAGGCTTACTTAGCTTTGCAGGCAACGTTGAAAACTCCGGCAGCCCAAGAGCCATTCGGAATGGCTTCGTAGATGCTCTCAGGCGTTTTTTGGTCAACCAGTACTTTTCCGCTGCCTTTATGACCTGAAAAGACTTTAAATTCAATGGGGCGATATTTACCAGTGCCACAATCAAACTCGTTCAGACCAATAATAGAATTGACCGGCTCTTTAGTTTGAGGATCTTCCCCTGGCTTCTTAAAGTCGAGCATAGACATGATTTGCGCTTTGCCGCCACTTGCTTGTAGTGTCGCTACATCTACAGAAATAGTGGACTGCTCATTTTGACCAATTTCTTTCCAAGCTGCGAAGGCGTTGGTAGCTGGAAGCGCTACAAGAGTTGTCGCTATCGCCATCAGGGTAGTGAGTTTTTTCATTGAAGCGTTATTCCTCTGAGAATCTATTGGTAAGGTATTGATTATATTAAACGGCTTGAGCTTACTTTTGTTTGGTAGTCAGCTCAAGTTGTCGATTAATCTTTTCTGGTTTCATTTGCAGTGGCAAGTACTCATTTTTAGCCCACAAAGGCAGCATATTTCGATAAAGCTTGCTCTGAACCCAGCCGGATTGACCGGTTTGATATATGAAGACCGATTTTTCTAGATCGGATAGATCGTAAATTGTTCGCAGGCTTGGCGCTTGTTTGGTGATGAAGGGACTATCTTCTTGCATCAACTCCAAGCGACCAACGTTTACTGTGAAACTATCGCCTGGGAAAGGCGTGCTGAGATTAAAGATTTTTTCTAGGACAGGGACTTTACTGAATGGGCGATGCTCGGATACTGCAATATGACCAGCACCCCATGACCACTGACGCGGGTCGGAACCATATTCCTTGCTTAACTCATCTAAAGCTTTTTCGTAAGCCATATTGGAAGACTCTGCGCAAGTTTCCACTTTTTTAGTGCCGGGAATATCGCACCAAGGACTGTTGGGATTTTCGAGTTGCAATAACAAAGGTGATCTAAAATTTCTTGCGCCATAGTTTTCTGTGAACAAATAGCTTAAGCGAGAGAAAACATTGCGCGTCAGTTGATCAGCCCAAGCGTTGAAAATCAGGGCAGCCGCACTATCGATGCGCATGTCACCATTAAAGTCTTTTGAAATCTCTTGAGCTTGAGCGGCCAACTTATGATTGGGTTTACTAGCTTTGAAAAGCTCAAGCAATGGTGTAGCTCCAAGAGATAGGGTGTCAGCTTGCATTGTTTTCATAGACTTGAAATCATGCTGACCCTTCGCCTGAATGAGTTCAACGATGCGGTCATAGCGCGTTGGTAAATCCCAATCAGCTGTAAGTGGATTAGGATCATTGCTTGCAATGATGGGTTGATTAGCGGTCGCAATCCACCCTTGCTCAGGATTGTTGCTGGCTGGCAGTTGCTCGAAAGGAACGTATCCCGTCCAGTCATATTGCTTCTCCCAGCCTAGAGCTGGTGCGACACCATAAAGACCTTGATGCAGAATTCTTTTAGGCGCCATCCCAGCGGCTTGGTATGAAATATTGCCCTCTAGATCAGCCATTACGACGTTTTGCATTGGCGCATAGTTTTTGTGCAGCGCTTTTTTAAAGCTATCTAAATCTTCTGAGCGATTCATCTCTATCAGGCCGGCGACAGATTGATTTTCAATATCTAGCGCTGTCCAGCGCAATGCCAATGCATATTTTTCAGTATTAATAGCTCGTTTTGCGCGAGAGTAGGCGTCCGAGATCACTGGGCCATGGCGGGTTTCTTTTACGAGGAAACGCAGTGGCGGAGCATCTTTGATATCAATGATTTCCTGGCGAACCTTAAAGGGAAGTGGGCCATCTGGTCCACGATACATGCCTGGAGATTTGCTATCGAGTTGCTCTAAATATAAATCTTGCACATCAGGATTGGTATTTGTAAAGCTCCAGGCGTATTGATCGGTCCTTCCCAAAATGACCGCGGGTATTCCGGGCAAGGTTCCACCAATGACATTCAGTCCTGGAGCTTCAAGGTGGGCAAAGTACCAAATGGCTGGGGCAGATAAACCAAGGTGAGGATCGTTTGCCAGCAAAGGTTTACCGCTGGTAGTGCGCTTGCCACTGAGAGCCCAATTATTTGAGCCGATGCCATCTTTACCGCCGGGAAGATCATGGGTCGATAAGGCGGAGAGGGCGTTTGCTGGTAACTGAGTGGACTTAGCTTGGACAGTAGGTGGGGCAGTATTAAATACTTTGTTATCCCGATACATTTTTGCAAAGTCCATGCGCGTTGCTGGATCTCCCGCAACAAATGGAGGCAGTACTTGCCAAATCTGTTCTGTTGTTAAAAATTGCGACAACTCTAAACGTTGTAATTCTTTTTGCCAATTACCACCTAAATCTAAGGCCATCATCAACATCCAAGCTACGCTATCCGATGGGGACCAGTAGCCAGGTTTAGAGCCAGTGATGAAATACTCAACAGGTAGAGCCCAGCCTAATTCAGCATTTCCAGAATTAACGCCATCAGCATAGGCCTGCAATAAACGCTTGGCAGCAATTGGGTAGCGATCAAACTGCATTTCAGCGGCATGCTTTATTCCAAGCGTACGCATGAAGCGATCAATCGCGACAGCTTCTGAGCCAAGAATCTCGGATAGCCGTCCGCTAGCCAAACGACGGTTGGTTTCCATTTGCCAGGAACGCTCAGTAGCATGCAGGTAGCCTAAAGCAAAAAGGGCATCAGCCTGGTTCTTGGCCTTAATGTGGGGGATATCACTTTCGTCAAAAGTAATAGTGACTGAATCGCCAAGGCTTTTGATTGTCCGTTTTCCCGATATCGCGCTTTGGGCAAAAAACAGATAGACCAGTGCAGCCAGTACCCCTATTGCTAGGAGGTTCACCGCAACCCATAGGGCACCCCGAATGACTGGGCGCAGCCCTTGAATTTTGCTTGGAAATTTCATGGGAATAGTTTAGTCGCTTTAGCTTTACCCCCTTGAACACCCTAATCAGCCTAGTTCCAGGGTAAGGATGCTCCCACATGCTAAAATTTTGTTTGTCTTGTTTTATATAGCGAAGCAGTTACTGCTTAAGCAAGCCCGAATGGTGAAATCGGTAGACACAAGGGATTTAAAATCCCTCGACCTAAACAGTCGTGCCAGTTCGATTCTGGCTTCGGGCACCAAGTTTTAATGAAATATACCTCTTTATTCCCCTCATCCCGATTGCTCGGCCTTTTAGGTTTAGCCTTTTTTGCGACCTATGCTGGCGCTGAAACCGTTGCTTTCAATTGCGTCCGGGTTGAGCATGACATCACAGAGGAATATCTTCTGCAAATTGTCTCGGGTGCTGAAGGTTCTAAGGATGCTAAAGCTAAGGTCTATTTTGATCACCGCGATTTAGATCAAGTGAGCAGTCAAGGGCGTCAAGAGGTAAAGAACGTCTCCATCACCAAAGAGAAGATTTCATTCTTGACGGATACCTCTTTCCCGCCTGAAGAATTTGATGGTGTTCGCTATAGTGCTGGCACAGTGGTTTCGTTGACCACGATTGCACGAGCTACTGGTGAATTAAAAAAGATTGAAACGATTAAAGGTGGCATCTTAGCCAGCTCCATGGGGGAGGGCACGAAGTCTTATACAGCGAAGTGCTCACCCATCAAGGCCAATTAAACGACCTTGAATTTAGTCGGGCTCGGTTACAAACCCTAATTTAGTCAGGCCAGCGCGGCGCGAGGCAGCTAGTACTTGTGCAACGTATTCATACTTTACAGACTTGTCAGCACGTAGATTAATCTCAGGTTGCGGATCTTTCTGGGCGGCTTTCTCAGCATAGCCATCAAAAGTCTTTAAGTCGATCGCCGAGCTATTCCAAAAAATTTGACCCTTAGCATCAATGGATAATTGCACGGACTCAGGCTTCACTTCATTGCGTACGCTATTGGCTTTGGGCAATTCCACCTTTACCGCTTGCTGGATCACTGGCAATGTAATCATAAAGATAATCAGCAAGACCAACATGACGTCCACCATGGGCGTCATGTTGATTTCAGCCATGATGCCGTCGTCGTTCTGGTCGTCCTGAATATGAAATGACATGCTTATTCTCCGGAATTTACGCGTGCACCAGTCACAAAATAAGCCAGCAGATCATTGCCAAAGCGATTCATGTCTGCCAAAAATAATTTATTAGCACGATTGATGGCATTAAAGCCAAGTACTGCTGGAATAGCCACAGCCAAACCTAAGGCGGTCATGATCAATGCTTCTCCAATCGGCCCGGCTACTTGGTCAAGCTGGGCGCTGCCAGAACTGCTGATAGAAATCAAGGCATGGTAGATGCCCCAGACTGTTCCGAACAACCCAATAAAAGGAGCGGTAGCACCAGTTGATCCTAAGAAGGTAAGCCCTTTTTGTAATTTAGCGGCAACACCATCAATGCTGTACTTGAGACTTCTGGCCATCCACTCTGAGTAGTTCAAAGTTTGTAAAAGCTCACGGTGATTAGTAGATTGACTTTGGTGATGCGTAGAGGCATCCAGAGCTGATTTGGCGATATGGTAAAAAGGATTGGTCCCATGATTCGTTAGGGAGTAGAGGCCTTGATCAAACGAGGTAGCACGCCAAAACTTGTCCAGTTCAGGGGTGAACTTACGCAGGTTACGTAGATCCCAAAATCGGGAAAGCAAAATCACCCAGGTGATGATTGAGCAGAGTAAAAGCGCCAGCGCTACAAAGCGGGTAATGGAATCCCCTTCGAGCCACAAATTTGCTAAGCCAAATGGTGTATTCATATTATTGGGTCTTCAGATTAAATTTAATTAAAAGGTTGGTGGAAATGCGTGCAGGTGAGCCGTTTACTAAAAATGGTTTGAAGCGGTAGCGTTTACCAATATCAGAGGCAGCGCGATCAAGACGTGGAAATGTACTTGATTTGAGTAAGGCAATATCTTCGACATTACCAGTTTCATCAATAATCAATCGAACCACCACTTCACCTTGTTCGCCTGATCTCTTGGAGAATGAGGGGTAGTAGGCATCTGCATCTGGTTGGTATACGACCACTAGTTTACCAATATCGGTCTGAATCGGAGTGCCGCTCGCGCCTGAGCTGGTTGAGGGTGCAACACTTGCATTGGGTGTTTGGGATTCGGACTTGCTTTGCTGTTGACTTGGTGGAGTCGTTGTTTGCTGTTGAGGCTGTTGGGGCTGCGGGGGTGTTGGGGCTTGAGAAGATTTCTCGTTAACAATTTTCTTTTGCGCTTCTTGCTTTGGTTTGGGTGGCGGTGGCGCTGGAGGTTGAGCTTGTTTTGCAGCCTCAGGGCTCACTAGATTAGCCATCACGCGCGCGTCCTCTTGATTGTCTGGTGTATTGGGCTGCATGCTCTGATGAAAGCCAATAAAAAAGACGGCATGCATTAGTAGCACAATGCCAATAATGGTGCGTTCTGTTTTATCAAAAGGCAGATAGGTGTCTAGGCGGGATAAAAAAGTATTCACTTGAGCCCGCCCAAGTGTTTGGCCGTTACGGAGTGCGTATTTAAATCACTAGACATGAGTTCTTGTGCCATGCGCAAGAGTATGCCTTCATCCTTAGTGCTCATGAGGCGCACAAAACCATGCTGACCTTGAGGGGTATCTACTGCCTGATCTTCTAGTTGGCGTTTGAGTTGGCGTACTACTGCTTCGCTGGTATCAATCAGGGTAATACTGTCGCCGAGAAGTTTACGGATTGATTTGCGTAGAAAAGGGTAGTGAGTGCAGCCCAAAACCAAGGTGTCCGCCCCCGCATCCCAAATGGGCTCCAAATGCTTCGCCAATAACTCCAGCGTTTCTTCGCTATTTGCTTTGCCTGCTTCGATCAGCGGTACCAAACCTGCGCCTGCTTGTTTAATAAACTGGCAACTCTCTGGCAGAGTGGCCAGCAAGGAGTTGAACTTATCGCTATTTAGTGTGGCTTGAGTGGCAAGCACACCAACAATGCCCTTGTGAGATTGCATAGCAGCAGGTTTGATGCCAGGTTCAACCCCAATAATCGGCAAATTCAATGTCAGGCGAATATCTTTAATGGCCTGCGCAGTCGCCGTATTGCAAGCGATAACAATGGCATCACAACCTTCTGCTGCAAGGTATTGGCATAAGTTCAGGCTACGAGCAGCAATCCACTCGCTCGACTTCTCGCCGTAGGGCGCATTCGCAGAGTCTGCTAGATAAATGTAATCGTGCTCAGGAAGTTGGTGCAGGGCCTCATCCAAGATGGACAAGCCCCCCACGCCAGAATCAAAAACCCCGATCAGTGCCAAGAAATCAACTACGCTGAATAATCAATTTTAAGGAGCGATTAAGCAATCTTGACCGGAATGTTTCCGATCTTAGCTTGCCACTCTTTGGGGCCAGTCTCGTGCATTGAGATGCCCTCAGAGTTGACTGCTACTGTGACAGGCATATCTTTGACATCAAACTCATAAATTGCTTCCATACCCAAGTCGGCAAAGCCAACCACTTTAGAAGTTTGGATTGCTTTAGAGACTAGATAAGCAGCGCCTCCAACAGCCATCAAATAAGCCGATTGATGTTTCTTAATCGCCTCAATCGCAACAGGGCCGCGTTCAGCCTTGCCGATCATTGAAATCAAACCTGTTTTTGCGAGCATCATTTCGGTGAACTTATCCATCCGGGTAGATGTCGTTGGGCCTGCTGGCCCAACCACCTCATTACGCACTGGGTCGACAGGACCAACATAATAAATCACCCGATTTTTAAAGCTCACGGGGAGCTCTTCACCTTTAGCAAGCATGTCGGCAATCCGCTGATGAGCAGCATCGCGACCTGTGAGGATTTTGCCATTAAGTAAGAGTGTTTCGCCTGGTTTCCAGCTAGCAACTTCTTTGGCAGTCAAGGTGTCCAAATTGATGCGCTTGGATTTTTGAGTATCCGGAGTCCAAGTGACATCTGGCCAATCAGATAACGAGGGGATTTCTAATTTAGCTGGGCCATCGCCATGTAAATGGAAATGAACGTGGCGGGTTGCCGCGCAGTTTGGGATCATCGCGACAGGCAGTGAAGCTGCATGGGTTGGGTAATCCAAAATCTTAATATCGAGAACTGTTGTGAGGCCCCCGAGACCTTGAGCGCCAATGCCAAGCTTATTTACCTTCTCGTAGAGCTCGAGACGTAATTCCTCAATTTTGTTTTTTGGCCCACGAGCAATCAACTCTTGAATATCGATTGAGCCCATTAAAGACTCTTTTGCCATCAACATTGCCTTTTCAGGGGTGCCACCGATGCCGATTCCCAGAATGCCGGGAGGGCACCAACCCGCACCCATGGTTGGGACCGTTTTGAGAACCCAATCGACGATCGAATCCGATGGATTGAGCATCACCATTTTGGCCTTGTTCTCAGAGCCGCCGCCTTTTGCCGCGCAGATCACCTCAACATCATCTCCTGGGACGATTTCGTAATGGATTACAGCCGGAGTGTTATCGCCAGTATTTTTACGTTTGCCAGCGGGGTCGGCCAAAATAGAGGCGCGAAGCATGTTATCTGGATTAAGGTAAGCGCGACGCACTCCCTCATTAACCATGTCTGTCACACTCATGGTGGCATCAGACCATTGCACATTCATGCCAATTTTGAGAAAAACAACGGCAATACCAGTGTCTTGGCAAAGAGGGCGGTGACCTTCGGCACACATGCGGCTATTTGTCAGAATTTGGGCGATGGCATCCTTGGCCGCTGCACCTTGTTCTAGCGCATATGCCTTGCCCATGGCGTCAATAAAATCCTTAGGGTGGTAATAGGAGATGAACTGGAAGGCATCTGCTACGCTTTGAATCAGGTCGTTTTGTTTAATATTTGTCATGTTTTTGGACTTAATTAGTAAAGGTTTGCCCTATTTTAAGGGTTTGCCATAGAGCACATCCCCCGTGTTTTCACTTATCTTATGAGCTCTTAAGGTCTTATTCCATCATTCTGTGTTCATTATGCAGAAAATAGGTGGCTGATTATTAAAAAGAGGGCAGTGAAGCATGGAACCATTAAAGCAAGAAAACCGCATATTTAACCCGCCAGCAGACTTTGTTAAGGGCGCTGCTATTCCTGGAATGGAGGCTTACAACCAGCTTTGCGCTGAAGCCGAAAAGGATTATGAGGGTTTTTGGGGGCGTCTTGCTAAAGAGAATCTTTATTGGAAGAAGCCGTTCACCAAGGTTCTTGATGAGTCTCAGGCGCCTTTTTACAAATGGTTTGAAGATGGCCTCACCAATGCTTCTTATAACTGCTTGGATCGTCAAATTGAAAATGGTTTGGGCTCTAAAGTTGCAATTATTTTCGAGGCTGACGATGGTAAGGTAACCAATGTTACCTATCAAGAGATGCTTGAGCGCGTTTGCAAAATGGCAAATGCACTGCGCAAGATGGGCATCAAGTCTGGTGATCGCGTCGTTATTTATATGTCGATGTCGATTGAGGGTGTTGTTGCAATGCAAGCGTGTGCTCGTATTGGCGCAACTCACTCGGTGGTGTTTGGTGGCTTCTCCGCTAAATCATTACAAGAACGTATCGTTGACGTTGGTGCAGTAGCAGTGATTACTGCTGATGAGCAAATGCGTGGCGGTAAAGCTTTGCCACTTAAAGTCATCGTTGATGAAGCGCTTGCTTTAGGTGATTGTGAAAAAGTAAAGAATGTCATCGTGTACAAGCGTACTGGTGGCAATATTCCCATGACAGCCGGTCGTGATGCCTGGATGCAGGATGTTGTCGCTAATGAATCTTCTACTTGCGAGCCAGAGTGGGTCAGTGCTGAGCATCCACTGTTTGTGCTCTACACATCAGGCTCTACTGGTAAGCCAAAGGGTGTTCAGCACTCTACTGGTGGCTACTTGTTGTGGGCTATCTTGACTATGAAGTGGACCTTTGACATTAAGCCAAGCGATGTGTTCTGGTGTACTGCTGATATTGGTTGGGTCACTGGCCATTCCTATATTACTTATGGCCCACTCGCTGTTGGCACCACTGAGATTGTGTTTGAAGGTGTTCCTACGTATCCGAATGCTGGTCGTTTCTGGGACATGATCCAAAAACACAAAGCGACTATTTTTTACACAGCACCAACCGCGATTCGTTCCCTAATTAAAGCATCTAGCAATGATGCTGCGATTCATCCTAAGAGTTACGACTTGTCTTCCCTGCGTCTCTTGGGCTCAGTGGGTGAGCCCATCAATCCAGAAGCTTGGATGTGGTACTACGAGAATGTTGGTGGATCACGCTGCCCAATTGCAGATACTTTCTGGCAGACTGAAACGGGTGGCCATATGATTTCTCCAATGCCGGGTGCAACACCGATGATTCCAGGTTCATGCACCTTGCCATTGCCAGGCATCATGGCAGCCATTGTGGATGAGGTGGGTCATGATGTGCCAAATGGTCAAGGCGGTATTTTGGTTGTTAAACGCCCATGGCCCTCCATGATTCGAAATATTTGGAACGATAGCGATCGTTTTGTGAAATCGTATTTTCCAGAGGAATGGGGTGGCACTTTGTATCTTGCGGGTGACGGTGCGATTCGCAATAAAGAGACTGGCTACTTCACGATTACTGGCCGTATCGATGACGTTTTGAACGTTTCTGGTCACCGTATGGGGACCATGGAAATCGAATCTTGCTTAGTGGCGAATCCTTTAGTTGCTGAGGCTGCAGTAGTTGGGCGTCCTGACGATATGACAGGTGAGGCTATTTGCGTATTCGTAGTTCTAAAGGGTGGTCGCCCCACTGGTGACGAAGCCAAGAAGATTGCTACCGAGTTGCGTAACTGGGTTGGTAAAGAGATTGGTCCGATTGCTAAGCCAAAAGACGTGCGCTTTGGCGATAACCTGCCCAAGACCCGCTCCGGCAAGATTATGCGTCGCTTGTTGCGTGTGATTGCTAAAGGCGAAGAGATTACGCAAGATACCTCTACGCTTGAGAATCCAGCAATTTTGGACCAGCTCAAAGAAGCGCTATAAGCAAATCTACTAACACCCTTCTGTTAACCGTATAATTGATGTTTTCCGGAAGGGTGGATGAGCGGTTTAAGTCACACGCCTGGAAAGCGTGCGTAGGTTTATAGCCTACCGCGGGTTCGAATCCCGCCTCTTCCGCCAAAGATGCATATAAATAA
>CAIOIX010000255.1 GCA_903858445.1 uncultured beta proteobacterium
CCATCAGCAAAAATCTTTACTTTTAACTCTTCTACTTTTTTCATTTAAAACTCTCCCAGGATAATTTTTTTTACTTCCAATAAGGATGACACGATAAAATCAGGCGCATCTGGTTTTTTTTCCGCATAACGGTAATTGATAAAAAATGTTTTACATCCAGCAGAAGCTCCCGCTTCAACATCGCGCCAACGATCCCCTACCATAAAGCTTTCAGACAAATCGATAGTGTGCTCATGAGCTGCTTCAAGCAACGCACCGGGTAACGGCTTCCTGCAAATACACTTATCCCCGCTATCGTGATAGCAAGTCTTAAAATCATCTATTGGCAATTGAGATGATAAAAAGGCATTCATTAGCTCAACATCTTCCCTCTTAGAGGTACCTCTCGCTACATCGGGTTGATTGGTTACCACTACTAATAAGTAGTTTGCATCATGCAATTTTTGGAGGGCCTCGTGAACCCCTGGCAATATTTCTAGCTCTACTAAGGAGGCTGGAGGATAGGGCTTGCCATCGCGCACAATAGCCCGATTGATTACTCCATCCCGATCTAAAAAAACTGCGCGCCTCATTGAATTTATATCCGCAGCTTATTTAGCTGTAGACTCCCATTTAGTTTGATTTGCTTTTAACTTAGGGTGTGAAACCAAGAGGTGCCAAACCACTGCCTGAAAGGCTTCTGAATGTGGGGTCACATTATCTGCATTTACCGTTGGAACAATCACGCAAGCATCGGCGACTTGGGCGGTATAGCCCCCATCACGACCCACCACCCCGATTACTTTAGAACCTACAGATTTGGCATACTTCAAAGCTTCAACTAAATTAGGGCTAATATTTTTTTCTAGATTGCCGCCACCAACCGAAAAAATAAACAGCATATCCTTAGGGGTAAGTTTACTCACTTTGAGCCACTCGACAAATATAGAGGCCCAGCCTTCATCGTTGGTGCGCGCAGTCAGCTCTGATACATTATCAGTGGGGGCATAAGATTCAATACCAACAATTTTCCGAAAATCATTTACGGCATGTGAACAATTTCCCGCGCTACCTCCTACGCCTAAAAAAAAGATTCGGCCACCATCTGTTTTAACTTGAGCTAAAAGATCTGCCATTTTTTCAATAGCGGCCACATCCATCTTTTCGATGATCTCAACTGCTTCGTTCAAATGTTGTTTTGCGTAACTCATAAACTGCCCTTTGCTGTTTGTTCTAGTAAATAGGCCTGGGTATCCACAATTCCTTGGTGAGACCCAATTTCATAAAATCTCTCAAAAACTTCGTAGCCAGCTAACTCGCCAGCCAGTGATAAATCATTATAAACTTTTGAAAGATCAAATGACTCTCCTGAAGGGTAGGCCTGTAATGCAGCACCTTGTAGTAAACCCAGCCCATAGTCGATGTAATGCATTGGAGGGCGAATTACAGTCTTGTTGTATTCAATAATCTGACCGGCATCAAATTCCACATTACTTTTATCCCACTGATTCTGATTCTTTAGGATTGTCATTAACCCCTTTTTGCCACTACCCACATAAGTTTTTTCCACATCAGAAAAATCAATGGGTAGATAAGAATCGCCGTATAGAACAAAAAAATGCTCCCCTAGCAATGGCAAGGCCTGTCTAAGTGCACCTCCCGTACCTAGTAGGGATGGGCCATCTGGTGAATAGCTAACGCGAATATTCCATCGAGAGCCATTACCCACAATCTCTTGAATCATTTCACCCAAATATCCAATGCACAAAACAACCGAACTAATATCTTGCTTACGAAGATATTCCAGTTGATGACAAATAAATGGCTGCCCAGCTACCTCAATGAGTGACTTAGGGATTTCTTCAGTTATAGGGCGTAGGCGGGTAGCCAAGCCACCCGCTAATATTGCAACCGAGAACATTAGGAGGACATCATGACTTTGGCACCTTCAAAATCAAATTTAAAACGTACTTCTTCTAATCCAGCAACATCCATCGCCTTACGTAATTGAGTGCGGTCTTTTGCCATAAACATTAAAAATCCGCCGCCACCAGCGCCAACTAACTTTCCACCAATCGCGCCATTATTCATAGCCAATTCATACCACTCATCAATCCTGGGATTGCTCATGCCACCCGAGCGGCGCTTTTTATGCTCCCAATGCTCATGCATAAGCTCTCCAAATAACTTAGTATCCCCTTCTTCTAATGACACTTTACTTCTATACCCCAAATCCTTTACATAATGTAAATTAGCCATCATGTCAGCATCATTTTCCTGCGACCTTATCTTTTGATCTTTTAAAATGCCACTGGCACTTCTCGAAAAACCAGTAAAAAAGAGAAGTAAATTATCCTCAAGATCAAACATGGTCTCCATACTAATCTTCAAGGGAGTGGTCGTTACTTTTCCATCTCTATGGAAAGTAAAGCAAGTTAGACCTCCTACTGCTGCTATATACTGATCCTGTTTGCCAATAGGCTCGCCAAGGCGATCAATCTCAATATGACATGCCAGCTCAGCCAACTCTTCTTGGTGAATATGGCGTTTACGGTGGGTATAAAGCGCCTTGAGTAAGGCAGTAGTAAAGCTACCCGAAGAACCGAGACCCGTTCCTGCCGGGATATCTGCGAGAGTTGTAATTTCAACTTGTGGGGTACGAAAACCCACAATACTCAAGGCCTCCCTAATAATCGGATGATGCACGTCTGCAATTTTTTCTACATGCTCTAGCTGACTATATTTGAGGTAAATGCCTTCCGTAAAAGGCCGCATGACAGTTACATAGACATACTTATCGATTGCCGCTGCAATTAAGAAGCCTTCATGATCCTCATAATAGGAGGCAAGATCAGTTCCGCCGCCTCCTAAAGTAATCCGAAGTGGGCTACGCGCAATAATCATTTAAATCTCTCATTTATAGCCATATAGTTTGTAGTTAAATAAACCTCGTCCAACTCTCTATATTTCTTGATAGGCTGCGCACCAAATGGGGTAATACGTGATAACGAAAATCCAGCTTCTTTAAAAAAATAATAAAAATCCTGAAAGCTCGTCTTTGTATCTAAATTACAACCACCAAATTCAAATTGAATTATTTTAATTTTTGCTAGAGCATTTCCGAACCCTTTTAGCGCGTCCAACTCATGGCCCTCAATATCTAGCTTTATTAGATCTATGTCCCTTTCGCCTAAACCAGAATGCCAATAATCCTCAAATCGAATAACTTCTATTGGCTCCACCACATCAAAGTTAATATTGAAATGATCTAAGCGTCGATTTGATAGTGACCCCAAACCGGATCCTGACAGTTCAGAGTAAAGCGACAATCTCTCGCATTGATTTGACAATCCGAATGGGGAAATGTGAATTGCCTTGTCATGCAAAAATCTTGCTTCTAACTTGGTAATATTAACCATGGCTGGCTCAAAAATATGAATTTCCGCATGACTAAAATACTTCCTTAGACAGGCGGAATAGTCACCAACATTACCACCCACATCAACCATGAGTAACCCATGCTCCCCGCTCTTAATGTAATTAGAAATTACTTTTACTTCTTGAGGGGTAGTCTTTGCGCCGTAGCCCTTCCCTTGCATTAAATTTCCAAACCTCACAAGTCCAAACCCCAATAGAAATACTAAACTTTTAAGCATTTTTTGAAACCTCATAAATTTTCTCTACAACGCACAGGGCTGCATACGCGTCTTCTAACCCGGAGCTTGGTGACCTGTCTAAATAAATATCATCAAAAAATTCATTTAGCTCAACTTCCCAAGAGTCATCGACCCGCGGAAATTCCCATGAGATTGTTTCTGGCGGACCCATTTCAGGCAGCATTCTGTACCAAGTAATTTTTTCGACACCATAGCTTCCACCCAAACCTGATAAATCCAACTTTCCAAGTTTTCCATATATCTCCATTGAAAATAAATTTTTCCATTCGGTGCATGATGCATGTAAAAAAGCGACTTGCTTTTTTGCCGTCTTGAGAAGCATGAAGCCGTTATCATCAACCGGCATATCCCATAAGTAAGTATGCGCAAAACCTTCAACAGTTTCAAATTCACCCAAAAACCAACGAGACAAGTCTATCAAATGCGGCCCCTGGTCAATAAGCTCTCCGCCGCCAGACAACTCTGGTTTTGCGCGCCACTCTTTGTCATACCCAACTCGGCCGCCATGACCATATCTCGCACGGATAAACATCAGCTCGCCAATAGCCCCCTCGTCAACAAGCTTGCGCGCCATTCGCACGGACTGGTGATACCTGTGATTAAATCCAACATGAACTTTAACGCTGCTATTTGCGGAAGCCCGTAAAACAGGTAGCAATTCGACAGTATTGCAGGCGGCTGGTTTTTCCACCAAAACATGCTTCCCCGCCTCAATTGCAGCTAAAGTGATCTCAGCCAAAGAATCATGCAAAGTAGCCACAATAATGACATCAATTTCAGGCATGATGACCACTTTACGCCAATCAGAAAAGGCCTGTGCGCCGGTATCTTTAGCTAACTTTTTAGCTCGCTCAATATTAATATCCGCACAAGCCAAGAGCCTACCTTTACAGCCAAGAGAATTGGCGCGCTTTTGACCGATTAATCCACATCCAATTATTCCTACGCCAAATATATTTTTTGAGTCCCTTGAAATTTTATTCATTTATCACCCCAATTAAAGCCTCGATCTCTTCCAGTCACTCTTCTCAGCGTATATACATCGCTAGACCTTAGTGCCTCCAAATATTCCGGCCAAATATCCCAACGGTCCCATACTGCACTTATTAACTTTCCTGTAATATCCCGGCTCTCATGGGAAGCAAGAAACATTACTAAATCAGCAACGCGATCCATAGAGGCGCCACCCTCCAAAAACACCTTATTTGCCAAAGAAAATTCTTCTTTGCCTGAGACTCTGCTACCCATAGCAATCACCTCAGCAAGCATTGCCGTTCTCATTGCCCCTGGGGCAATGCAATTTACTCGGACATTAAGTGATCGCAGCTCTTCAGCAAGCGTCTCAGAGAATCTAACAAGGCCAGTCTTGGCGGTGGCATATGCCGAAAAATTGGCGCGAGGTCCAGTGGCACCCCCACCAGAAAGATTAATAATTGATCCGCCCTGATTTTCAATCATCAATGGAACAACGAGACGGCATAAAGCAATCGGAGCCAGCAAATCTATTTGAATTGCCCGATTCCAATCCTGCCAATTGTTTTCCCAAACAGGGCCAATGGGTCCTTGAACGGCTGCATTATTAATTAAGACATCAATCTTTGGGAATGATTTAGAGATGAGATCAAAAATCCGACTAGGCGCACTTGGATCAGCAAAATCCTCAATAAATATTGAGGCTGATTGCATTCTGCTAGGCGCCAAACCACCAACTACAATTTCAAGCGCCTGGAGATTTCGTCCGCACAAAGCTAACGAGTAACCATCAACCCAAAACCGATTTGCCAGGTGAGCTCCCAAGCCTTGCGTAGCTCCTGTAATCATTGCTACTTTTTGCGTCACTGGCGCACCTCAAAAACCCATTCATTATTTCTTAGATACTCCACGGTCTTTAACACCCCCTGCTGAATACTAAACTTTGGGCTCCAACCTAGTGCCTGAATTTTTTTTGTCTCCAAAAATATAAAAGGGTTATCGCCTATCCAACCTCGATCACCGCCAGAGTATTTGAGTTTTGGCTGGACATCCAATTGTTGACAGATCCAACCAATAGAGTCGTTAACCTCCACATAACCATCAACACCCAAGTTAAAAATATTAACCTTAGCCTCAGATTTATTAAAAGCCAACAAAATACCATCAATACAATCTTGCACATAAAGATACGACTTACGCTGCCTTCCGTTTCCCAATACCGCCAAGCATGTTGGATCTATTTTCAATTTTTCATAAAAATCAAAAATATGGCCATGTGTATACCTCTCGCCTAAAATTGACACAAACCTAAAAATCCAGGACTGAAACCCAAAACCTTCGCAATAGGCAGAAATAAGACCTTCGCAGGCTGCTTTAGAAGCACCATAAAGGGAGGTTTGTATTGGGAATGGCCCATCCTCCGGCGTGGGGATCACCGGAGATTCACCATACACAGATCCAGTGGAGGAGAATGCAATTCTCGTAATATGATTGGCTCGCATAGCCTCGAGGACATTGTAGGTTGCTATCGTATTCTGCTCCAAATCCTTTCGAGGATGTTCAGTACCAAAGCGTACATCAGCATTGGCGGCTAGATGAAAAACCATAGACCCACCATGAAAAATTTTCTTAAGTTTTTCAAAATCTAAAAGATCAACCTCAAAAAATCTAAATTTTGAATTAGAAAAAGCATTATCTAAAAAGCGCCTTTGTCCTGTTGAAAAATTATCAACTCCAATGACTTGATGGCCCAATGCTAAAAGCCTATCAACAAGATTACTTCCAATAAAACCTGCGCAGCCTGTGACTATGTACATATTAATTACCTTGTGATATGGCTTGAAGAAAACGACGATAGCTATAACGGATGCGTCTTAAGGGGGGGAAATTTACAATCATGCCAAATATATAAAGAGGATTGCCCGTCCTCAAAAATTCTGAAAACATAAAACCAGCAATTTCACAAAAATGATTTTTTTGATTTGATAAATCTGAAAGTTGCGCAGAATGTCGCCTGTAATAAGTAGTTATATCTGGAATATTTTTAAATCTCAAAGAATTATCCCGTGCAATTCGAATAAACAACTCATGATACTCAGAGGTGTGGCCATAGAGATACCCCTTGTTATGGTACAAAACATCCGACCGAAAAATCAATGACGAATGAAGTAGCGGCTGACGATACTTTAAGGCCCTGCGTATAGATTCATCATTTTCATAAAATTTAAATTTATGAAATCTGTTTACAACGCCATCCTCATTAATAATTTCAACTTTAGTTCCAACTACTGCCAAGAGCGAATCTTTGGACAATTCTTCAATTTGACGCTCAAATCGACGTTGATCACATAAGTCATCAGAATCCCAGCGAGCTATATATTCCCCATGAGCTGCGGCTATACCCAAATTTGCAGCGTATGCTACTCCCCGTAGCTTGGTATCGATAATGCGATAAGAAAAATTTACTGGCATGCTCCCGATTAATTGCTCTAACTCAGACCTTATAGTCGTATCGCAGACCATAATCAATTCAAAATATCGATATGTCTGATCTTGGATAGACAAAATAGTTTTCTCCAAAAATTGATCAATTCTCCCAACGGGCATAACCACTGACAATTTCATAGAATTATTGGCTTTCTATACGAAGTTAAAACATAAACTGCGATCATTAGCGAGCAGAATGCACTGGGAATTCCAAACAACTGCTGTCCAGCAAGTACTGGCAGCAGACTTAAAAAAAACATTAATATAATTTTTCTTGAACTAACAAAAAGACTTCTGTACCAAATAAACCCTGAAAACATCACTACGATTATAAAAGGTATACCAATTTCAAAGATCACATTAAGCAGTGAAGACTCAAACCCTGTTGCGTTTAAAAATCTTAGCGCAGCAGGGGATGTGGTCCCAACACCCATACCAAAGAATTCAAATTCATCAAAAAACTTGAGGTAGCTATTCGCACGATCAACATTTGATTGATCACTCACGAAATTAAATACAGTAAAGGCTCTCATAAACCAATCTGTTAAAAATAGTAAAAAAAGGCAACTAAAAATTAGAAGTAAAATGGGAGTTTTTACATTCTTAATTTTTTCAAAATTA
>CAIOIX010000256.1 GCA_903858445.1 uncultured beta proteobacterium
ACTACGCATGCCAGTGCTAATAAGTAGCTCTATGTAGTCACGGCTTAATAGGCGCATCTCTTTAGCTAGTGCAATGTGCCCACCCAAGCTGTAGTCTTTTAAGAAGTTGAGTAAGTAATCTAATTCAGTGCGACTAAAAGCAGGGCGAGATTTTCCTTTAGCGCCCCGACGGCTTAAATGGGCTAATGGCACTTGTGCGCTGATATAGCCTCGTTGCACTGCCAAGCTAATAATTCGGTTGTAAGCACTAGAGTGCGTGGCTAGAGTGCTGGCTAATGGGACTCGTTTCATTAGCGTATTGCGCCATATCTCATATTCCCGCATGTGCTCTGCTTTAATATTTTCTATAAAGCGTTTGCCAAAGAACGGAAGCAAATACTTATTAATGACTCGTATGTAGTCTTTATTGGTCATTGCCTTAATACCCGCATCAATCTCATCTTGTAGCTCTTTTAGAGTTTCTTTAGCAATGGCATCGAACTTACGCCTTGTATAACTCACCCCCATACGCTCCCTAAAGCGGGCTTCATCGTAGATTTCACATGCGGCACGACTGGCAAACTCTAAGTTGTGGTGTTTGGTGGATATGGAGTGCCACTTACGATCAAAGAGCTTAAAGCGGGCTTGCCACACATCACTGCGATCCCTTTTATACAAAATAAGCTCACCTTCACGCAGGCGATGGGTATTTGGAGTTGGCTTTTGGGTGGGAACTACATAGAGCTGGTGAATGTTAGTGCTAACTTCGCTTTTGATTGGGTGTATGTTGGCACCGCTGGGGAAAGCAGGCAGGGTGTTTTTACGCATTTGAGTTGCCCAAAATGTAAGCGTAAATTCAGACCAAAACTTTGGGCAAGAGCCTTTTGTAAATTATTTTTTAGCTGCCCTGCACTTGCGCTGTCTTTTTAAACGACAAACTAGCTAGTGCCTCTTATCCACTCAGCAGCAGCCGTTCAAAATAAGCTGTTTTGGGGTATCTGAGAGGCAGAGAACGGCCAGTAAGGGACGTTTGGTTATCCTCTAATGTGGTCCTGATACTGGTAGAGATATACTGCTTTCTAGGTAATAATGCTAGGAATTAGTATTAACTAAACTAACTATTCTTTTAAGACCTAAGTCCCTTAAATTAAATATCCCTTTATGAATTCATTCGGATCACATCAGTCGTGAAGCGACTTATTATCCTAGGCATCATTCTTGGCGGTTTTGTTTATGCTTGGAATGCTGTTGATGTGATCAATCTCAGAGTGGTTGGGCAGCCATCAATGACAGGGCCTATCCAAAAGAACTTAGAGCAACCATTCTTTGAATCCCTCAAAGAGAAAACTGGCCTACCTATCAAAGTTGACTATCGTACAGTCGATAAGTTGGGGTTTAAAGATAACTATCAGCTTGCCATGTTAAAGAGCGGTATGTTTGATATGGTCTCCTTGAGGTTTTTACAGAATGGCCAAGAAGAGCCCAGCATTGTCGGAGTTGACTTGCCAGGGCTTAATCCTGATTTCCAAACAGCGCGTAAAGTAGCAGAAGCTTATGGGGCCGTCATTGATGAGAATTTACAGCAACGATTTGGGGTGAAGCTTTTAGGTTTATGGACATTTGGCCCACAAGTGATCTTTTGCAATAAACCAATTCATCGACTCTCCGATCTCAAAGGGCTCAAGGTTCGTGTTGGATCTTCGGCCTATGATGCATTGATAAAATCACAAGGAGGTATTCCTGTAGTGATTCCTTTTGATCAGGTAGCGGAGGCGCTATCTTCAAACATGGCTGATTGTGCTATCACCAGTCAAACCTCAGCATATTCAGCTAAGTGGCCCGCATATTTAACGTACATATATCCTATCGCCACTCAAATGGGAACGAATGGCATAGCGATTCGACTTGATACATGGAATAAGTTTAGTGAAAGCCAAAAACGGCAATTGCAAGGCGCTATCAATGCCTATATTGATCAGGCTTGGATCTATTCTGAGCAATTAAATACTCAAGCATCAGATTGCTTGCAAGGCAATGGTACTTGTGACTTAGGCGTTAAGTACAAGCTGATTCAGACTCCCGTTACTGAAGGCGATAAGCTCTTCATGCGAAAGTTTGCATTGGAGCAATCATTTCCTGCTTGGGCAGATAGTTGTGACAAATTAGACCCCAATTGTTCTGTGAGGTGGAAAGCAGCTGTAGATCCCATTCTGAAGCAGGCAAATCTGCGCCCATGAAATCTGAACTCTTCACCTCATTACAGCAAAGGGGCATTCAACTCAATATTGCTTCACGTCCTTTGCAGTTTATTGCGGGGTTATCAGCCTTAGTTTTTGTTCTTAACTTTACTTTAGAGGTTCTTGTTTCTTATGGAGCTTCTTATGTCCATCTTGTGCAAGT
>CAIOIX010000257.1 GCA_903858445.1 uncultured beta proteobacterium
CCTTATGGCCTCGCTTATATTCTGCTCAACCTCTACAAATTTCACTCTCGTGTCATATATAAGGTCTTTCATGATCTGGGTTGAATCAACAACCTGCGCATACACTACCGCATAATCTGGAAAATCAGGCAATCTAAGCTTAATTTTAAGCACAACGTCCTTCTCAAATTTCTTATCAGAGATAAATAACAATCCGCCCTCGCTCAAATTCCTGGTCTGTGATATATCAAATTTTAACTCTTCGCTACTTACAATTGCATATGAAACAATATAGGCCTTACTTATCCTCTTGAATTGTCTTCGCTCAAACGGAGCTGGTGCCTCTTTATTATCCATGACAATACATTTTATATTATGGTCGGGACGGCTGGATTCGAACCAGCGACCCCTTGAACCCCATTCAAGTGCGCTAGCCAACTGCGCCACGCCCCGTCACTATACAACTGCTATATTTTCAAGTAGTTGAGTCAAAATATCATAATCTACCATAAGACTCAACTTTTCCATTAATTAATCTTACAAAATAAGGGGCAGTAATTTCATGAGATTTCTTGGTTTCACTTTCAGAAAAATTATAATTTAAATACTCTGCATCGTCCTTGGCACTAACACTTACAGGAGAACCAAGAATTTTTATAACTTCATCTTTTGTCATGCCTATATTAACTCTGTTCATTTTAGGAACAGAGTTAAATCTAAACACAATGGGTTGCCGATTAGTACACCCTTCTAACAAGAAATTTCTTATAATTAACTTCCAATGGTCAAAGACAATGGGTTGCAAATGAGTGTGCCCTGCTAATAAGAGACTTCTCATAATTAACCTCCAAAATTGCCTTATATTACAAAGATTAAGTGACTAGAATTATACCACATAGACGCGAAGGTTTCAAATTATAGTTGTGATTGAAAAATTACGGCTACTTGATTTGTGCCTTGCAGAAATCAGAAGGAGGGATATTATCCCACTGCCCCATTCTCTTGCAAAGAGATGATTGATGGGATACGCCAAGATTAAAAATTTGATGCAATTGAAGTTTATTGATAGCGTATGTACAAAGGGCCATCCCCTGAAACCCTTCGATCATTCTATTCACATCTTGTTCATATAAATTGAGATTCAGCCAATATTCGTGCGACAATCCCCAGTTGCCATCTCCGCCTACACGCATTCTTGCAAATCCCTGACCCAAAATCTCTTTTTCCTTTTTAGTCCAGTACTCTAACATTTCAAATGAGGTAACTATAACTGACTTAAGATAAAAATCCCTAGAGTCCCATATCTCCATCTGTCCTTTTTCAAAATAGCGGTCTAAATTTTCCACTGCTTTACTTAAAGCTGACTTTGCCTCTTCGGATTTCAATATTTCCGGAACAACCCATAAGCAGAATTCATTATTTTCTAATCCCGCCTTGAAATAAGGCACTAGAATATCTAACAACTCGTCTTTGGAGTTATAAAATAAACAGGTGTGTTTATTTGGAGGGGTATACTCTTTCATATCTAACCTTTATTCTTAAATATATTGTATTAGATTAAGAGACGTAAGTCAAGAGAATCATTCGGCTTTCGGCTCTCTTGTCATCAATTCGTTGACTGCCAAAAGAGGAGATTTGTTTCCAAATAAAACCGCATGCACTTGCTGGGTAATAGGCAATTCCACATTATATTTTTTGCCAAGTTCCACTGCGGCGCGAGAAGTCCACGCGCCTTCTATCTCCATGACGCTCTTATTTAAAAGCAGTTCCGGCCTAGAGCCTTTTCCAATCTCTAAGCCAAATCTGTGATTCCTGCCCTCGGGGCTAACACAGGTAGTAATCATGTCTCCTAGTCCGCTCAAGCCCTGAAAAGTATCTCTGGAAGCGCCCATTGCCAAGCCAAGGCGAGTCATCTCCGCGAGCCCTCTTGTGAGTATGGCTGCTTTTGTATTTGCCCCGAACCCAAGCCCGTCTGAAATACCTGCCGCTATCGCTATTATATTTTTAAGGGCTCCTCCGAGCTCTACGCCTATCAGATCTTTATTGGTGTAAACCCTGAAATGCTCTGCCCTGAATACATCGCTGACCCTTCTGGCAAAGATCTCGTCCTCTGAAGCTACGACTACAGCCGTAGGAATCCCGCGGCTAACTTCAGGGGCAATGCTGGGCCCTGATAAAACAGCGATCTCTACTTCGCCCAGCACTTCTTCTGCAATCTCGCTCATTCTTTTCAAAGACTTTTCCTCTATGCCTTTTGCAACGCTCACGAAACCTGCCCGGGATTCCTTTAATATCTTTACATTCTTCGTGATGACATCCCTGAAAAATCTGGACGGTATTGCCAGGACTATGATATTGGCGTCTTCGCA
>CAIOIX010000258.1 GCA_903858445.1 uncultured beta proteobacterium
CACCACGTCTTGCCAAAGAGCAAGGCTGCCGTCCTGGAAAAGATGGTGGCTTTCGTTTAATGGTGAACAATGGGGCAGATGGAGGGCAGGAGGTTTATCACTTGCATTTGCATGTGATGGGCGGTCCGCGGCCTTGGAAAAAATCATCCTAGGAGATTAAGCATGGGTTCATTCAGCATTTGGCATTGGTTAATTGTTTTGGTTATCGTGATGCTGGTATTTGGTACCAAGAAATTGCGCAATATCGGCCAAGACTTGGGCGGTGCTGTCAAAGGCTTTAAAGATGGTATGAAGACATCGGAAGAATCAAAAGAGCCAAGCAACGAGCAAATTCCACAAAGCTCAGCGACCGCAGAAAAAACGGTTGATGTTCACGCTAAAGACGTCAAGTAAGAGATCGATGCGAAAGTGCATTGGTAATGATTAATCTCGCATGATAGATCTCGGGGTTTCAAAACTTGCGCTGATTGCAGTAGTTGCTCTGGTAGTGGTTGGCCCAGAGCGCTTGCCCAAAGTAGCGCGTATGGCTGGCAATTTATTTGGCCGAGCGCAGCGCTACATGGCCGACGTTAAATCTGAAGTCAATCGCCAAATGGAGATTGAAGAATTCAAGCAGCTACGTGAAGATAGTGCCGCTGTCTTAAAAGAGGTGGAGAGCAGTATTCATTCCACAGTGCAAGAGGCCAGCGCGAATCTGAGCGATCAAGCGGATATCTTCGATAACAATTTCACCAAACCGTTTCTCGATGAAAAAGAAGTACTGCGCAAGTCTCGGCGTCAAGGGCGCAATAGTTGGGGCGTAAGGCGTGCAGCCAGGCCAGTTTGGTTCAAGCGTTCCGCTGGCATTAGGACTCGCGTGCAATCTGGCGCAGCCAGAATGAAGCGCTTTCATCACAGCTCAAGCAGCAATTAAGCAAAAAAACAAAAGAGCTAAGACAGTTTTCTCATGACACAAAACAATTCAAATTCAGATTCAGGCTCGTCAGAGTCCAGCGAGGGACTGCAGGAGTCATTCCTTTCCCACCTATTTGAATTACGTGATCGCGTTATTAAGGCTGGATTAGCGATTATTGTTGTCTTTATTGGCTTGGTTTATTGGGCGCCAGATATCTTCCATCTGTTTGCACAACCTTTATTGCAAGCTTTGCCAGTAGGCGGCAAGATGATCGTGACGGATGTTACTGGATCATTCTTCGTACCCATGAAAGTTACCATGTTGGTTGCTTTCATCATTGCACTTCCAGTAGTGATGTATCAATTATGGGCATTTATCGCCCCTGGCTTATATATGCATGAGCGCAAACTGATTTTGCCTTTGGTGGTGAGTAGTTATAGCCTGTTCATTATTGGAATGGCGTTTGCCTACTTCTTGGTATTTCCAACGGTGTTTAAGTTCATGGCGAGTTATAACGCGCCACTGGGTGCTGAAATGTCGACTGACATTGATAACTATCTTAGCTTTGCAATGACAACCTTCTTGGCATTTGGTATTACCTTCGAGGTACCGGTAGTTGTAGTGGTGCTGGTACGTATGGGTATAGTGCCCTTGGCTAAGCTGAAGGAAATTCGTCCGTATGTGATTGTGGGCGCTTTTGTTATCTCTGCGATTGTGACCCCTCCGGATGTGTTGTCGCAACTCTTGCTAGCAGTGCCGATGACTTTGCTCTATGAATTAGGGCTTTTAGTTGCACGTTTCTATGTGCCAAAACCATCTGACGATGAGGCTCAAAGTACTTCCGCGTCTGCTTGAGTTTTAAACGTTTCGCTAAGCCAGGCAGTGACCCTATCAAAGCGATAGCGTCTTTGACGTAAATTACCCTCGATATCTTGTTCTGCCCCTACAAATGCTTTTCCAGCGGCAAGCAATGCGCGTCGTTGTTGAATGCTTTCAATCTGAATCAGTCTGGGTAATATCTTGGGGAGCTCCCAGCGGATGTCTACAGCTACACAATGCTCGTGCTGTAATTGGCCCACTTCACTTAGTAACAGTTCTGCTTTGCTGAAGTCGAATTGATTTGCAATGATGAGTCGATGGCAAAGTAATATCCAATCTAAATCCAGCTTATGTTCTGCGTGATGATTTAAAGCTTGCTCCGCACAGGTAGCAAGTGCATGCCATTCATTCTTTTTGGGGCTTGGGCAACTTTCTAAAATCTTGCTCAGTAGCTCCTTGGCCTCAGGAACACCTTGTTGATTCGCTTGCCATACCCAATAAGATGCTTGAAGGCCACGTACCTTCTCTTCAATCTTTTCACGCTTACGCCAAAGGTTGGCCCCTTTGCGCAATTGCGCCTGTGCATGACCAAGATCTGCGGCGCGATCAA
Source organism: uncultured beta proteobacterium (assembly GCA_903858445.1). GTDB lineage: Bacteria > Pseudomonadota > Gammaproteobacteria > Burkholderiales > Burkholderiaceae > Polynucleobacter. The sequence continues at coordinate 2,325 of CAIOIX010000258.1, forward strand.
AGCAGCGATCACTTTCATTCGCGTTGTATCCAGAGAATTGTGGGCGGCGATAAATTTCCCCAAGCGCATACCAAGCATCGCGATCGCCATCTTTTGCAGCGAGCTCCAACCAGTGGGCTGCTTTTTTAAGGGAGGCATTTGATTTAGTGCGCAAATCTGTTTCAGAAGGTAACTCGAGATCGAGCTGCGCTAGACGCAAGCCATAGGTGAGCTTGGCAATGGTGAGCCCAAGCTCGGCTGCTTGAATGAGCGCATCCTCATTCCGATCTTTGGCCCAAGCCTTCCAAAGGGTTGAAAGGGCTTCATTCTTAGGTTGAAGTTTGATGAGTAATTCTTTTGCTTGAGTTGTAAAAGCAGATTTAGTTTCTGCAAGCTCATGCAGGTATTGCCTGGTGATTTTTTGTAAGCCACTGAAATCAAGATTGTCAAATTGCGGGATTGGCGTAAAGGATTTTCTTTTCTTTAACCATTCAACGAGCTGTGTTTGGGTTTCTTGGTGAAGCGGGTCAATCAATAAGTGAATGAGTTGCCATTTGGCTGCAGCTTGGGATTCTGAGGCTGTATCAGCTGTAGCCAATTGCCAAAAAGAGTCCCAGCCAAAGCCAAAGGCAGGGGAATTAAAGGTTGAAGCTAGGGGGACACTGGCAATTTTGGCTAAAGCCTGCAGAATGTGAATGCTATTTGAGCTTTGATCTTTAAGTAATTGATTTTGAATGGAAATATATGATTTCTCTAGCCAAATCAAGGCATTAGCTGGTTGAATGGGTGTTTTAAAGTCCCCAGTCAAATATGCAGAAGCTAATTGTTGTTGCGCAGAAACGTCACCCAATCGGGCTGAACTGAGGATTTTTAAGAATTCACGACTTGCCATATGACAATTTTGTCATTTAGGGGGCATAAAAGACAGAAATCAAAGGTCTTGTTGCCGAGATACAACGAAGAAAGCCAAAAAACTACCTTTTGACAAGCAAAAAGAGTTCCTAAATACCCTTAACCCCAGTCTATCGGGGCGAAAGAAGCAAAATTCATAGGTCCCAGTTTTATTAGGGCATTACTTTCAATTTATGGAGATTTACAGAATGAAAAAATCGCTATTCGCAGTTGCAGCCGTAACAGCTTTTGCTGGCGCAGCTCAAGCTCAATCCAGCGTAACCGTATACGGTATTTTGGACGTTGGTTACTTGCAAACTAATCAGCGCGGAGTTGGTACAACCCCGCTAACAAACGAAACAACTAGTCAGTTTGGTAACAGCTTGGAACAAACAAGCCGTTTAGGTTTCAAAGGTACTGAAGATTTGGGTGGCGGTGCTTCTGCATTCTTCACTGTTGAAACTGGTCTTACACCAACTTCATCAACCTTGGGCGGTACTTCATTGAATAACCGTCAAAGCTTTGTTGGTTTGAAAAAGAACGGTATTGGTCAGTTCTCACTTGGTACTCAGTACACCACCATTTTTGATGCTGCTGCCATTACTGATCCAGGCCAATTGAATAACATGATTGGTAACGTGATTTACGCAACAACTCCAGGTAACGGCAACACAATTGGTACAGACCCAGGTACATCTACTGGTGCTACTAATGCTGCAACTGGTGTTTCTAATGGTTTTGCAACACGTGCTGCAAACGTCTTGAAAGTTAACTCTGATACGTTTGCTGGTTTTGGCGTGAATGCAATGTACACATTGAGTAATGCAAATACAACAATTACCAACACTTCAGTTGGTGGTAACAACAACTTTAACGGTTGGGGTGTAGGCGCTAATTACACATGGAACAAGTTGTTGGTAACAGCTAACTACCAAGCATTGAAGAGTGTTATTGCTTACGGTACAGCCTCTACAGTAGCAACACCAGCTCCTGCATTGTGGGGCGGTGCTACATACCAAGGTGCTAATACACAAGATAACCAAGCTTATGTTGCTGGTACTTATGACTTTGGTATCTTGAAGGCATACGCTCAGTGGGTGTCACGTAAAGCTACTGATACAGTAAATACCGGCTACTACGGTAAGCGCACTGCTCAACAGATTGGTGTTCGTAGCTACATTACTCCAGTTATTGAGACATGGGCAAGCGTTGGTAATGGCCGTATTACTACTTTCGGTGTAGGTCAACCAACAGCTAACTTTACTGCTTATCAAGTTGGCGCGAACTACTACCTCAGCAAGCGTACAAACTTCTACGGTATTTTTGGCTCAAACCAAACTTCAAGTACTACAACTACCTCTGGTGTTAGTGCTAACAACTTCGGTTTAGGTCTTCGTCATACTTTCTAATTTAATGCTAGCGTAAGCTAGTTGTAAATTAGTTGAGCATCAATTAAACCCACTGTGGCAACACAGTGGGTTTAACTTTATGTGCTCAGACATCGATGGTTAAAAACCAGCAATTATCGAGCGATCTCTAGTAAGAATTGGTTTAAGGCTAGAACTGGCAGAGGATCTTCAAAAAGAATATTTTTTGAGGACGCAATTTCTCTTTTCATCCGATTTCTATACTCAGGATCATTCCCAAGTTGTACAACTTTAGCAATAAAAGTATCAATATTTGGCGTAATCAGTTCATTTAAGCCGATACGTTTTAGGATTCCACTTGCCAGTCTGCCCCGCATAAATTTGCCTTCATAAGTCACTATAGGTAGGTTACATTGAATGGCTTGGATAGCAGTGTTAAAGCCAGAGAAGCCGATAGTGTCAATAAATACATCCGCTATTTGCATTAGCCCATAGAATTTTTCAGTAACCAGCTTGGGCTGGAAGGAAACATGGCTTTCTAGCGTTAAGCCATTGCGAGCAAAGAGGATAGATAGGCGCTCTTTCAAAATATCAATCGGTGTATCTGGAAAGTTAAAGAAAACCAGCTGAGCATTTTTGACTTGCTTTGCAATTTCAAGAAGTGCGTAATCAAATTGCGGGGCATATTTGAACGCTGCTCCAGGGCATAACAATATTGGATGACTGGGGTTAAGATTAAAATCTTCCGCGACAACCTCTTGAATGGCGCCTTTATAGGGCGTGTAGAAACAACCTAGATGTGGAAGGTTAATTAGTTTCTCACTGTAATTTTCTTGAGATTGGGGGTTTTCAAAATTCTCTGCTGAAATAAAGTAGTCAATATTGGGTAGGCCAGTAGTTTCGGGATGGCCCCACGTAACCAATTGTTTTGGTGCCAACCTCAAACTAGCAAGTTGGCATGTCAATCTATCCATCCCGATTTCTGGGTAAAGAATAATATCTAAATGCTTTGCGAGAATAATTTTTACCCACTCTTCAATAGACAAGTTCCCTTGAATAAAGCTTGTTGAAAGAGACTTTGCAATTTCGGTTTCAGTATCGACTATGTCATCGAGGTAAAGCATGTGAATATCAAAATCATTCCGTTGGATATTGGTTAGCCAACCTTTTGTAATAGCGTTCCAAACAGAGTGTGTACGAAAATGGCTACTAATAATGCCCAGACTAATTTTTTTCTTGGAGGTCGATACCGCTTTGTCGATAACTGCCACTACTGGCAGGTTGCTCATAAGCTTCGAGCAAATCTGGCCGTATGCCGAAAGAACATCAACATTATTTTCTTCCTGATAGGCTAGAAAGAAGGGCTGGTGGCTACCAACAACTTTGTAGCCTTCAGCATATTCATGAGTATTCACCAACTGATGGAGTGCATTTATCTCTCGTATGAAATTATTTCGAAAAGTTTTGGGATCGGAATCAATGCTATAAATTTTGGGTATTTGTGAAAGTGCTTTAGCAAATAAAGCTTCTAAGCAGTTTGGCTCAATTTTTAGGGCTTGTTGGTAGCAATGGAGAGCCTGATTGATTTCAACTAATTCGGTATAGTTTTCCCCTTTATTGATGAGTGCCTCTATAAATTCTGGGTTGAGGGCAAGGCACTGATCAAAAAAGACAATAGACTTTTTGTAATCTTTTAAAGCTTGAAACAAGATCCCACAATTAAAATAGGCTTCTACATAATTTGGCTCAAGTTCTATCGCTTTTTTATAGCTTATTAAAGCATCATCAAATTGTTTGATTTCTTGCTGGGCATTTCCTAGGTTGTTATATGCTTGAGCGTATGCTGGTGCGATATCTAAGGCATTTTTGTAGGCAACTAGAGACTCTGGAAAGCAGCGTAGCTCTTGTAGGGCATTTCCTTCATTAAAGAAGGCCTCAAAGTATTTCGGCGCGATACTCCGGGCTTTTTTAAAGTCTTCCAATGCAGCCACATGGTTCTTAAGAGCGGTATGGGCTAGACCTCTATTAAGGTAAGCGCTGGCATCTAATGGGTTATGAAAAATAGCCTTACTGATTAACTCTAGGGAGCGATGAAAGTCATTTTTTTGTGCTGCAATGACACCCAAATATTGCATGGCAGGCGAATAGTTTGGATTGTGCATTAGTGCTTCTTGGTAGCAAACAATTGCAACATCAAGATTTCCTTCTTGATGTTGCTGCAGACCTTGATTAAAAAGTGCTGTCACATCTTGGTTGGGTGGATCTAAAGACATCTTTGGGATTCTACTCTGCTGATTTTCGGCGTGATCTTTGACTTGTGGCCCAATCAAAAAATTGAATGAATAGTCACACCATCACTGATAGCTAGACTTTTGTTGACCCATTTTAAATAGAGGCCATAGTTGCATAAGCTGACTACAGGCTTTATTTTTCTTTAAGGCTATCGCGAATTTCACGTAACAGCACAACATCCTCTGGGGTTGGGGGAGCGGGCGGCGCATCCATGACGCGAACTTTATTAACCACCTTGACCATCTGGAAAATGACAAAGGCCAATAAAATAAAATTGATTGATATAGTGATGAAGTTGCCATAAGCAAAAATGGGTATGCCAGCCTTTTTGAGGGCATCAAAGGTTCTGGGGATGCCTTCTGGGACACTCCCGAGCACAATAAATAGGTTGGTGAAGTCAATATGACCCCCCAATAGGCTGGAAATCACTGGCATCACAATGTCATTTACCAGGGAATCAACAATTTTCCCAAAGGCGCCACCAATAATTACACCGACTGCTAGATCTATTACATTGCCCTTGACTGCAAAGTCGCGAAATTCCTTCAAAACGCTCATAAATGCTTCCTTTCTAGTCTGAATACGGATTATCCCGAGATTAACCCCATAACTTTCTTGCTTACCCCACTTTTTACTTTAAAATCCTACCTTTAAGCAATTTCCACCCATAAATACCCTTTCTAGGAATTTAGTAAATGAGTGACAA
>CAIOIX010000259.1 GCA_903858445.1 uncultured beta proteobacterium
ACGCATAGCCTGGGCAAAAGAGGGCATCAAGTTAGCCATGCAAAATCCCCTGGGCTACGGGTTGATTGAGCGCTCCTTTGGGCGTCTAACCAAAATCAACTGGCCCGACTCCAAATTGCACCAAAGTCACAGCGGTTGGATAGATTTGGTCTTGGGTTTGGGTATCCCTGGAATCGCGCTGATCCTGACAAGTTTGCTGATCTTGCTCTATCAATTAGGCAGACTAGAAAGGGGTATCCCTACAAGCCCAAATCCTTATGTCACCATGGTCTGGTGGGCGCTCTTTAGCGCACTCATCATGTGGTGCACCACCGAGATTAGTCAAAAGGTCTATTTTGACGCCCTCATTTTGTGGCTGACCTTAGGTGCGGGCGTAGGTTTAGGGTTTCAAAATAAGATAGCGGGTAATCCCCATGGTTGAGCAAATAGCTCAAGGCCAGCTTGGCCAATAGATAGCTGTAATATTTATAATGAGATAATCAAAAAGCAAGTATTCGATGGCGCGATTCTGCCGAACGATGTGAGCATTACTTTTTAGAAAATCCAGTTGATGACCGAGCCAAATCACTCCTCCAGAACCCAATCTTTAACAGGTGAAAGCGACTCTAATGGCGGCGCTGAAATCTCCCTTCTGGATATTGTCAATTTCTTACAAGGGTCTTGGAAAAAACTCGCGATTGCCGCAGTAGTCGGCGCTGTTTTAGGGTTCAGTAATTGGTATTTCTTGGGCAGTTACAACGCCGAACTCGTTCTCAATAACAATGGCGGTACCGATTTAGTCGGCTGGCGCTTGCTGCAAAAAACCTTACCCAGCCTGGCAGATCAAATCATCGAAGAGTCTAAGGTGCCGCAGGGTCAAGAATCCCTCTATCGCACCTTAAGTAATGCGGACTGGTGGCAAAAAAATGCCCTAGCCACCTACGGCATGAGTAAAGCAGACACCAAGGACCTCGCCTCGACTGCCGGTTTGGAGTCGGCAGGCACCTCGATTGTCAGTATTACCCTAACTGCGGGAGGTTCAACACGGGTGAAGGCGATCGACAATGCCCGTGGCGCCAAAAACTTTTTACTGCAAGGCGCCTCTTACCTAGCGATTAAATCCTTATTTAGCGCACAAGAGTCTCAGCTCATGAGTGTTGATGCGGACATCGCAAAAAAAATCAATAACACCCAGGTCGAACTAGGATACCAACAAGAGCGCCTTAAGAGCTTAGAAGCCTTAGCCAAACGCTTTCCTGGCGAGCAACGGACCGTCAGCCAAGTGGTCGACCCCAAAGACTCGGGCGCCAAGTACATGCCCATTAGCACCCAGATTATTGCAGCCAATACCGACATCAATGGCAGCAAAGAGTCCCTCGAGCGCCTAAAGGACGCTCAGGCGCAAATGGCGATATTGCGCACCTGGGTCAAGCAGGCCTCACCCCTCATGAATGGGGAGAGCTATGACGGCATTGCTTTAACCAAAAAATTATTGGAGCAAGAGTCCCAACTACGGGCCACCTTAAACTCCAGCGATCCCAAGTCCTTAGCATTTGTGGATGGTCTACGATCAACCTTATTAGCCAATGACGTGCGTTTTTCTAAAGGATTTGAGATGAATACCGCTCCAACAGCGAGCAAGAAGGGCATGATCAAAACCACTGCAGGTGGCTTGGCTGGTGCATTTTTCTTAATGCTCTTGGTGCTCTTAGGTCAGCGGGTGTGGCGAACGGTAAAAAGTGGTGGTGCCAAATGATGATGCATGAAGAAGTGATGGCGCGAGAGCGGGCATTAGCGGGCTTGTTTCTAAATTGAGTATTAAATAAATCAAAAAATAGCTATCAGCATTTATTAAAAGAAAGTCTTCATGAAGATTGCAGTTG
>CAIOIX010000260.1 GCA_903858445.1 uncultured beta proteobacterium
CCTTGAGCTGCTTTTGCCAATACGCGCAAGGCATTGGTCTCGTAATCGACCGTTTCTGCGGCAAGCACTTTTTCTCAATGTTCAACGATCAAGGGGATTGGCATTTGCTTGAGATTGAACTGCAGGCAGCGAGACAAAATAGTTACCGGAATCTTTTGGGGATCGGTAGTTGCCAAAATAAATTTAACGTGCTCTGGGGGCTCCTCCAAAGTCTTCAGCATTGCATTAAAGGCATGATTGGTAAGCATGTGCACCTCGTCAATCATGTAAACCTTATAACGCGCATTACTTGGTGCATAAGCCGCTTTCTCCAATAGAGCGGCAATATCATCCACTCCACGATTACTCGCAGCATCCATCTCGATATAGTCAACAAAACGCCCGGCATCTATTGCTAAGCAAGCTGAGCATTTTCCACAAGGTTCAGAGGTCATCTTGCCTTGACCATCTTCACCGACGCAATTTAGGGCTTTGGCCATAATGCGGGCAATGGTGGTCTTACCTACACCGCGCGTACCAGTAAATAGCCAAGCGTGATGGAGTCGACCCTGGTCTAAAGCATGGGTTAATGCCTTAACCACATGGTCTTGTCCTACCAATTGGGAGAAAGTTTTAGGGCGCCACGATCGGGCTAAAGCCAATGCTGTCATGTCTATCATTCTAACAAGCTAAAATGGAATTGGATGGGCCTCCCCGCATGGTGGGTTGGATAACCTGGTCAGGTCGGGAACGAAGCAGCCAAACCCAATTTCTGCCAGTGCCGGGGGTCAGGCTCATCCACCCTCCCCTTACATGTTGCTGATTGCTATAGCTTTATTTTTATTAAGCCCCCTTGAGCAATGGATTCAGGGCACAATGAGCCCACTGATCACTTACAGAAACACACTATGTCCCAAGCCATTATTTTCGACGTTGAGGCAACCGATAAGAACGACGCTGTCCTCATTGAGGCTGCCTCTCTCGATGTCACTTCACTTACCCCGTTTGACGTCGGAAATCCTTGGGTACAGCGTTACAACCCTGGCAAACCAATTAGTCTTGGCGCCCTTGCTACCCATCACATCATGGATGAGGAGCTTGTTAGCTGCCCTCCCAGCACTTCTTTTAAGTTACCTGCTGGCACTAAATATCTGATTGGTCACAATATTGATTTTGATTGGGTCGCAATTGGTAGTCCAGAAGTAAAACGCATTTGTACGCTTGCCTTGGCTCGCAGCCTTTGGCCTGATCTTGATAGCCACACTCAAAGTGCTCTACTTTATTTCTTTGAAAGAAATACTGCCAGGGATCAATTGCGCAATGCACACAGTGCATTAGCAGACGTTTGGATCTGCTCCAAGATTGTTGGGCAAATTATTCAGAAACTGCATCCAAGCTCATTAGATGCTTTTTGGGAAATGTCTGAGAAAGCCAGAATTCCGACCATCATGCCCTTTGGCAAGCACAAGGGTGAGGCAATTAATCTAGTGCCGTCTGATTACAAGCAATGGATGCTACGCCAAGACAATGTTTCACCGTACTTACGCAAAGCTCTAGAAGCTAAATAAAAAGCCTTTACTAGGGAATAAGGAATCCGTGATTTCCTTATTCCCCTTCTAGGCTCTTTGCTACTTTTTTACCGCCTGCTACTGCTCATTTCTGCTGCTGAATTTATTCTTACCGATAGCGGCGATTAAAAGCTGCTTGCTTTTTCTCAAATGTATCGCGCTTAGTGCTTTTTAATACAGCGAAGTAAGATAAGATCATGATGGCTACAAGTGATAGACCATTAAAGTTATTTAGCAGTTCCATTTAATACTCCTTAGTGTGTTTTGGTTGTTTCGTTAATTGTTCTATTGCACTACTGGTAATTCGTTCCACTGCGTGGTGTAGTTTGGTGATCTATTACCCGACCTCATTTGCCAGTCTTGCTTCGTTCCCGCCGCTCCTGAGCGAATGACTGCGTTACCAAAGCGACCATTAATAGCGTCTAGAGCCTTCATGAGGTCAGCAGATTTACCCCTAGTTTCTACATCATCAAATAAGGATTGCTGCACAGTGGGCTTATCAGACAGGAGATTTAGAATGACTCCTGCCTTTTTATATTTAAAGCCGCCTTGATAAATTTGCTTTAGACCATCAATCGCTGCATCCGTTAACTTCAAAGTGTTATCACTTGGATTTACTAATGCGATGGTGATACTTTGTGCGTACTGGGGCTCATACTGTTTATGTGGGTTGGTCTCAATAAAGATACTGATTGCACCCGTGACTGAGTTTTGACTTCTAAGCTTCTCTGCAGCTCTAGCAGTATGTGTTGCCACAGATTGAGCAAGCTCTTCCAGGGTGGTGACCAACTTACCAAAACTACGTGAGGCAATAATTTGCTGTTTGGCTGGCGCCACCTCTTCTAGCTTTAGACAAGAAACGCCACGTAACTCATAGCAAAGTCTTTCCATCACAACGCCAAATTGTTGACGCATGGTTTGTGGTGAAGCTTGCAAGAGATCAAAGACAGTATTGATATGTAAAAGCTTGAGTTTCTTCGCAAGCTGCCTACCAATACCCCACACCTCTCCTGCCAATGTCTCACTCATCCATTGATATAACTCATCTTTAGCCATACTCTCAACATCACATACGCCCGCAAACTGTTGGTGCTTCTTCGCCAAGTGGTTAGCAAACTTAGCCAAGGTCTTGCTAGAGCCAATGCCTACGCAAACCGGCAAACCAGTGGTGTCTTTAACATCTTGCTTAATGATGTGGCCTAGATGCGTTGCATCTGGATATGCTTTTAGTACAGATTCAATTTTAAGAAAACTCTCATCAATGCTGTACACCTCAAGATTTGGAGTAAATCTTCTGAGCACCTGTACAACGCGATCACTCATATCGCCATACAGTGTGTAGTTCGATGAATACGCCACGATGCCGTGCTCTTTGGCGACGTCTTTCATCTTGAACCAAGGCGTTGCCATCTTCACACCCAAAGCTTTCACTTCAGCGCTTCTAGCAACAGCGCAACCATCATTGTTTGATAGGACGACTACAGGCACACCTTCAAGCTTAGGTTGGAATACCCGTTCGCAAGAAACGTAAAAATTGTTCACATCTACCAATGCGAACAGTTGCTGGGATTGATTGGGAGCGCAGGATAAGTTCACTGGGTTTGCCATCTTATTTACTCCCCCTACTGCTTGCGTTGCCGTACTTGCGCACTACGCCAACGACCACGCCCCAGATTTGGAGCTCACTACCCTCATTAAAGGTAATGGGTTCGAAGCTGGGATTTTCTGGCTGGAGCTCGATACGGCCACGCGATTGGTAGAGGCGCTTGATGGTGTACTCACTATCAACGACAGCCACCACGATGTCCTTGTGTTTTGGTTTGAGGGCTTTATCAACGACCACCTTGTCGCCCTCACAGATACCTGCGCCCATCATGGAATCACCCTTCACCGTAAACATAAAGGTCGCTGGCTTGTTCTGAACTAGGTAGCGGTTTAAATCTAGACCCTGTTCGGCGTAATCTGCCGCTGGACTCGGGAATCCAGCAGAAATCCGGTGACTCAGCAGTTTGATCTCAAAGTCGTCAAAATGCGCTGCCAAGGCTTGTGGGGCCTGGCTTAATGTGCTTTTTGAGGCGGCTAACTGAAGTTCCATAAGTGCCAATATACTGTATGTTTATACAGTATGCAAACAAAATAGCTTTTAGGCACTCAAATCGCCTTCCTACGCTTATTTTGAGATACAAG
>CAIOIX010000261.1 GCA_903858445.1 uncultured beta proteobacterium
AGCGGTTCATTACCCAGGCAGCATGATTTCAAGCATGTCTGACGTTCCAAGCAATAAACCCTACCTAATCCGAGCGCTACATCAGTGGTGCTCGGATAACGGTTTTACGCCTTTCATGGCCGTATTTGTAGACTCAACAGTAGAAGTGCCAAGGGAGTTTGTGAAGAACGATGAGATCGTTCTTAATCTCTCTACAGAAGCTTGCCATCAACTGCAAATTGAGAATGATTACATTAGCTTTCAGGCTAGATTTGGTGGTGTACCGAGGAAGATTTTGGTTCCAATTACACATGTTCTGGCTATTTATGCCAGAGAGAATGGGCAGGGTATGTCTTTCCCGTTTGATTCCACAAAGGTCGCTGACTTAGATGCAATCGGAAGCAAAGACCAGGGAACTGAAAATCCGAAATCTGCAAGACCTTCATTAACAATTGTGAAATAGGTTAAAATAATTGTAGTTGCCCCTTTAGCTCATCTGGTAGAGCAACTGATTTGTAATCAGTAGGTGGTCTGTTCGAGTCGGACAAGGGGCACCATAAATTTCCTTATGAATCAAATCTCAATCATTTTGGTTCACGCTGGCACAAGTCAGCTTCCCAGTTATTTGCGGGAAACCTTTGAAATTACACGTCGGATAGCAAAAAAGAGCCGAATTGTTTTCTTGGCCAATGAAGCTAATTTCAATGATTTTCAGAATTTGATTACGCGCCCTAATTCAAATGGCAAAATTCTTGATATTGAATTTGTAGCAATTGAAAGCATTCCTCGAGGCGAGCCTACTCAAAAATTTCAAGAGATATCAGCATTAGACCGCTCCTTTAGGAGTGGGTTCTGGTTCAATGCCTCCAATAGATTTTTGGTGCTAGCAGACTACATGAGCCATGCTGGACTTGAGCACGTCATACATATTGAAAATGATTATGTTTTATATTTTGATCCGACAGATAAATTAGATGCCTTCAGTCTATTTGCAGACTTTGCCGTACCGCTGGATAGAATTAGGGCAATACCAGGAATAGTTTGGCTAAAGGACTCTAGAGTAGCCAATAGTTTGGCTAAGCATATATCTGATAACTCCAATCAAGACGATATGGCCACAGTTGGCCAGTTTTGTGTAAAAGATAATGAGTTCAGAGCAAGGCCATTGCCAACTTTGCCTTTTGCTTATGCAAGTAAAAAAGGTTTGGATATAAATAAATATTCACAAGGGATTGATTTGTTTGGTGGGGTATTTGATGCGGCAGCAATAGGCCAGTACATCGGCGGCATTCACTGGATGAATAACCCTGCAGATACAACATTTTTTATTAATGAAAGCTCCGATCTCAACCTAAACGACCTCTCATTTTCATGGGGGGTGAAGGATGGCATCAAGAGCCCTTACCTAAATTTTCAAGACGAAATAACACCAGTGTTGGGCGTTCATGCCCACTCCAAGAATTTGTGGGACATTTCCCCATTCAATCACGGCGTTCCAGAGTCTGAGATCAATATCATCACCGGGGAGCGTTTGCAGGCATTGTGTGAGATTACGCTTGGCGCACCATCAATCACTAAATTTCATGGCAAAAGCAATATTGAGTCAAAAGAATTGATTGAGATACCTGAAGATGCGAATGGTAATTTAGAGCCGCCAACTGTTGAATTAATTGAAAGAGTATCTCGTGCTAAATCTATCTTTGTTTATACGCACTTAATACCTTACTTCAAATACTATTTAGCACCCAGAATGAATGCACCATTCACTTTGGTAACGCATAACTCAGACTATTCGGTGACGGTTAATGATTTTCAGTTGCTAAATCATCCTCATCTGAAGAATTGGTTTGCCCAGAATTGTGAGTTTAGTCACACAAAGCTGAAGCCACTTCCAATAGGTTTAGAGAATAAGCAGTGGGGATCCGAGAAAATTAGTCAAATAGTGGAGGCTGGAAAAAGCATGGTTAAGACTAAGCTTTTATATTCCAATTTCTCAGCCCAGACACATCCTTCTAGGATGGAGGCCATGATGGCCATTAAGGAATTAAAGGATGTCACGATTGAGTCCGGTGTTCAGTATGAGGATTACTTAGAGAGTCTAGGACAGCACAAATTTTGTATTTGCCCTAGAGGCAATGGAATTGATACACATCGCTTTTGGGAGGCTCAGTATTTGGATTGCATTCCCATCGTATTGTGGCGTGATTGGAATTCTGCTTATTCAGAAATGCCAATTTTAATTTTAGATAACTGGGCTGAGCTTAAGGAGTTAGATTTAGATAAGATTTATATTACCCTTGCCAATAAGCAGTATTCTCGGTCTGGCCTAGATCTTCGCAAGCTAGCCAAACAAATACAGCATGACTAAAAAATTATTGATAGAGGGTTGGCGAGGCATCAATCACTCCTATGCGATGGTTAACCAGTACCAGCTTTTAGAGTTTAAAAAACTGGATGTAGATCTTTATCACAATGATGTTCCTTTCTATAGGAAAGATTGGAATCAGGTTAGAAATTTCTGCGGGTTTGATCAGGTCGCGGTTGAACAAATCAACGCTATTCCCAACTTAGGCCAGGGCATAAGACCAGACATTACTTATAGGATTGGGTTTCCATACAATTTGATGCCTGCGAATAGCGAAAAGTTATTTGTATATGGAACTTCTGAATATCAAATGCTTACAGATGAAATGCTGAGCTTGGGAAAGGGACCAACAGATCTTAAAAGCCTTCCCCTCACGATTATTACCCCCTCAAATTGGTCAAAGATTGGATTCTTGAATGCTGGATTTAAGGATGATCAGGTTCGAGTAGTTCCTCATGGGGTGGATTTATCAATATTCAAGCAGCTTGACCCTGATTTAAGGGCCAGGTACAGGGGCTTATTGGGAGTTGAAAAAGATTCCTTTGTAATGCTCTCCATAGGTGCGATGTCTAAAAATAAAGGCATTGATATACTCTTGTCAGCTTATATTCAGCTAAAAAGAAAGTATCCACAATTAAAGCTGGCGCTGAAAGATCAAAGCAACTTATATGGATTTTCTGCAAATGATTTAGTCATGCTTTACTGCAAAGAGCGAAATATTGATCCGACATCCAAAGAAATGCAAGATGCAATATCTGGCATTGTTTGCATTGCAGAGAATTTAAGTCTTAACCAGCTAAATGGTCTATACAATGCGGCAGATTGTTATGTGTCCCCATATAGGGCGGAGGGATTCAATCTTCCACCATTGGAGGCAGCAGCAGCGGGAA
>CAIOIX010000262.1 GCA_903858445.1 uncultured beta proteobacterium
AGAGACCTTCAGCGCACTTAAACCCTAATGATGAGCGGCTCTCGATGGCAATCTAGGTAAGCCATCGAGCCTTATAAAAAGTAATCACACGAGATGTCAATGGGCCCTAAAAAGAAGCCGTGAAGGCTACGGCTTACGGATAAGTAAACGAGCTAGCTCATCCACTACTTCAGCCCATTCGGAATCCTCTGCGATTGCCTCCTTTAAAAAAGCCCTCTGATCGGAAGTCCAAAATATTGCGCTACTAAGTTCAGCATGCGAGTTAAGTTGGTGCCGCTCAATAAATCGATCGATATGATTCTTCTCTGAAGATAGTCCCAATTGCTTAAAAAGCTCAACTAGATTTGGATTGTTTAGACTCATTACGCTCACCTTAAATTGATTTAATTAACCCCAGGCAATAATATTTTAGATCGCCCCGTAAATAGAGCAACAATGAGTCGCACCAACAACAGGATGTAGTAGCTTGTCTAATCTACCTCATCTATATGCGGTTCGTCAAAATGCTCCTTATGGGGCTTCAACTTTGCCTCTAATTGCACCCACTTACCCTGTTGATTAATGTAGCTACAGTCTTGAGCATGATTCTCCAGCAAACCAAAAATGACGGTTGTCGGAATCTTGCAATAAGCACATCGATATGCATGCTGGTGCTCATCTATTTTTTCTTGGGGGTAGTCGATATAAAAGGATTTCATAAAACTAGTCTCCAATTTAGTGGGGCACTAAAAGTTCATATAGCGCATTACACGTATATTGTGGCATGGGGGATCGCTCAAAAGTAGTCCTCTTCCAAGCCCGCCAAGATTTCAAAAATCTGTCATGTTCAATATCAATCTTCGGAATATTCCCCATAAAATTCTGAGGAGGCATTGAATATGGATACGCACTCACTGTAAAGCCCTTTATCTACAACTCTAGGCTATTAATCTACTCTCACATGGCCTTATATTTCATAGAGAAATACCATTAGATATAGAATTATTTTTTTCGGCATCGAGATATAAAAGCCACTAACCTCCATAACCAGATAAATTTGCACTGATATGTGATATTTTTATTCACCTTTTACTTTTCACCAAAAAGCTCAAACCCACACAAACTATTCATGATGACCAATCCTAATCGCCCAAGACGTTCAGTCCTTTATATGCCGGGGGCTAATACCAGAGCCCTCGAAAAGGCTAGGAGTCTTGCTGCAGACTCACTGATCCTAGATTTGGAGGATGCCGTTGCTCCAGATACTAAATCTAAAGCGAGAGAGAATATTCGCTTAGCACTGGAGGTTGGATTTGGCCATCGTGAAGCCATTGTCAGAATCAATGGCCTGAATACACAGTGGGGTTTGGATGATCTAAAAACTTTCGCTAATAGCAAGGCAGATGCAATTCTGTTACCCAAAGTTGAATCAGCTACTCAGATTAAAGAGGTGGCAAGCCTTTTAAAGCAATTCAATCCAGTCAACACGATTAAGATTTGGGCCATGATTGAAACCCCGATGGCCATCTTTAAACTTTTGGAAATTGCTAGCTCCGACCCTTTACTCGAAGCCTTCGTCCTAGGAACTTCCGACCTTGTCAAGGATCTGCATGCCCGACATACTCCCGATAGAGTGGCAACACAGACCGCGCTCTCACTGTCTGTATTAGCTGCTAGAGCGCATCAACTTTGCGTACTCGATGGCGTTCACCTCTCGCTAGATGATGAAGTTGGTCTTCAGCAATCCTGCATTCAAGGTAGAGACATGGGATTTGATGGAAAGACCTTAATTCACCCAAGCCAGATTGCGCTTGCTAATGAAATATTTGGGCCATCACTAGAGGAAATTGATGAGGCCAAGCAAAGCATTGCTGCTTACAACGCCGCCATCAGCTCAGGCGCTGGCATTGCTGTACGTAATGGAAAATTAATCGAAGAACTACATATTCAAGATGCTAAGAGAATTTTGGCGCTCGCAAATGCAATTGATACCTTTTTAAAGGCGAATTAGATCATTTAGCGCATTAAGGATACTGAGATACTTAGCGCTGTAAAAAGGAAGTGAAGCTAAAAACCCAAAGCCAAGAATGTACAAGGCGAACATTTTTCTTTGCTCTTCTGAGTAACGCTTTCTTAAATATTTGAACTCATATAAAACCCTACGGATGAATCGATATAGAAATTCAAAAAGTACAAATAGAAAAAAAAGAACGCCTAACCAAGAATAAGGAAGTTCGGAGAGGAAAATTAAAATACTGTCCATACATAAGCCTTGTAGTTAACTTCTTTTTACCACTCAAGCTTACCACTTTTATATTTTAGAATATGTAGCAATATTTATTGCTGTACCAACTGTTCCAAGAACACCTACCTTTACTTTGTCAACTTCACAATAACTCAAAAGATTTTCCAAAACAAGCTCGGCTATTGCTTGACGTGTTTCGTTGGTAGCGCTGGCAACATGAGGTAGCAACACAACATTATCTAAATCCATTAATGCACTAGGAACGTTTGGCTCATCCTTATAAACATCCAATCCCGCGCCCGCTATTTTTTTATTTTGCAAAGCTTCGATCACCGCAGCTTCGTCCACTACGGTACCTCGTGCAATATTGATGAAATAACCTTTTGACCCAAGAGATTCAAGGACATCAGAAGAGACCAAATTTCTGGTCTCTGGGCCGCCTGCACTTGCCACCACTAGGAAGTCGCACCACTTTGCCAGATTAATTAATGATTCTTCAAATGGATATTGCAAATCGGGGTTAGGTTTTCGATTGTGATATCGAATCTCCATATCAAATCCACTGGCTCGCTTAGTAATGACTTGACCAATGCGACCTAACCCTAATATCCCCAACTTCTTGCCACTCACTTGGGTGGTCTATCAATTAACCTGCAATTCCCCATCACGCCAAACTGAGATTCTCTTTATAAAGAGGGAAATTCCGAACAGGCCTGCCAATCGCAGCAGAAATTGCATTGGCCACAGCTGGACCAACAACGCAGATTGTTGGCTCGCCAACCCCACCCCAGAAATCATAGGTTGGGACTAGGACCACTTCAACGCGAGGTGTTGAGGCTAACTTAAGCAGTGGATAAGAATCCAGATTCTGCTGCTTAATGCGACCGTTTTCTACTGTAATCTCTGGATTAAAGATTGCACCCAAAGCCATTACAACAGACCCCTCAATCTGCTCACGCGTCAAATAAGGATTCACCACATGCCCAGAATTGAGTGCAAATACTCAGCGCTCAATAGTGACAATATTTCCTTTCACAGATACTTCAGCAACACAGGCAGAGTAGCTTGCATAGCCCATAAACTGAGCTATACCGCGATGCACTCCTGGAGCAGTAGGTTTGCCCCAGTTCCCTTTCTTGGCAGCTGCATTTAACACCCCAAGATGCTTTGGATGGTTTTGCATTAGCACTTGACGGAATTGCAATGGATCTTTATTTGCCGCCTTGGCACACTCATCCATAAAGCACTCCATGAATATACCGTTTTGATTTGTATTCACACCCCGCCATGGGCCCACTGGTACATGGGAGTTTTTCATCACGTACTCAGTCAATAACGCTGGAAACTGATAGCCCAGTTGAGCATCAGGACCCTTCTCATAAAAACCCTGTAGCTGGCGCTCATCTTTACCATCTTTAATAGCCATTGGTGCAAGTGTGGCATTAATAGATTGACCGGCGACCTTGATGTGCATCCCGGTCAAGTTACCTCCAGCATCTAAGCCAGCCGTCATCTTCGCCATGGCAATCGGATGATAATAGTCATGCGTCATATCTTCTTCACGACTCCAAATCAATTTGACTGGCACGCCTGGAAATTGCTTTGCAATAGCAGTGGCTTGAGTCACATACTCTTGCGTACCTCCGCGACGACCAAGGCCCGTTCCAGGATCTAGTTTGTAGACCTCACATTTTTCAAGCGGAAATCCAGATGCCTCAGAGAGTGCAGCAAATGAAGCTTCGCCGTTTTGAGTTGGTACCCAAGCCTCGGCCCGATCACCACTAATACGAACTGTGGCATTCATTGGTTCCATATTGAAGTGCGCGCGATATGGCGTGAAATAAATCGCCTCGACTTTTTTACTGGAAGATGCAATGACGCCTACAGCATCACCCTCCTTGCGTTGCCAGAAATCACCTTGCTCATCTAAGCCATCTCGCAAGGCCTTGTTGATGTCAGAAGAAGAGGTGTTGGCCCCTTTACCCTCATCCCAAACAATCGGCAGCACATCCAAAGCAGTCTTAGCGCGCCACCAGGTATCTGCCACCACGGCAACCGTATAGTCATTAACCTTAACAACACCCTTCACACCTCTTAAGCCCTTGACCTTTGCTTCGTCATAACTAAGTAGCTTGCCACCAAATACTGGGCAAGCTTTGATTGAAGCACAGAGCATTCCTGGAAGCTGTAGATCAACGCCGTAGACTTTACTGCCGTTTACTTTATTAGCCGTATCAAGACGAGCATATGGCTGCCCCGCTACCTTCCATGTTCTTGGGTCTTTTAAGGTAATTGACTTAGGATCTGGCGGTGTTAATAAGGCGGCTTGTTGTGCCACCTTGCCATAAGTAGTCTTACGCCCTGAGGGTGGGTGTGAGATAACTCCCTTGTCCACCTTAAGCTCACTGACTGGCACATTCCAGGTATTTGCAGCGGCCTGAACTAACATGATGCGTGCGGCGGCGGCGCCACGACGTACATAATCTTCCGAGATCCGAATTCCACGACTACCACCGGTACCCATCTCTCCCCAAGCCCGTTTACGTGCCAGGCTTTCGCTGGGAGTTGGGGACTCAGTAATCACATACTTCCAATTACACTCCAACTCTTCAGCCACGAGTTGAGCTAAGCCGGTACGTGTACCTTGACCCATTTCAGAGCGTGCAATCCGCACTACAACTGTGTCGTCTGGCCTGATGCTAACCCAAGCATTCACTTCCGGTTCGCCGGCTTTCATTGGCGTATTGGGATCGTACTTGCTATTGATCTGCGCCATCGCAAGATTAGGCAAAGCGCCAAGCCCCAGCATTAAGCCGCCACCAACAAGGGAGCCCTTGATGATGAAGTCGCGACGGGAAACACTTTCCAATAGATTGGTTTTATTTGTATTGATTGTCATCGCGCGCCCCTTATCCACGTGTCTTAATTGAAGCATCGTATTGCGCAAGAACATCCTCTAGCTTCTTCTGCCCAGAGGCCACATGAATACCATCGCGTACCTTTTGATAGGTGCCACAACGACATACATTGGTCATTGCATTATCAATATCCGCATCGGTTGGTTTCGGAATTCTTTTGAGCAAAGCCGCTGCCGCCATCACCTGACCAGATTGACAGTAACCACATTGCGGAACATCTAAAGCGATCCATGCCTTTTGCACTGGATGAGAATTATCTTTAGAAAGCGCTTCCACTGTAGTGATCTTCATACTGCCTACAGCCGAAACTGGAATAGAGCAGGAGCGGACCGGTTCGCCATTCATATAGACGGTACAGGCACCACACTGCGCAACCCCGCAGCCATACTTGGTACCAGTAAGTCCAACGACTTCGCGGATCGCCCACAATAGGGGCATATTGGGCTCCACATCAATATTATGGATTTGCCCATTAATAGTTAATTGCATTACTGTCTCCTTGAATGCTTTTTAATGATTAAAGCCTTATATTTATTTCAAATGACTATAAATCATTCTATGAATAAATTCATATGGGAGTAATAGCTTAGTAGAAACCCTCAACACGATAAAACCACCCTTAGGTGGCTTTATCCGGATGAATATCTAAACAGCCGATTACTTAAGAAAAGCCACCTTCTTTGTAAATCATGGCAGCATTAATGGCCGCAATATTGGCGGCGCCCATTTGTTGCATCGTGGACTTAAATTCGGTTTGTAATATCTCCATCACCCGCTCAACACCTGGTTGGCCAAATGCGCCCAATCCCCATAGGTAGGGCCGGCCGACACAAACTGCATTTGCGCCTAATGCCATTGCCTTAAAGACATCGCTGCCTCTGCGCACACCACTGTCAAAGAGAATGGGTATTTTTCCTTTAGCCACCCTGGCAACCTCAGGTAAACATTCAATTGCACCACGCCCGCCATCCTCACTGCGACCGCCATGGTTTGATACATGAATTCCATCAACCCCGTAATCCAGACAAAGTTGTGCATCTTCCTCGGTCAGGATTCCTTTAATAATGATCTTCATATTAGTGGCATCACGCATTTGCTTAATAAAGTCCCAGGTCATGTTTGATGAAGACATGTTCACGCCCGTCATATTAATACCATCATAATTAGGCCTTTCTTGCGCACTACCAATTCCATGGACGTGACAACCTGCGCAATTACGTGGATCTAATTTTTTAAAGCGGAAAAAAGTTTCTTGATTCCTGCCGCCATTGCGATCAACAGTAATTTCCAAAACAGGAACACCCGCTTTTTCAACACGACGAGCCACTTGCTTGGCCACCTCGGGACTCGAAGTTGCGTATAGCTGAAACCAAACCTCGCCTTGGCGCGCAGCAATAACATCTTCAATAGTTGACCCGCCCGCATTTGACAGGACATTCAAAAACCCACCCGCTCGTGCAGCCCTTGCTACGGCAATCTCACCATCAGGGTTGTAAGCTTTATTACCCCCTGTTGGCGCAATGATGATTGGCGACTTCCACTTGCTCCCAAAGAGAGTAATTGAACTGTCTACCTGACTGACATCACGAAGACGACGTGGGCGCAGTTGATACTTTAGGAATGAGGTGCGATTAGCTCGAAGTGTCACTTCATCATCAATTCCTGTAGCCATATACGCAAAGTGTGCAGGGGGAACTTTAGTAAAAGCTACTGGCTCAAAATCAAATACATTAATGGCATCTTTAGGGCTGGAGATGAGATCCAAAGGGGTATTCGGCGCCCAAATCATGGGATCAGGACGTTTCGTAAAATTTCTTACGAGTTCCTTTGCCTCATCTGCAAAAGCATTTTGATTGCCGGCTAGCGCAAATAGAGGGCTAGCTGCAAGCCAAGTTAAAAACTGGCGACGCTGATCCTCTTTACCGCCGTCATGATTATTGTCGTTGCTCATATCGTCTCCATCTTTTATATTTTTATAAGCACATCACTTCATCAGTCTTAATTTACCTCACTTTAAAGCCTCCAGTACTGCCTTGGCCATGGTGGCTGTATTGCCTTTGCCGTTAATGTCGCCGGTTCTCGCATTAGGATTTGCCAACGCTACAGTGGTGGCATCAGACATCGCCTTAGCCATTGCAACAGCGCCTGGAATGTCGCGACTATGGCCAAGCCATTCAAATAGCATGCGTGTTGACTCAATCATAGAATAGGGATTCGCAATTCCCTGGCCTGCGATATCTGGAGCTGAACCATGGGTTGCCTGAGCCATCACCACATCGCCGTCTCCAATACATAAACCAGGAGCCATACCCAAGCCACCCACTAGGCCAGCAGCTTCATCTGACAAAATATCGCCAAACATATTGGTAGTCACTACTACATCAAAGTTTTGTGGGTCGCGTATCAAACGCATCGCGAAGGTATCGACAATCACGTCATCCACTCTTACATCAGGATATTGCGCTGCAAGCTTTTTGCACTCCTCCACAAACATACCGCAACCCAATTTAAATACAGTATCTTTATGCACATAGGTAAGGTGTTTACGGCGTTGGCGAGCCAACTCAAAAGCAGCCTGAGCAACGCGCCGACTACCCGTTCTAGTAATCACACGGACCGACAAAGTCATTTCATCGCTGGGGCGAAACTCTCCACTGCCCACCAACATATTGCGATCAGGCTGAAAGCCTTCATTATTCTCTCGCACAATCACCAAATCAATATCATCTCGAATACAGCCAATATCAGGATAAGAGCGCGTCGGCCTTACGTTAGCAAACAAATTAAATTGCTTACGCAAAATCGGATGTGGGTTGATGGCGTTAGGCTGCTTTGGATAAGCGCGATGCCCAATAGGGCCTAAGATCCAACCATCCAAGGTATGCAGGGTTTCCAATGTTTCCGGAGGGAGGGTATGCCCATGCGTATCCAGCGCCCGTCGACCAATCGGGAGTGGCACCCATTCAATATCGACTTGGTGTAACTTGGCAGCTGCTTTAGCCACCTCCACTGCTACCGGCACAATTTCATGACCGATATCATCGCCTTCAAGTATTCCTACGCGTAATTTTTTAGACATCAATGCTTCCAGTAAATATTGGGGTGTGATCTAGATCTGCAACTTGAGCAATCATATCTCGAGATCGAGGCTGCCTATAAAATTACCCGATTAGGCTATGAGAGGCAATACACCTCCCTAAAACACCTTTTTATTTGCTATTCTGAGGGTTCAACTAAGGATAAATATGACTGATGAAAATCAAACCCAGAACGATGAAGACTTCGACTACGGGTGTGAGTGTGCAATGGCCCTCTTAAATGAGCCGACAGAAGATCGCTTAAACGATCTGATTGATGAGCTTGATGAAGATGGCATGATCGCCACTGAAGTGGTCTATGGTCTGCTAGCAACCATACTCATGAGCATCACATCAGAAGAAGATGACGAAGAAGAGCATTAAGCTCTCGATAAATTATTGAACTTGTAGGGCAAATCGATCCATGGCTAAGGCCATGGCAAGATCTAGCTCTGTAAGTCCATGCGCTGAGTGCGTAGTTAATCTCACACTCACCTTATTCCAAGAGTTTGACCAGTCGGGATGATGATCAATTTCTTCTGCATATTGAGCTGAGAGCGTCATAAATTCAAAAGCACTCTTAAAGTTTGCAAATACAAATTCCTGAGATAGCTCTTTTGTTTCAGCACTAACCCTCCAAGCAGGAAGCGTGCCCTGAAAATCCATATTTTCTGGTAAAAGTTTCGGCAAGTTAGGCATCCACACTTTTAGAGAGCATCTGTAAGTCGGCAGGGTAAAGCCAACGCCAATCGCCTTCCGCTAGGTCGGTGGGCATGGCATATTGACCGATCTCCGTACGATGTAATTTTTCAACATGGTTCCCTACCGCTGCCATCATCCGTTTTACCTGGTGATAGCGCCCCTCAACAATCGTCATCGCTAACATTTTTTCATTTAACAGTTTGCAAGCAGTTGCAATACAAGGCCTAGGATCATCATCCAAGACCACCCCTTTCAAAAGATGATCAATTTGCTTTTGAGTGATTGGCTCTGGGGTAGTGATTTCATATACCTTGCCAATGTTTTTCTTAGGCGTCGTCATCTTATGAATAAACTGACCATCATCAGAAATTAAGAGCAGGCCAGTAGTGTCGTAATCTAATCGCCCCACACACTGCAAGCCACGCTCCACAAATGGACGCGGTAATAAACTATAGACGCTGGGATGATGCGTCGTTTTATGGGAACACTCATAGTTAGGCGGTTTATTAAAAGCGATATAGGCTTTCTCATGAAACTCCCAATCCTTTCCTTCAACATTTAAAACCAAGCCCTCAGTCGAAATGCGCTCCTCAGGGTCTTCGCACACGATACCGCTGATATTGACCAAGTCGGCATAAACCAAATCGCTGCAATAGCGTCTAGTGCCGAAGCCTTGACTAAAGAGAATTTTTTCTAAGGAGATTGGTTTTGCCATATGTCTTGCTGAGCATACTACAGCGTTTTAAATGATTTTAACCTGAGCCCTACCAAATCATTATCATTGGCAATAAGCCCTTCACTTCGCTATCCACGTAGTTATTTTTTATCATTTGACTCTACCTATGCTTTCTACTCCAGCACCCCGTACCCCACTTCATACGCGTGAAATTACTTTTTCTGGCTATGCCCGAGAAGATGGACTTTGGGATATTGAGGCACATCTTAATGACACAAAATCACATCCCTTCACTACTGGCAGCAGGACATGGGCTCCTGGCGAAGCCATCCATGATATGCGGCTACGCTTAACACTCAATGCAGAGCTTGAGATTAAAGCGATTGAAGTATCGATGGAGAGCCACCCCCACCCCGAGTGCCCAGACGTCATTCCACCAATGGATGCACTAATTGGTGCGCGACTGGGCAAGGGTTGGCGCAAGGTCATTGATGCTCACTTAGGCGGCATCAAAGGCTGTACCCACTTACGTGAACTGTTGGCGAATATTGGAACGGCTGCCTACCAGTCAATTCCCGGCGCGCTCTTTGATACAGATGAAAGCAAGCCACCCTTGTATTTGGGTCAATGTAAATCTTGGGATTTTGACGGCCCAGTAGTCATGCGCCAATATCCCAAATTTTACAAATGGAAACCAGAGCTTACTTAAACTCACCCCGGTGAATGCTAAATGGACCGCTGGCCTGCTGCACGGGCATTACTTCCAATACATTGATATTCATATGGCTTGGTAAAGTTGCCGACCAAAAGATAGTCTCAGCGATATCATCTGCACTCAAGGCCTGAACACCACTGTATACGTTGGCTGCCTTGCCATCGTCACCTTTAAAGCGCACATTGGAAAACTCTGTTCCAGCGCACATACCTGGCTCAATGCAAGTTACCCGCACTGGTGTGCCCAGTAAATCTGCCCGTAAATTCAGGCTAAATTGTTTTACAAAGGCCTTAGTCCCACCATAAACGTTGCCACCGGGATAAGGGTAGTTCGCTGCAACGGAACCTAAGTTAATGACGTGGCCACACTGACGTTCCACCATGCCGGGTAAAAAGGCGCGTGTCATGTGCACAAGGCCTTTGATATTGGTATCAATCATTCGATCCCAATCCGAAAGCACTGCCTGATGCGCTGGCTCTAGGCCCAGTGCAAGACCAGCGTTATTGACTAAGACTGTCACCTGCGCAAACTCAGAAGGCAGAGTGGCTGCTAACTGATCAACCTTAGCGCTATCGCAGACGTCCACTGCCAAGGTGAATAATTTTTTCTGTTGGTCGGCCGGCAGCGACGCCTTTAATGCCTCAAGGCGATCCGTTCTTCGACCTAAGGCAATCACTTTATGACCATGAGCCAGAAAGCGACGTGCAGTAGCTTCACCAAAACCAGCAGTAGCGCCAGTGACTAAAACAGTATGTTCCATTGTGATTCCTTCAATTCAATTGTGTCTTAAAGCGATTCTTATTCTGAATGCCAAATCTTAATCGACATTCACCAGATATTCATTTTCAATTTTGGCAACGTTCGATTTCACAAGAGCCTGCGGCAGCCACTTTACAAACTCAGCCATATCCATATCGAGCTGCTGAGCAGCATGAACTAGGGCAGGCGTACTTGAAATCCAATGCATTACTTTCCCCATTTCCATGCTCCGCCACTCCAGTAGTCTGAACTTTAATAGCACTTTAGAGCCATGGCGGGCATTGCGATCTCCATCTGAAGCCAGGCAGTCCAATCTTGATCGCGCCACACTCAACGCTTTGGCAATATCGGTAAAAGGTTTACCATGCCCCGGGATTACCAAATCGATCCGCAAATTCTCAATCAGATCCAAAGTCTGCGCTACCTCCTCAAACCCACTCTCCCCCCACATCTCTGGAAATACCACACCAAAACCTTCCTCCCATAAAGCATCCGCCGAAATCAAGATACGGTAATCGGACTGATATAGCATTACAGAGTGTGGGTCATGCCCTGGGGCAGACAAAATCTGCCACTCGTGCTGCCCTAAAGTTATTTGGTGCCCAGGGATTAAAAGATCGGTATGTAAAAAGCGTGGGCAGTCTTGTCCGAGATTACGATAGCTTAATAATTCCTCATCCCATCCACTGACAGCGCCCAACTCTGCGGCAGGAATATAGACCTCAGGATGATAGGCTTTGGACAAAGCGGCATTACCACCACAATGATCTGAATGCAGGTGGGTATTGACGATTTTATTTAGCGTTGGCAAACCATGCTTGTTTAAAGCATTTTTTACCAACTCCAATGTAAGGCTCTGATGAGCGCAATAACCTGTATCAACTAGTGACACATCATCGCCACCATAGAGAAAAATATTATTAGCAGATAACCATCCTCTTTCAAAGATTTCAATTCCAGCTGGCAAAGAAAATGGCCTCATGTTGCTCGTTCAGAGTTCATTTTGCTGCATCGTTTTTTCTAACTTACGAATATCAAATTGTTGTTGCTGCAAACGCAACATCAGATCGTCATAAACCTTGGGAGCAATCTGCGGCGTTCTAGATAGCACCCATAAATACTCGCGCTTAGGATCACTGACTGCGGCGACTTGATACTGAGAATCCAACTCAATCACCCAGTAGTCGCCCCAGACAAGCGGCAAAAATGAAAGCCATTCTGGCGCAAAGCGCACCTCTAGTTTAGGAGAATCTTGAGCTCCAATCTGTTTGGCAACTCCCTCAGCCAAGGACGTTTCGCCGTTGGCAATCTTGCAGCTATTAAGAACCTGCAAATTGCCGTCATGCTTTATCGAATAAATCGCCTTGGTATTGCTCACGCACTTTTTTTGGAACCAATTTGGGAATTTAGAAATTTCATACCAAGTTCCCATGTAACGAGACACATCTAGCGATGGAATGGTCTTGACTGGTGTTGTCGCCACTGTGGCTTGACTATGCGCATACCCCTGAATGAAGAAGGCACTCAGGAATAACGATAGGCTAACTAATTTTGAGTATGACATGTTCATCTGGCTTTATTAAAGGGTAATCCGACTTCTTATCATAGGGATCCGACAACATAAGAGTAGTCCTATAACAGTCGCATAGATGGAGACTGTCTGCAGATCATTCTTGCCGGCCTTATGCCACCAATAATGCAGTATTACACTGCAAGCGATGACATAAATCAGACGATGTAATTGAGCCCAGCGCCTGCCCAACTTTCTTTGCATCCAATGGTTAGAGGTAGCGGCAAGCGGTATCATCAAAACGAGGCTCATAAAGCCCATGGTGATAAATGGCCTTTTGATAATATCCTTCAGCATGGCTGCTACATCTAAGTTTTGGTCTAACCAAAGCCAAATTAGAAAATGACACCCGGCATAAAAGAAGCTAAACAAGCCAAGCATTCTACGAATTTTGATCCAGAACCTAGAGCCTGTCAGCAAGCGCAATGGCGTCATGGCCAAGGTTGCGCAAAGCATGACAAGAGCCCAGGTGCCTGTTGATCTTGTCATGAATTCAATGGGATTGGCACCAAGACCATCAGTAAACCCAAGCCAAATCAAGCGGTCTAAAGGAGCTAGTGCCAGTAGAAAAATAAATACCTTCATCAGCATCTATTTTTATTTAGTAGTATTTTTTGAGATCCATACCGGCGTACATGCTCGCAACCTGATCGCCGTAACCATTAAACATTTCTGTTTTTATTTTTGGCGCAAACACACCTTTGTTGTCAGCGATACGGCGCTCCGTGGCCTGACTCCAGCGAGGGTGATCTACCAATGGATTGACATTGGAATAGAAGCCATATTCACGGGCATCAAATTGACTCCAACTGGTCTTGGGCATTTCTTCAGTGAGGCGAATCTTCACAATAGACTTGGCGCTCTTAAAACCATACTTCCATGGCACCACAATCCTTACAGGCGCGCCGTTCTGTTTTGGTAATACTTCTCCATACAAGCCAAAAGTAAGCAGGGTCAATGGATTCATGGCCTCATCCAAACGTAAGCCCTCTCGGTAAGGCCATTCAATGATGTTGCTTTTAATACCCGGCATTTGCTTACGGTCAGCCAAAGAAATGAACTCGACATACTTAGCAGAGCCCAATGGCTCAACTTTATTGAGTAGTTTTGATAAAGCGTAGCCATCCCATGGAATCACCATCGACCAACCCTCTACGCAACGCATTCTATAAACCCGCTCTTCCATTGGTGCCAGCTTCAATAAAGCATCAATGTCCAATGTCACCGGCTTTTTAACAAGACCTTCAATTGAAATCGTCCATGGCCGAGTTTGTAAGGTTCCGGCATTGACAAAGGGGTCTGTTTTATCTGTACCGAATTCATAAAAATTATTGTATGTAGTGACATTCTTATAACCACTCAAGTCATCCTTGGATACATAAGCAGGATTTTGACTAGCAGCAAGCTTGTCGGGATTGGCTGCCAAAGCCTCGCGTGAGAACCAGGGCGCTAGTGCCATACCAA
This sequence comes from uncultured beta proteobacterium, assembly GCA_903858445.1. Classification (GTDB taxonomy): domain Bacteria; phylum Pseudomonadota; class Gammaproteobacteria; order Burkholderiales; family Burkholderiaceae; genus Polynucleobacter. The sequence continues at coordinate 14,106 of CAIOIX010000262.1, forward strand.
AACTGCCAGCAGCAGCGGCTTTCAGGAGCTCACGGCGACCTTCAAAAACGCTTTTCGGAGTGATCTCACTTGGCAAAATCTGATTATCTGTGAAGCGCATGGTGCACCTTTGGTCTTTTGATGAAAGAAAACAATATTTAGACCATTCTCCTACTCTTATTGCTTTATTGCAGGGGATGGCATTAATCGCCTTTTTGCAATTAAAAAAGGCAAGCCAAAAATGCGGCTCGCCTTCTTTGATTGAACAAACTAAAACTGATTAAGCAGTAGCTGCCTTCAGTATTGCGTTGAATGTGGCGCTTGGGCGCATCACTGCTTCGCATTTTGCTGGGTCAGCCATGAAGTAACCACCAATGTCGGCTGGCTTTCCTTGAACTGACTTTAACTCTGCAGCGATCTTCTGCTCATTTTCAAGCAAGGATTTAGCAAGCGGCGCAAAGTAGGCTTGCAATTCTTTATCGTCTGTTTGAGCAGCCAAAGCCTCAGCCCAATACATGGCTAAGTAGAACTGGCTACCACGGTTATCCAACTCGCCAGTTCGCGGCGAGGGCGACTTATTGTTATCCAACAATTTACCAGTCGCTTCATCCAGTGTGCGAGCCAAAATCTTCACCTTGGCATTGCCCGTCTTGTCGCCAATATCTTCTAGAGATACCGCTAAAGCTAAGAACTCCCCAAGCGAATCCCAGCGCAAATGATTCTCTTCAACCAGTTGTTGAACATGCTTAGGAGCGGAGCCGCCAGCACCAGTTTCAAAAAGTCCACCACCAGCCATCAACGGAACAATGGAGAGCATCTTCGCACTAGTACCCAACTCCATAATAGGGAACAAATCGGTGAGGTAGTCACGCAAGATATTGCCAGTTACAGAGATGGTGTCTTTGCCACGAATCACGCGCTCTAAGGTGTAACGCATTGCGCGGGTCTGGGACATGATCTGAACATCAACCCCTGTCAAGTCGTAATCTTTAAGATAGGTTTTGACCTTCTTAATCAACTCAGCCTCGTGTGGACGGTATTCATCCAACCAGAATACAGCTGGCGTATTGGAGAGGCGTGCACGATTAACGGCCAATTTCACCCAATCACGAATCGGTGCATCTTTTGCTTGGCACATACGCCAAATATCACCCTCTTCAACATGTTGCTCAAGCAAGACTGTGCCGTCATCAGCAACAATGCGCGCTACGCCAGCTTCTGGCATCTCGAAGGTCTTGTCATGTGAGCCATACTCTTCGGCCTGTTGAGCCATCAAGCCCACGTTTGGCACCGTTCCCATCGTAGTGGGATCAAAGTTACCGTGCGTCTTACAGAAGTTGATGATCTCTTGATAGATGCGCGCAAAAGTGCTTTCTGGGATCACAGCCTTAGTGTCATGTAGACGACCATCCGCACCCCACATCTTGCCGCCAACCCGAATCATGGCTGGCATTGAAGCATCAACAATGACATCGCTTGGAGAATGCAAATTTGTAATCCCTTTAGCTGAATCCACCATCGCCAATGCTGGACGATGCTCGTGGCATGCGTGCAGGTCTTGAATAATTTCTTCGCGCTTAGACTCTGGCAAGGTTTTAATCTTGTCATACAAACTGCTCATACCGTTGTTTGGGTTAACGCCTAACTCCTCAAACAGCTTGGCATGCTTCTCAAAAGCGTCTTTGTAGAAAATCTTTACTGCATGGCCAAACACGATCGGGTGTGACACCTTCATCATGGTTGCCTTCACATGCAAAGAGAGCATCATGCCGGTTTTATACGCATCTTCGATTTCTTTTTCATAGAATTCACAAAGTGCTTTCTTGCTCATGTACATGCTGTCAATAATTTCCCCAGCAAGCAAAGAAGTCTTCTCCTTGAACACAATCGTTTTGCCGCTCTTGGTCACCAAGTCCATTTTGACGTCACAAGCTTTATCTAGCGTGATTGACTTCTCACCAGCATAAAAGTCGCCGCCATGCATATGGGAAACATGGGTGCGGGAAGCCTGACTCCACTCACCCATGGAATGAGGGTTCTTGCGTGCATAACGCTTTACAGCGGGAGGAGCACGGCGATCAGAATTACCTTCGCGTAAAACTGGGTTAACCGCACTACCCAAGCACTTAGAGTAACGCGTACGGATAGCTTTCTCAGCATCATCCTTAGGGTCATCTGGAAAATTTGGGATCTTATAACCCTTAGACTGCAATTCTTTAATGGCAGTGAGTAACTGGGGAACAGAGGCGCTAATATTCGGCAACTTAATAATATTGGTATCTGGCAACAAAGTCATACGACCTAATTCAGCCAAGTTATCAGGTACTTTTTGCTCATCAGTTAAGTATTCAGCAAATTCAGACAAGATACGTGCAGCAACAGAAATGTCGCTGGTCACAATCTCAACCCCAGCTGGTGCGGTAAAGGTGCGGATCACTGGCAATAATGCACAAGTCGCCAATAGCGGCGCTTCGTCTGTCAGCGTGTAAATGATCTTTGATTTCTCTGAAGCCATTAGTATTTCCTCGATTTGGGTAAATTTACAAGGCCTGGTTTAGACCTTGTCACCTACATATCCCGTTTGCCAGATTTAATTGGCCCTAACGTTAGTGGGGTGAGATCCTCATTTTAAATCATCGACCTTGCCTAAATTGCCTGAATTAAGCCCTAAACTGGCACAAGTCGCCCAATTTAAGGGAATTCACCAACACAATCCATAGGGCAAGTTCACCTTAAACTGCAATCCATGACTAACAAGCACCCACTCTTTAATAAAAACTTAATACTTCTGATTGTTTGTCAGGGGCTCTTTCTCACCAATAACGTTACTTTTATTGCCATCAATGGCTTGGTTGGCCTCAGCCTGAGCCCAGCAGCTTGGATGGCCACCCTCCCCGTCATGGGATATGTGGTCGGAGCTGCTTTTTCTACCTCGATTGTTGCCAAGACCCAGAACTATTTTGGTCGCAAGATCTCCTTTCAACTTGGCTTACTGGTTGCCATCTTCTCCGCCCTGATCTGCGCTTATGCGGCCTATACGAAGAACTTCTGGCTTCTGGTATGCGGCACTTTTATTGCGGGCTACTACAGCGCCAATGGCCAGCTCTATCGATTTGCTGCGGCAGAACTCACGGTTGTGTCACAAAGGGATAAAGCCGTCTCTTGGGTGCTAGCAGGCGGCATCTTGGGAGCGATTGTAGGACCCAATCTCGCCTCATGGACCAAAAATCTATTTGACACAGCCTTTCTGGGGGCCTATCTCACGTTGTCGATAGCGGCAATCATTGGCATTATTGTGATGCAATATATTCACTTTCCAGCCGAATTTAAAACTCAGCATTCCTTGGGGGCCGGCAGGGATCTCAAAACCATTTTGAGACAGCCCGTCTTTATGGTCGCCGTGATCGGTGCATCTCTTGGCTATGGCGTCATGAACTTGCTGATGGCGGCCACCCCACTCGCAATGCAAATTTGTGGCCTACCTTTTTCAGAGACTGCACTGGTATTGGAGTGGCATGTAATCGGCATGTTTGCACCGGGATTTTTTACTGGCTCACTGATTCAACGATTCGGCACACTCAAGATCATGGGGATTGGCGTGGCACTCAATTGCATTTGCATTGCAATTGCACTAACTGGCACAAACCTGCATCAATTTTTAATCGCCTTATTTTTACTAGGTGTTGGGTGGAATTTCTTATTCACTGGATCCACCTCTTTGGCAATGACGGCTTACAAACCAGAGGAGCGCGATAAAGCGCAAGCAGCAATTAACTTCTTTGTTTTTGGAACCATGGCTTTCACTTCATTTGGCTCGGGTGCGCTCATTACAACCCAAGGCTGGACCATATTAAATTTAGGCTCCATCATTCCTGTCGTGATTACTGGCGGGGCGCTGATTTGGCTGGGCATGCATCACCGCAAAAATAAAACCTGGAATCAGTAAGCTAGGAAGTTTTAGCCAGAGGTAAGTTAAATAGCAGGTTTTGTGGCTTGAGCTTTAATTGCTTTTCGTCGTTCATGGCAATGCCGAGATACACTGGCTTGCCTTCAAGCGCGCGGGCGACGGCAGCAGCATCCACAAAGTCTAGGCGAAAGAGAGAAATGATTTTCGTTAGCTCATCAGCCTCCAGCAATTCTTCGTTGTACAGTTTATTCAGAATTTCGGTGGCTGCTGCATCTAAACCAACATGCCAGGACCATTTTGTATCGGTAATCTGCTGCATTGGGGTAATGCGTACCTGAACACCCAAAAAATGATCAAGCCACTTTTCTAAAATGCGGCAGAAGTGATTAATTGGTGCTTGGCCCACATTTAACTGCACTGCTAGATCGTAATCTTCATCTCTTGACCAATAGATATCGGCATTCTCTTCGTGAATCACATCCAAATCGATCGATCGCATACTCATCGATTTTCCTTTGAGTAAATCCATGATATTGCCAGTCTCACCAGCCTGAGCGTTACGTGAGACGACTTCATCATCTGCAGCCATCACCACACCATCATCAAGCACGCTGATCTTTTGGGTTCTGAAAAATAGCTCCCCCATACGGGCATCTAAGGGGTGGGGATCATCCCCTAGGATATGGCGCATAAATATTTGTGCCAACTGAGCAATAAATAATGGTGGGACGTCAACACCATCGCCATCAAACAAGCTTAAGTAAAAATTTTCTAGAGAGCTGGCAGCTAATAATTTAGTCCGGTAGCGTAACCAAACCTGATAGTTCGCCTGAATATCCTCATCAGCCATGGTGGCGATTTCACTGGCCGAGATGTCGGCGCGAGGATTGCTTGTTAGGCGCTCATACAGGGCCTTTTCTGCAGTACAGGATTCGGGCACCAAATTTAACTCTGGCCTCAGTAAATAGGTTCTCAAAAAATCATCAGTTACCAGCAATTGATTGTCTGAGTCAATTCTGAGGGTTTGATATACGGAACTTGGCCAATAATTTGTCATGTGGGATTTGAGTTCGATAAGACATGAAACAGAGCTCAGAATATACTAGCCAATCAATTTCAGTTGGAGAGGAAAATATTGTGAGTGAACTTAATAAAATAGATACCGTCGTAGGCGACGGCACAGAGGCGATTGCAGGTAAAGAAGTAGATGTGCACTACACCGGCTGGCTATTTGACGAAAAGGCCCCAGACAATAAAGGCCAGAAGTTTGATAGCTCTCTAGACCGCGGTCAGCTCTTTAGCTTCCCATTGGGTGCTGGTCATGTTATCAAGGGCTGGGATCAGGGCGTAGCAGGTATGAAGATCGGCGGCAAGCGCACTTTAATCATTCCTTCAGAACTAGGCTACGGTGCTCGTGGCGCTGGTGGTGTTATTCCACCTAATGCCACACTAGTCTTTGATGTTGAATTGCATGGTGTGAATTAAGCGAAATTGCTCAACAGCCCCCATCTCGCGTTCTATAAATAAATAAGGTCACCGAATAGGGTGACCTTATTTATTAAACATCTCAATCAAGCCTTACGAACGCAAATCTTTGCCATTTAAGGTTAGCTTGTTTAAGCTTGCGGGCTGACATAGGGTCATGATGCGATGACGCTCAGCCATTACCTTATCAGCATACCCCCCATCATCTTCAGCATTGGCAGCGCCAACATAAAACTTCAAGCCATTACGTAATGAGCCTGCGCTTGCTATAAGGTACTTCAGGATGTATGCACCAACACGAATATTGACCTCGGGCTTTACCGCATCAGACGTTCCACCGTATAGGGCGTACTTGTCTTTATGCACTGAAGTCATGACCTGCATCAAACCCTCTGCGCCAGCATTACTCTTGGTATTAGGGTTGAAATTAGACTCTATAGAGATCACAGCCAGCAACAATACCGGATCAATATTAGCTTCCTTGGCAATTACCACCGCATTAGAAACATATTCTTCAATCTTGTTGCGATCAAGGCTATATTTCTTTTCAAAGAAATCTGCTACCGCGCGTTGACTCTGAATAGACCCCATTAAATTAGTGTCAAGAGCCTGTGGATCAATCCTGGATGTCGGGATTTGATCGGTTAAATGTGAAATTGGCTTCACCTGAGCACGCGCTACAGACGGCATTAACAAGGCAACAGTTTGCTTTTTAGCGCTAAAAATCCCTGACTGCTGATCAAGTTGTGCTTTGCTATAGGAGCTTGCTAAGACCTCTTGATAAGTTGACTGCGTTGCTGCAGTCTCTTTATAAGTGTCAGCGGTGCCAAAGCCATTTGGCCAAACGATATGGCGAGCCTCGTCCGGAACCAAAATACGTGCGAAGTCAAAAGCCCCGGCATTCGTCCCGTTACCAGAAAGCCAAAGACCAACAACCATAAATACAGCTACAACGAGCAAGCCATTAATAACGCGATACATTGGCGTTATGGCTTGGGCCAGCAAATCTTTGGCCGCCATGATGGGCAGTCGCACAATCTGCAAGTCACTCGAATTGTTTACAAAACTTTTATTCATTCACCTGTTTGCCTAACCCCATAAATCAAATGCTATATTTATGTTGCAGTGCAATATATTAAAAACATGAGCCATCCTAAGAAGGTTCTTATATCAAGTCAAGAATAAACAAATGCGTTTCCATAACTAATTAGTATAGAAATCTAGATATACAACAATCATCAGCGTCCTATTTTTAATAAATATATATTTATCAGTAACTTAGGAATGTAAGTGAGCGCTAATTTCATACTGTAAAAAATGACCTTAATTATCACTTTTTTACCATTTGAGACAAAAAAATTGACCGAAAACCCATACATTTAGTATTTGCTTGAGTCAAAATTTCTACAGGTAGTGTTGGCTCCGCACCAAGAAAGCCGCCACAGAATCGGAGAAAAATCCTACAACAATAGTGTTGAGTAACCCTAAAAACAGACTGAAGCCACAGTCCCTATTCGCTCTCAAATTAACTACATGATGAAAAATTTCTCCTCTTGTCAGCCTCACCTACACTTCAGGAATATGAAATCCATTAGCAAACTTCTTCTAGTCATTTCCCTCCTTAGCCCACTGAGCGCATTCGCACTCTTTGAAGAATGCCAAGATCTCTTCCCAAACCGGCAGATTCCCAGTAGCCCTCAGGCGGGGCGTGACCTCTGTTTCGATAGTTATGCAGTCTATTACTCACCATTGGATAAGAAGCCTATATATACAGTTGAAAAGTTAAACGGGGAGAATTTGGCTGCGCCCCATCCCCGCAGAACCAATCAGTTTTACGAAGAAGCGCGCCTTCCTTTTAAAGAGCGTGCCTTGCTCTCAGACTATCGGGGTAGCGGTTATGACCGGGGGCACAATGCCCCTGCTGGAGATATGAGCAATGAACGGGCAATGGCCCAATCCTTCTCGCTAGCCAATATGATGCCCCAGGCGAGGCAGAATAATCAGGGCATCTGGGCCAAGAACGTAGAAGGGCCCACCAGGCAATACGCTAAACGCATTACTGGAGATTTATACGTGTTCACGGGCTCTACAGGAAAGATGGGGAGTATTGGGAGCGGAAAAGTCACCATTCCAGAGCACCTCTTTAAGCTGGTATATGACCCCAGTAAAAATACTGCCTGGGCTTATTGGGTGGAAAATACCAATGAAGCTAGCATGTCGTCGCCGATCGCTTACCAAGATTTAAGAGAAAAGACAGGAATCGACTTTCATCTACCGGAAGATGTTGCTCCCTTACGCGGCAAAAAACGAGATGTGGCGGGTCAAACCCATCAACTATTAGTAGGCGGCTGGTATCCCATATTTTTTGATGACTACGCATCGAATAAGACTCAGGAGCTAATTGCGAGTATCAAAACAGGAAAGATTGCGAGCATTGAAATTCAATATGACCGTAATGCTCAGTTAGCCAAGAAGCTATCGGAGGAAATTGAGCAGCAAACCGGATTACAACCCACCCTCGCTCAAAGCAGCCCACCAGAATCCGCCACGGTACGTTATGAACGCAACAGAGTCACAGCCATTGTTCGAACAAAGTAACTAAAGTAACTTAGAGCGTGCTGCTAAGCCATGCGCTCTTTGGATGGGTGCTAATAGGCTCCGCAAGCCATTGTGGTCTAGGGTGTGCATCAACTCCAACAATTGTCCAAGCTCGCTTTTAGGAAAGCCTTCGCGTGAAAACCAAGCCAAATAGTTCCCTGGTAGGTCTGCTAGTGCTCGCCCAGCGTATTTACCAAAGGGCATCTTCATTAAAACCAGTTTCTCTAGCGCTTGTGAGTCCATAGACGCAATATTACAAGTCGAGCTCCATTCTCAACAAAAAAGACTTGGTTAACTCTGTCATGGTCATTCATCAAATGTTGATAATTCATATTTATTCACCACCCACCCATCACATCAACGCAACCGATGAAATGAACCATCAGAGAAATGATTGCTTTTTTCATCCTCTTGGCGTGAGCGAGGGACATTTAGCAATAGAAAAGCCCTCAATATGAGCAAGCCGTTAACAATATAAGTAGAAAATAACGGGTGCATTAGGCGGATTGCTGAATAAATTGGACCTTCACCGCTATTTTGGGTATCCGAGTTTCGTGATTGATGTTGGCTAAATCTCACCAGCCTCAATCATTCTTGTAAGAGCTGACTTCTTAATACTAATTTTATTGTTGGTTTTCAGGCTGATAATACTTAATTAATTCCCCTTATATGTGTGTATAGTGTGTATAATAGACACATGAACAGCAAAGAACTAATTAAGTTACTAGAAGCGGATGGATGGGTATTGCGTGGGTCAAGAGGTTCGCACCATGTTTTTAACCATCCAACCAAATCAGGTCACTTAACTGTTCCTCATCCTAAAAAGGACTTGGGAATAGGGTTAGTTCAAAAGCTACTGAAACAAGCAGGACTTAAATAAGGGGGATTTATGAAATATCCAATCGCAATCGAGCCTGGCAATGATAAAACAGCATGGGGAGTAATTATTCCCGATCTGCCAGGGTGCTTCTCTGCTGCTGATAGCGGTATTGATGAGGCTATTGATAACGCAAAAGAAGCTATTGAGTTGTGGATTGAGGCTGCGCTAGATGACTCAAGGGATGTGCCAAAACCTAGTTCAATTTCTGATCTACAAAAGAAAAAGGAATTCAAGGGTTATATCTGGGCTATTGCTGAAATTGATCCTGCGTTATTGTCTAATGAAATCGAGAGGGTTAATATCTCTTTGCCAAAAAGAGTATTGGCTAGGCTTGATGCCAAAGCAAAATCAGCAGGTGAGAATAGGTCTGGGTATATTGCTCAGATGGCAATTAGCAGTTAAACAGAGATTCATGGGGTACTTGGGTGCTAGTTTCAGGTAATGAGCATTTTAAGAGCTGCAACGAGGCGGATACTCTTCTTCAGCTAAGGCAACCGGCAGCGATTATGTTTTGAATGAGTTTTGCATGGGATTATTTCGATTATTGATGATGCGGCTTGGATACAAAACAGTCAGCCAATCACGAAACTCGGATACCCGCTATTTTTAGCATCCAAAGCTCTACAGCCCTTTATTCTTAACGTATTTCAGTGTTTGGATCTACATATTTTTTTGTATGAGCTATATAATCCATGAAAGACAGTTCGAGAGCGAGTGAGTATACGGACTAGCTGCCTAGAAATAGGTCCTGCACATCAGCAGAGGTAACAGAACCTCGCAGCGAGGTCCTTTATAGGATCTCAAGGAGAGGGCCTTCGGGCCCTTTTTCTTTCCCATTCCTTGATAGCCCTCAACTTATATTGTTAATGGCTTGCAATATGAGAGGGCTTTCTTCATTCATGCCTTGATTAATTAATGACTACCAGCACCGCCTAAGTAAGCAGCTCTCACTGCAGGATCATCTTGGAGCTTGCTAGCAGGCCCATGAGTAGCGATCTTGCCATTCTCCAATACATAGCCATAGTCAGCCACTTTCAAAGCGGCAGCGGCAAACTGCTCAACCAATAACATCGTGACACCCTGTGCCTTGAGATTCGAAATAATCTTAAATACTTCCTCAACCAAAATTGGGGCCAGACCCATTGATGGCTCATCGAGCAAGATAATTTCTGGATTAAGCATGACAGCACGAGCCATCGCTAGCATTTGCTGCTCACCGCCAGATAAAGTGCCAGCCAACTGATTGCGACGCTCCTTCAGACGGGGAAACATCTCTAAGGCATGCTCTAAGTCATTCTTAATATCTCCCTTAGGGCGGCTACCGGTAAAACGGGGGAAAGCGCCCAATAAGAGGTTGTCATTCACAGACATCGTTGTAAATACTCGACGGCCTTCAGGACTATGAGCCAGACCTAAGCGGGCAATTTTATGAGAATCGTAACCATCAATTTTTTCACCGCCTAAAATCACTTCACCACCAGTCGGTTTAATCATGCCAGTAATAGCACGCATGGTAGTCGTTTTGCCTGCGCCGTTAGATCCGATCAAAGTAATGACCTGACCCTTAGGGACATCAATGCTGATACCGTGCAGGACCTTCACTTTGCCGTAACCTGCTTCAAGATTCTTAATAGATAACATGGTATTTACCGATTCAATATAGTTCTAGTGATTAAGTACCCAAGTAGGCATGAATCACCTTCTCGTCTGCCTGAACTTCAGC
>CAIOIX010000263.1 GCA_903858445.1 uncultured beta proteobacterium
ACCAGATGCACAAGACCGCTAGCTAATTAGCTTGGGTGTGTCCGCGATTTGGAATGATTTTTGCAGAACAGCTTGAGACAGGAGTGCTTCAATAACAAAAATACCCCCTTCAGCTATAATCTGACTATAGTAGTCATAAAGGAGATTTAGTATGCATATTTGGCAAATACAAGAGGCAAAAGCACAGCTTTCGACCGTATTGCGCGATGCAGAGCTTGAGGGTCCGCAAGAAATAACAAACCATGGTCGATCAGTAGCCGTTCTTCTTTCTCGATCAGATTACGATCGTTTGACTGGGGCCAATAAGTCACTGGTTGAGTTCATGCGCACATCGCCACTCTATAACTATGAGGAGTTATTGATCGAGCGTGACTGTAGCCTGACTCGTGATATCTCACTATGACCTATCTGATTGATACCAACGTACTATCCGAGTTGCGTCGCAAAGAGCCCAATCGAGGTGTTGCAGAGTGGTTTTCTCAGCGGCCAGCTACCACTCTATACGTGAGCGTGCTCACATTGGGAGAAATTCGTAAAGGTGTCGATATGCTGCCAGATAGCGACCGAAAATTTGCGCTGCTTGATTGGCTTGAGGTTGACTTAACAGCTTTTTTTATTGGCCGCATATTGTCTATAGATGTCAGCGTAGCAGACCGGTGGGGGCGTTTGATTGCACAAGCGGGACGCCCTACCCCTGCGATTGATAGTTTATTGGCTGCAACTGCAATCCACCATGGATTAAAGTTAGTCACTCGCAATACCCAAGATTTTGAATTTCCTGGGCTGGAAGTTGTCAATCCATGGAGAATCTAAATCTAACATTAAATAATCTCGACAAATCTTACAAAAAAAGCCAAAAAAATTAAGTTGAGTAGTGGAATTGGTTGAAATGGCCTTTACGGGATCGTTTATATCACTCTGACTTGTGGGAAGACGGGGCCTCAACTTCAATTGCTGACAACACTTGGGCGCAGAAGTCTAGCCATTAAAGCAGTAAGTGTGTCAATTTGAGGCTAATACTCAAAACCAGAATAGATCAAAAAGGGTGGGCACGGTTTGGGCACAAAATGGGCACGGTTTGGGCACAAAAGACCATTTGAGTATTAGCCTGATTTGCAAATGAAGAGATATCAAAAGCATTAAAAGCCACAAAAATAGCTTTCAATGCAGTTTTTTGAGAACTGTGTGCCTGAAAGACTGGTGCGCCCGGCAGGAATCGAACCTGCGACCCTTGGCTTCGGAGGCCAATACTCTATCCACTGAGCTACGGGCGCCAGTAGGAAATTCGCTAACTACGCTATTGTAAGTGCCTATATCCCCGCGGTCTCGTTATAATCTTTGTGAAGTAACCCCTTAACCCGTCAAACGATAAAAGTCCTATGAGCGAAGCGCACGGTAGCCTAATTAAGTCCCCTAAACAACTCATCATCATGGTGTTTGCCAGCTTTTTTGTGCCCCTGATCATTATTTTGTTGTTAATGGTGTTTGTAAACAATGGGAAGCGCACAGATGCTGCCGCTTCTGCGGAGCAGCTGATTAAACCTGTTGCCCAACTGAATTTCAAAGATGCTAACCCACCAGCGGAGCCTAATGATGCCGCCCCTGCCGCTAAATAATTTTTAGCATTAGCAAAAAGCTGGCTATATGCCAGCTTTTTTATTGTTCTTCGCTTTGACCTTTTGCATCAAGCGCTACTTGGTATGCTTCCTTTTTACTGAGGCCAAGTACTTGAGCGAGCACTGCAGCAATTTCTTTGCTACCTAAATAAGGGCTTAATGCATTAGCCCAGAGCAATAAAGCTGAATGCTCTGGAGCCTCGTGCGCACTAGCTTGGCGTCCCGCTACCAAAATAATAAATTCACCCTTGAGGCTCTCTGCCTTCTCAAGCCATTCCGGAATGGCAGCCGCAGTGAGTGTCACCAGCTGTTCAAATTTTTTAGTAAGCTCTCTTCCCACCAGCACTTGTCGCTCAGGCTCAAGCTCATTGCTAAGTGTTGTTAACGTATCGCGTATTTGATGTGGCGATTCAAAAAAGATACTTGTTTTTGAATTACTGCGAATATCTTGAAGTAATGCGCCCCGCTCTTTAGCTTTGTTTGGCCAAAAGCCAAGAAACTGAAAGCGCCCTTCCGATGGCAACATAACTGAGCCACTAGCTGAAATAGCAGAAGACACTGCGCTAGCCCCAGGAATGGGAATGATGCGAAAGCCTGCTTTTTGAACGGCATTCACTAGGCGTGCGCCTGGATCAGAAACACCCGGAGTTCCTGCATCTGAAATATAGGCCCAGCGCTCATTTTGAGAGAGATGAGTGATGATCTTTTGAGCGCCAGCAATTTCATTGTGCTCATGTAAGGCGAGACACTTTTTATGAATACCAAAGTGTTGAAGCAAGGGCGCGCTATGTCTAGTGTCTTCACAGGCAATGCCGTCTACTGTATTAAGTACGTGCAGTGCGCGTAAGGTGATATCTCCCAAATTACCAATCGGGGTTGCAACCATATACAGGGCTCCAGCAGGCAGATCCTGCTGTTTTAAAAAGTCAAAGGAGCTTAATTCCATGGGGGCAATCTTTTGTGAAAGAGATATCAATAAGCAAGAGAATACGACCCTTTTAGTTTTGTTAGCGACCTAGAGAAAATAGCACTGCTTTGGCGCATAATATTGATATGGATAAAAATACGATTGAACGCTTGCGCAAGCGCGCATCCCAACATTTTTTAGATAGCATTGCAGTAAAACAAGAGGCTGAGAAAATTCTTCCGGAACCCTTGGCGCATGGTGTGATTGCCATGGTTGAGTGCTTACGTGCTGGTGGCAAGGTAATGGCCTGTGGAAACGGGGGATCAGCAGCTGATGCACAGCACTTTGCAGCAGAGTTAATTGGGCGTTTTGAGCGTGAGCGACAGGAGCTCGCTGCAATTGCCTTGACAACAGACTCATCGATCTTGACTGCCGTTGGAAATGATTACAGTTACGATGAGGTGTTTAGCAAGCAGGTACGAGGCCTTGGAAAAAAAGGCGATATCCTTTTAGGAATCTCGACATCAGGCAACTCTAAGAATGTTGTAAAAGCAATTGAAGCAGCAAAAAAATTGGGTATCAAAATTATTGCCCTTACTGGTAACGGCGGTGGAAAAATCGCGAGCCTATTAGACAAGAACGATATTCATCTTTGTGCGCCGTCTACCCGTACCGCGCGAATTCAGGAAACACATTTAGTCCTCTTGCATACTTTGTGTGATGGCGTTGATCACATTTTGCTCGATTAATAGCGTCGTAAAAATATAGAAAGCATTCAAGATGCAAATCAAACTTGCAAGTAAATTACTCACCGTATTAATTTTCATTTCATTTTTATCGGGGTGCGGAGTTTTGGCAGTTGGTGGTGTTGCTGCAACTGCAACAGTGCTGGCAGATCGCCGTAGCCCTAGCGTGCAGGCAATCGACAAAGGGATTGAGCTGCAGGCTGGTAACGCACTAGATAAAAGATTTGGCGATAACGCACACATCAACATCACGTCATTTAATCAAAAAGTGTTAATAACGGGTGAGGCTAAGGATGCTGACATCAAGGGTGAGGCTGGAGCCTATGTAAAGGCAATGAAGAATGCACGCTCAACCTTTAATGAATTAGTGATTGGACCAAACAGTACTTACACTGCGCGCGCTAATGACTCTTACCTTGAGTCAAAAATAAAAACCCAAATGATTTTTACTGAGCAATTACCTTCTAACTCAATGTCGATCGTTGCTGAAGGTAGCAGCGTTTATCTGATGGGAATATTGACGCAAAAGGAAGCGGACCTTGCAAAGAAAGTGGCAAGCAACTCAAGTGGCGTGAAAGAAGTTTTTGTTTACTTTGACATCATCTCTGAGGCAGAGAAAGCAAGATTGGATAAACAAGGCAAAGCTGATGAATCACAGCCTGCGAGCCCCCCAAAATTTCAGTAAACATTTTGTAATGAATAAATGATTGGTGTATTGATGGGCAAAAGGAAGTTTATTCTTAGCGCCCTCTTCCTAGTTGGTATGCACAGCGTGCAAGCCTCTAGCGAGAACAGCAAGGCCCTTGTAATTGCCAAGGAAAACTCATGCTTGGGATGCCATGCGATCAATAAAAAAATCGTTGGCCCAAGCTATCAAGAAATTGCTACTAAATATAAAAATAATTCGAGTGCAAATACTTTTCTAAAAAATAAAATACAAAAAGGTGGCGCTGGAACTTGGGGGCTAGTGCCAATGCCTGCCAATACTAGGCTGACTGATGCTGAGCTCTCAATCCTAGTACCCTGGATCTTGCAAGGTGCTCCTAGTAATAATTAGGACGTCAGCGCTGGTCTACCTAGCATCCAGCACCACGCGCCATTAGAACGCTTCAAATTTTGTTTTAGTGCGTAATCAAAGTAAGCCCACTGTTCATTAGCTACTTCTTCAACAATAGTGCCGGGATTCGCAGGGGATAGTTTGAGATACGCATCTGCATCCCCATAAGAGTATTCAACACTCATGCCGGCCTTTTGTGCCAAATGCATCATTGTTTTGTTGCTTGCCAAGCAATGGACAAACAGGGTTTCAACACGAGTATTGCGTGAATGCACGGCCGCTCGACCCAGTAAGGCTGTGCCAAGCCCTTGGCCGCGGCCATCAGGCAATACTGATACACCAAACTCAGCAGCGCGCGTTTTGGACTTAAAGGCTGGCAGGTACGCTAGATGCGCCAAGCCAACGATATTCAGTTGCGCGTCAAATATGCCAAATATAGTGTCTTGGTTGAAGTCTAGCCCCGCAACATAGCGTTCTATAACCTCATCAGGGGTTTGTGTTCCAAACCGCAAGTGGCGATCATCATTATTAAGCTGCAAAAAGTGATGAAGAATAGCCTCTCTGTGACCAGCGTGGAGCTCCCGTACAGGTACTAGAGCCCTTATAACGCTTGGGTTTGCAGGCGTTTGCTTGGTTGCTAATTTATTGTGCATAGCAACATATTAGCAGTAATGAGAGAAAAACACAGGGTTATCCCTAGTTTTACAAAAAATGATGCGTTTTTAGGTGAAAAAAGAGCATTTTGAAAGAT
>CAIOIX010000264.1 GCA_903858445.1 uncultured beta proteobacterium
ATTGCCATTGCCTTCGCCACCGATTATATAAGTTGATTGGACGGCTAGATCTTTGTAGCCAATTGATAATAGAGGTGCAACCACAGGAATTGGTAGTAAATAATTTGAATCATTGCGAAGCGTAACTCCAGCTGTGTAGCCTAACCCTAAGCGAATTACATCCGTAGGCCACCATATTTTCTGAAATCCAAAACCTACTATAGGTTCTATTTTGCTATGTGAGTCTAGAAAAGCCATTGCATATATGCTGTGCCAATCACCATCCACATCTAATCTATATTTACCTAAACCCAACCCCCAAGGCTGCTCATTGAAGCTGGCGATTTTCTCCGCACTATAGTAGCTGCGATTGTGCCAAGTATTAACGGGAATATAAAGCTCATAATCTTTGGATTGCCATGTTTGAGACAGAGAATCTTTCACGTCAGACCATATGCCTGATTTAGTGGACTCATCTGCAAACGAACTACATGAAACCACCATTACCAATACTGCAAGCCAATGTTTCAATTTATTCCCAATACTTTATTTAAGATAGTGATCACTTTTATTGCCTGCAAAGGCTGAAGATATTTAATTTACCAAAGTTAATTTTGATTTCAGAATTGCTAGGAAATCTACTTTTTTTGGGGACCGCCACGCGCTTGTAGAACTATTTTTTCTTAGGTGTTACCTCATCCACGCCATGTCCAATAATGCCACCAATAGCAGCACCACCAACCGTACCTAAGGCACTTCCTCCAGTCAAAACTGCTCCAGCTACACCGCCAACAGCTGCGCCTGCAGCCGCATTATTTTGTCGTGTTGATAAATTTGAACACCCACTCAAGACTATGAATAAACCGAGGAGGGTGATAATTAATGATTTTTTGCAACGCATGATAACGCTCCATATTTAACGATTAAAGTTAGGATGTAACAGCTTATTGTAGTTTGTACTTATAGTTGAGTAGGCGCTTGACCTGTATCAATAAAGTTCCAATGAAATAATGCATTAGGTATACGACCGTCTGGTATGGGTCGGAAGAGAAGTTTTTCAAGGTCTGCATTGCGAAATTTTTATGATAAACGATAGGCAAAAACAAGCCCCGCAATTGCGGGGCTTGTTTTATTGAGAGTGACGAAATCTTAATTTTGTCTTTGCAGCTAACTGCCGTTAGTTGAAAGTTTGCTGCAACTCAATTACATCATGCCGCCCATGCCGCCCATACCACCCATGTCACCACCGCCCATTGCTGGACCGTCTTCTTTAGGTAATTCAGCTACCATACAATCAGTAGTAAGCATTAAACCTGCTACTGATGCAGCATTTTGCAATGCTGAACGCGTTACTTTAGTTGGATCCAAAATACCCATTTCAATCATATCGCCGTATGTTTCGTTAGCAGCGTTATAGCCGTAGTTGTCTTTACCAGCAGCTACGTTGTTTACAACAACTGATGGCTCAACACCTGCATTCTGCACGATTTGACGTAATGGTTCTTCAACAGCACGTAACACAATCTTAACGCCAGCATCTTGATCGTGGTTATCGCCTTTTACTTTAGCAATAGCAGCACGGGCGCGAATTAAAGCTACGCCACCACCAGCTACAATACCTTCTTCAACTGCTGCACGTGTTGCGTGCAATGCATCTTCAACACGGGCTTTTTTCTCTTTCATTTCGATTTCAGTTGTTGCGCCCACCTTAATAACCGCAACACCACCAGCTAATTTAGCTACGCGTTCTTGTAGTTTCTCACGGTCGTAGTCGCTAGAAGCTTCTTCAATTTGAGTTTTGATTTGTGCAATACGTGATTTGATATTAGCTTCAACGCCATGGCCATCAATGATGATCGTGTTTTCTTTACCTACTTCAATACGTTTAGCTTGGCCTAGGTCTTCTAGCTTGATGTTTTCAAGTTTCAAACCTAATTCTTCAGCAATCACAGTACCGCCAGTCAAGATAGCGATATCTTCTAACATGGCTTTACGACGGTCACCGAAACCAGGCGCCTTAACAGCACAAGTTTTCAAGATGCCACGGATGTTGTTCACCACCAATGTTGCTAATGCTTCGCCGTCAATATCTTCAGCGATAATCAACAATGGGCGAC
>CAIOIX010000265.1 GCA_903858445.1 uncultured beta proteobacterium
ATTGAGAGATTCTATGCCTCAAGGTTAACTAATATTATGGCAATCAATGAAATTCACGGGACGAACTAATACATTAGAGAGCGAATTAATGCGCACTAAAGACTCACAATAACAATCGCCTCCTTTGTATTAAGGTTCTGTGAATACGTGAACAACTGGTTCGGCGATCTCTTGATCAAATCCAGAAGTTTGTCCTTTGTGATTAGAGTTCCGGCTCGCTGAACCTCCCTGATTGTTTGAGATGTTGTCATTTTTATCCTTCTTTTTCTTATCTTTTTGAATAGCCCTACCCTTAGCCCATTGAATAAAGTTTTTCATAATTTTTCACCAAGTGCGGTAACTACCATTTAAAACATTTCCCTACGCACCTTCTGAAACAGTTCAGGATTATTGAAGTGGGACAGATAGAATTGCTTTAAGCAATATCTTATGACCTCTGATCGGTTGTATCCGAGCCGATCACACAATCCATCAAATTTATTGATGAAGTCAGAAGTAGCCCTTACTCCTAATAGTTGATTCCTAGAGACACTCTTGTTCAACGTTTTCTCCCTTTTTAATAGTTTTATTATTTAGGTGATTTTTTACGTTAAGTAAATTCAGCCTAACTACCAGCCCTTCACAGATGGAGCTTGAGGGGCTTGTCTTGGAGCGTTTAAGGTAGTGTTTGGAATGGCTTGAATAGGAGCGGTAGCCGTTCCTTGGTATTGACCTTGAGGACTATAAAAATTCGTTTGTCCGCTATCGGTTTGAAATGACTGAATATTTTGACCTTGAGGGTTATATACATTAGTTACACCGCTTGGACTAGTTTGAGAATAACCCTTATATTCACCAGCGGGACCATAGATGGCCTGAGCCATTGCGTTAGTAGTTAAAAAAAGCAGAGTAAAGACGTATTTCATATAACTCCTTAGTCTATAGCTTCTAAGATATCACTTAAGTACTAAATTTATAATTTATATTCCTATTGCCAATTTGTATCTAAGGTCCAATAAAGTAACTGCTTTGGCTTCGCCAAAGACTCGCTTCGCTCGTAGTTCTTATTAGAATTAAGTCTTTAACTTACGGTAGCGTTTTCTGGATACAACTTACCGTAAGCAGATAAGTTGTATCGGACTTACGTTCAGCGCATCCATCACACTTTGCTTAGAAAACCATTAATTGGTAGGGGCGGTTAGGCGGTCTCCCTTTACTTTCAGTCTTACATATCCCAGCGGTAGCTCTTAGTAGCCTAGCAAAGCGACATCTAAGGGCTTGAGGGTTGTCGTCGTACAGAGCCCTCATCGAAAGCGTTCCAGCTTTTTCAAAAAATGATCCTTTTTACATCTCACGCCATCGCCACGCCAATCTCGTATTAGGTGGTTAACGAACAGTACGATACTGTCATCTGAAGAGGGTAATTTTTCTTACGAAAAGTGGTTTCCTTTTCGTATAACTATTTAGGCGTTTTAAAGTCGGAATCTGGTCTTTTTTCATAATTTATAGTTATTAACAATCTATCTTTAATAACTTTTCGCTATATTAGGCAATTTATAGCCTTTATTGATCCCTAAATCCTGTCCAAAATTAACCAACGGACAGGAGACTACCTTGAAAAATGGCATTCAATTTAAGGTGTAAACAAGGGCTTGATTTAGGGAGCTTGTTTGGACTTCAAGTCAATTATGAATAATTATTGTCGAATTAGTTCATCGAAAGATTCTTCAAATTCAGCGGTTCTTTGCTCGCTATTAAAAAAGGGCATTCCCCAAACAATATATTTTTTATTTTCAAAAAGTTGCTCAATTCTAGATGTCTGGTGAAGCTCAATTAAGAATTGCTCTTTCCATTCGTCAGCCTTTAAGAGATGCCCTCCTTTGGGCTCAATGAATACTTGGTAATGAAGAGTATCAACATCATCCTTACCGACTAAGTACAAGACAAAGTCAGGCTCGAGTGGGCGTCCATCGCTAAAACTGTACAACTGAAAATGACGTTCATTTCTAATGAGAAAGGCGTCTGAATATTTGCGCTTTAGATCATCATATTTTTTGTCGATAAACTTTATAAGAAGCTTTTCTTCAGATGTTCCATAGCAATCGTTGTAAACGTACCAATCTCTTGAGCTCAAATCTAGGTGATATGTAGAGGTTGCCTCAGCCAAGTTAATCATTGATTTGCTAAATTGCTTATCCGAATCCTCATCCAAACTAAAGTTAAGGGTCTTATCGGTAAAGACGGATTTAATCATATGAGGCGTAAATTCTCTTGTCCCCTTAAATTCAATCTTATCTGAAGATATTATGGACGATAACTTTAATAAAATTTCCGTAGCTATCTTTAGCTTCTGATTTACCGATAAGTTTTCAACCTCATTCTTAAGGCCGACAATTTCAAGCTTAACTAAACCTAAATATTTTGGCGAGGTTACAAGCTCATTAATGGATGTGAGTTTTGGTAAAAATTTCTTTAAATTACTAAATCTATAAAAATCTATGCGATGAATAGCTTTGATTATTATAGGGATCCCAAAATCAATTAATTGATAATCTTTTGATTTTTTTTCAACCCCAATGGCTAACTTGATATCATCATCAAAAACTGAGGTAGATTTAGAAAATCCACTTTCTAGTTCAACTTTATGACGCTGAGAAATTAACGAGACATCTAAAGAATCAATATCATCTCGACTATATTTCACTCTAGAGTTTAAAAAGATATGGCCAACCTTATATAAGTTATTGGCCTTAAATGAATCCTTGAGTGACAACTCTTTCTGGAGAGTGGATTTGGCAATAATACCTATCTCTTTAAGAGCCATTGTTAACTCTTGGATGTATTTTGGATTGTACAAACTGTGATAATAAAGTTCTTCGCAAACCCTCAATTCATTGCCTAGATCTTCATCATATTTTCTTTGTGATTTTAATTGAGAGTCATCAATTAAAAAGGGGCAATATCTAGCTCCTCGCCCTATCAGCTGAGCCTCACTCATCGTGGTTGTACCTACCTTATTTGACCTTGAATCCCTAGAGTCATACAACCTAACAATGTCAAATAGATTCAGTACGTCCCAACCTTCATTAAGCATATTTACCGCAAAAATAGCTCGATATTGATTGTTTATATCTTCCAATGTATTAATGGCAATTTGCTTATCTTCGATCTCTTCACCACTGTTAACGGTAAGCAGCTTTTCATCTGAGAACGAGTCTTGTAGCTCTCCAATCAAATTTTCTAAACTAATCTTTTTTTCATCGAAATAATTAAACATCCTTACTAAAACGGGATCAGAAGTCTTGGCCTTTAGGGCTTCTAGTTCTGCGACTTCTAGCTTCCTGAGCCTCTCACTAAACTCTGCGGCAAAAGCTTTACTTTCCTCAATTTTTTTAGATTTAAACAAGACAACAGGCTTTACTTGTTTTCTATGAGATTCAAATAATTTTTGGCGATACTGACTAAGCAATATCGCTTGTAACGCCCTTTCAAAAGAAGGGAGATCTGCCTGTAGAACCTTAACCTCCTTTGAATATCCATCTTTTCTAAACTCTTTTAACGGATAGTCAAATATTAACCTCGGCAAATATTTCTTCGCCAAATTCTCATCTTCAAAATCGACAGTTGCGGTAAATTCAACAAGAATATTATTTGAATTCGCTCTAAAAATTTTCTCAACAGCACCTTCCCAACTCCTTACTTCCGGAAGATCTTCCGAGCCCAAGCCCCTCCCTTGTCTGGTGTCCACATTAATATGATGAGCCTCATCAGAAATAAGCACCAACTTGATATCTCTAAAATCATCCTCAGTTAACGAATTTTCACGAGGATTATCAAGTGCGGAGTACAAGCCTTGAATTGTCGAAAATACAATGTTTATGTCATTTGTATTGGCTGATTGAAAATTAGATACTTCGTTGATCTTCACCATTTTCTCATCCACAGATAAGGTAATACCCCCGCCCCTTAACCTGAGTTAAAAGTAGAATTTCTAAGTTGTTTGATTTAAAGGAAATTCTATGAAAACCTCCCGCTTTACCGATAGCCAAATCATGGCCATCCTTAAGCAAGCCGAAGCTGGCATGCCAG
>CAIOIX010000266.1 GCA_903858445.1 uncultured beta proteobacterium
ACTTTGGCGTTTTTATTCATTCGCTTTCCAATCGATCAATTCGTTCCGTGAATTACATTGATTGCCATAATATTGGTTAACCTTGATGCATAAAATCTCTCAATCATTTGAACGCTAGTTCTGTCATTTCGATCTAGCTTCAAAACATCTACATTCCCCATTTGAAGTCTAAACATAATCGCAGAATGCCTTAAAGAGTAAACCGTATGCTGCTCTGTTTCACTTGATATACCAGCTGTTTTCACAATAAATCTAAAGATTCTCCCCAGCGTTCCAATCATCGTATTTCTGTTTTTGTATTGAGGGAAGAACACATAGTCATCTTGCTTTCCGTATCCTAATGTTTTATGAAAATCAACTAAATGTATATAAGCAGCGTGTGCCTCTGGCATTGTTACAACATCGTGATCAGTAGTCTTTGTTGCGGGATGCTTAAGTAATAAAAATTTACGATAATTTTCATTTGGCTGGTTAGCGTTCTCCAAAGTATGAACGTGAATATGCTTTAAAACCCTAAGATCGCTTGGCCTAAGGAACGAATTAACCATAAATTGAATTAGATATTTAAATTCAATGCTTACTGGGATTCCTCTTACCAAGACATTTTTTATTGATAGTTTTTCTACTGTTTCAATCAGTAGTTTTATTTCGCTTCTTTCAAAGTAATCCCGTTTAGTCAAGAATGAACTTCTATTGGGAATTCTTGGAAACTCAGGAATTCTGTCAATTATTTCGTTATTTGCTGCGTGCTTAAGTATCTTTCTGAGTCCCACCATATATTTGCTGATTGTGGAGGGGGCATAGTTTCGTAGTGTTAACTTTTGGAGAAGATTTAGAAGGTCACTATGGTTGATGGAGCGTATATCTTTTTCGCCAAAATGGGGTAGCAAAACCTTCTTAAATCTGTAATTGTCGTCATAGTGAAGTCTTGGATTGCCGATACCTTTTAGCGTGGTCAAGAATGCTTTGCCAACATAGGCAAATGACTGGGTCTTTGGGCTTATAAACCCAACCTTTATATTGACAAGGGCATCTTCGTAAAACTTCTTTGCGCGATTTAATGCCTCTTGGCGATTTTCAGTTTTTAGGCTTTTGACTTGATAACGGCCACTTAAATAGACTCTGGCCCAGTAGTATCGGGAGCAGGGTACTTTAAAGATCTTTAATTTCGAAGGGTATCCAGGAACTTGTTCTATCGTTTCTTTATGAGGGTTAACTCTACTTTTGGCTGGAAATTCACTCATCATAGATTCCTGATGACCTTGATGCTTTGGATTTCGCCTGATTGCCTTGATTTTGAAAAAGCTGTTTAAATTCAGTTATCTGCCCATAGCTCAGCTGGATAGAGCAACGCCCTTCTAAGGCGTAGGTCGCACGTTCGAATCGTGCTGGGCAGACCATTCCCTCTTGATTTTTGCTTACATCTCCTGCTGACCTACAATTTTTTGCTCTATTTACGAGCCATTTGAGCCCCAATTGAGGGTTTAGCGCTCTTCTTAGGGATCTTCCTCTCATTTAGCGCTATATCTATATATATACTAGGGCTTGATAATTTTGGTATCTAAAGACGATAGGAGATGTTCGTGAAAAGCAAAAAATTGAGTAGAAGCTGTTTGGTAGCCGCCACATTGTTATTTGGTGCCGTTACTGCTAACGCTGCAAGTCCTACGATGGACAAAATCAAGTCTTCTGGCGCAGTCACTATGGGTGTGCGTGAATCATCTATTCCGATGTCTTACACCACGGGGGATAGCCGTTTTGATGGCTACCATGTCGAAGTTTGCCGCATGATTTTGAGTGACATTAAAGATAAGCTCGGCATGAGCACTTTACGTATTAATTATCAGCCAGTCACGTCACAAAATCGCGTACCTTTGGTGCAAAATGGTACGGTTGATATTGAGTGCGGAACAACAACCAATAATTCAGCGCGCGCTAAAGATGTTGGTTTTGCTAATACCCTCTACGTTGAAGAAGTTCGTATTGCCGTGAAGGCAAACTCTGGTATCAATTCGATCTCCCAATTAGCTGGCAAAAAAGTAGCAACGACTACTGGAACAACTTCAGTGCAGTTATTGCGCAAACATGAAAAAGCTAATGGCGTTAATTTCGAAGAGGTTTTTGGTAAAGACCATGCTGACAGCTTCTTGTTGCTTGAGTCTGGTCGTGCTGATGCCTTCGTAATGGATGGCTCTATTCTTGCGGGTAATATAGCTAATGCGAAGAATCCAAAAGACTTCAAAATCGTTGGCGAAGTTCTTAGTACTGAGCCGATTGCCATCATGGTTCCTAAAAATGATCCGGAATTCAAGGCTGCTGTAAATGCTGCGATTGCCAAGATCGTTGCAAACGGCAATATGCCTAAGCTTTGGAATAAATGGTTCTTAGCTCCAATTCCTCCAAAAAATATCGTTGTCGGTCTTGAGCTGTCTCCAGCCACTAAAAACGCTTGGGCTAATTTAAATGACAAGCCTGCTGAAGATTACGCAAAGAAGTAACCCTAAGTAATTTAATAAAAACGAGTTATTCATATGGCATTAGATTTAGGTGTTTTTTGTAAGAACACCTTGGACGGAGAAGTGGTGGATCACTGCTTCTCCGCAGTTTTTGGGCTTGCCCAAAACAGCGATCCAAGTTATCTTGATTGGTTGATGAAGGCGTGGGGTTGGACCTTGGCCGTGGCTGGCCTGAGTTTAACGATTGCCTTGATCCTCGGTGTCATCATGGGTACTTTGCGCACCCTGCCAGATAACGGAGCAGCAAGCAGGTTGTTGGTGCGACTTTCTACTGCCTGGGTTGAGTTATTCAGAAACATTCCGATTTTGGTGCAGGTTTTTATTTGGTACCACGTCATTCCTGCATTTATTTTGCCTCTAAAGGCATTGCCATCCTATTGGCTAGTTAGTATTGCTTTAGGATTCTTTACTTCTTCGCGAATTGCTGAGCAGGTGAGAGCTGGTATTCAGGCGCTACCTACTGGTCAGCGTGCTGCTGCTACAGCTTTAGGCTTAACGACTACTCAAAGCTACCGCTATGTGATTTTGCCGATGGCGCTACGGATTGTGATTCCGCCTCTGACATCAGAATGTATGAATTTAATTAAGAACTCCTCTGTGGCCTTCGCCGTTTCCGTCCCTGAGCTGACCTTGTTTGCCATGCAAGCTCAAGAAGAAACTTCTCATGGCGTGGAAATCTATTTGGCAGTTACCCTGTTGTATGCACTTTCAGCATTTGCAGTGAATCGTGCATTGGCGTTGATTGAAAAAAGAACTCGCATTCCTGGCTTCATTGTGGCCAATGATGCAAGCTTGGCTCACTAAGGATTATTGATATGTTGAGCTTAGATCTAAGTTTTTATAATTGGGAACTGTTTACTAACTACATTCTCAAGGGTTTGTTATTTAGTGTGCAGTTAACAGTTTTTGCAACTGTGGGCGGTATTGTCTTTGGCACTGTGTTGGCATTGATGAGGCTATCAGGTAAACCCGCTTTGGTTTACCCTTCAACCTTTTATGTCAATACCATGCGATCTATTCCATTGGTGATGGTTATTCTATGGTTCTTCCTATTGATTCCAATGTTGATTGGCAGGCCGATTGGCGCTGATCTTTCGGCAACGATTACCTTTATTGCTTTTGAAGCCGCTTTTTTTTCCGAGATTGTGCGAGCCGGTATTCAGTCGGTACCAAGAGGTCAGGGTTATGCGGCTGAGGCCTTGGGTATGACCTATGGTCAAAACATGCGCTTTATCGTATTGCCTCAAGCATTTCGAAATATGATTCCAGTGTTTATGACCCAGACCATTATTTTGTTTCAAGACACATCCTTGGTTTATGCCATCGGTGCTTATGACTTGCTCAAAGGCTTTGAGATTGCTGGTAAGAACTACGGTCGTCCTATCGAGACCTATATTTTGGCTGCCGCCACTTACTTCATTATTTGCTTCTCGCTGTCCAAGGTTGTTCGTAAGATACAAGCTAATGTTGCCATCATTCGTTAATTATTTTAAGTCGAAATTACACAAATCATCATGATTGAACTTCAAAACGTTTCAAAGTGGTACGGCTCTTTTCAGGTCTTAACTGATTGCACAACCTCAATTAAAAAAGGCGAGGTCGTAGTAATTTGTGGACCCTCTGGCTCTGGTAAGTCGACCTTGATTAAAACTATGAATGCACTCGTGCCTTTCCAAGCTGGTGAGATTTCAGTAGATGGTGTCAAGTTGCACGATCCAAAGACAAATTTACCTAAGCTCAGAGCGCGGGTAGGGATGGTGTTTCAAAACTTTGAATTGTTTCCGCATTTAAGTATTACTGAGAACCTGACCCTTGCCCAAATGAAGGTCTTGGGTAGATCTATTGATGAAGCTAAAACCCATGGCCTAAAGTATTTAGAGCGGGTAGGTCTGATGGCGCAAAAAGATAAATTTCCAGGCCAGTTGTCGGGCGGCCAGCAACAGCGCGTAGCGATTGCCCGTGCTTTAAGTATGGACCCAATTGTGATGCTGTTTGATGAGCCTACTTCAGCACTGGACCCAGAAATGGTGGGTGAGGTGTTGGATGTAATGGTAAAGCTTGCTAACGAAGGCATGACCATGTGTTGCGTTACGCACGAGATGGGTTTTGCGCGTAAAGTCAGCAACCGGGTAATCTTCATGGATCAGGGAAAAATTATTGAAGATTGTTCTAGGGATGAGTTCTTTGGAAACCCTGATGCCCGTTCGCCAAGAGCAAAAGATTTCTTATCTAAAATATTGGCGCACTAATTGAAAGTACTCTCTATTTCCGGGAGTCTTGGACTGCTACTTGTAGCCATCGTAGTCTTATCTGCCTGCAGTATGGCAAAGATTGAGGCAAGACTTGAAGCGAACCCACAATGCAAGGAGCTTGTAAATCCGAAGACTGGGGCTACGATGCCTTGCCCAGGTCCGGAGCAATTGCTACGCTCTAAAGCAACAACTCCATCCAACGGTGTAACTCCTGCGGCACCGATACCGAGCTCTTCAAACGCCGCTGGAATCAATACTGCTGCTCCAGTGGCAAGTGCTTCAGGTCAAGTTACACCCGCAACTTCTATTGCGCCAATAGCTCAACCAGCACCCCCCTGTAAACCTCAAATAAATACTAAGACGGGCAGTGTTATGCCATGTCCGAATGGTTAGCTCCTTAATATAATTTAAGCTATGACATTTCAGATTCCAGGGTTCCGAGAGCAGGTGGTTACGGTCCAATCGGATGACGGCCTGATAGATATTGCTTGTCAGGTTGGTGGATCCGGTCCTGCGCTGCTCATGCTGCATGGCTTTCCTCAAACAAAAGCGATTTGGCATCGGGTTGCCCCTGAATTGGCTAAGCATTACTCTATTGTTGTCGCTGATTTAAGGGGGTATGGTGCATCGTCTAAGCCACATGGTAAGTTTGACCACTCAACTTATTCCAAAAGATCTTTGGCGGCTGACCAACATGCTGTAATGCGGTTATTGGGTCATGAACATTTTTTCTTGCTTGGGCATGATCGTGGTGGGCGAGTTTCTCATCGCTTGGCGGTTGATTTTCCACAGAGTGTTCGTAAATTAATGGTCTTGGATATTTCTCCAACGCTCACCATGTACGAAAATACCACCATGGAATTTGCTAGAGGGTACTGGCACTGGTTTTTCCTCATTCAGCCTGAGCCTGTTCCGGAAACTTTAATCGGCGCAAACCCGGAGTATTGGCTCAAAAATCATATGGGTCGTCATGCGGGTACAGGTATCTTTGATCCAAGATGTTGGTCCGAGTATTTGGCCGGCGCAACCAATCCAGAAAGCATGCATGCTATGTGCGAAGATTATCGCGCTGCTGCAACAATTGACTTGGTTCATGACCGGGCAGATCTCGCAGCTGGAAAAAAACTATCGGCGCCTATGCGAGTCTTGTGGGGTGAGCATGGCCTGGTCAATAAATGTTTTTCACCAATCGAGGATTGGAAAAAGGTTTCTAACGATGACGTAGTTGGTCGTCATTTGCCTTGTGGTCACTACATCCCAGAAGAATGTCCGGAAGAGTTAATTCAGGAGGTGAAGGCTTTTTTCTCTTAAGGTGCTAACTTGGGGAGCTTGCTGGAGTTAGCGGGCCAACTGACAACAATCTTAGGGTCCGTTTTGAGGATTCTCTTATCCTTCTCAGGGTAGTTCAGTCTAGAGAGGAGATCCCGAATCAGGTTTAGGTGCGCAAGCTTTTTATCGTTTGCATGGATCACCGTCCAAGGTGCAGCAGCGCTATTGGTTTTCTTTAACATTTGATCCCGAGCAGCACTATAGGCCTTCCAATATTTCTGAGCCTGCTGATCGATCGGGCTTATCTTCCACTGTTTTAGTGGATCCGTCGCTCGACTTTTTAAGCGTGTAGCCTGTTCATCTTTAGTGATATCTAGGTAATACTTAAAGATATGAATGCCAGAACCCACTAACAGGGCTTCAAAATCATTTACTGTAGTCATGAATTGCTTGTACTGTTCATCAGTACAAAATCCCATAACCTTTTCAACGCCGGCTCTGTTATACCAACTTCGATTAAAGATGGTGAACTCTCCTGCACTCGGTAGTTCAGCTACATAACGCTGAAAATACCACTCTCCCTCTTCTCTCAGGGAGGGTTTATTGAGTGCCACCACTCGGGTGTCTCTAGGGCTTAGATGCTCGATGATCCGTTTAATAGTGCCGTCTTTGCCAGCAGTATCACGACCCTCAAGAATCACGAGTAGTCGTTCACCTTTGCTAATAATATTTTTTTGGAGCTTAACTAGTTGAACTTGAAGGGGTTGTAATTCGTCCTCATGACCTTTTGTGGGCTCGAGCGCCTTAGTAAATTTAGTCATGAGGGTTTCTTACTTAGGCTGAGGCAGCTGAGGCTGGAGCGACTACCTTCTTGGCCGGGGCTTTTTTAGCAGCTACTTTTTTAACGGCAACCTTCTTAGCTGGAGCTTTCTTGGCAACAGCTTTCTTAGCTGGAGCTTTTTTAGCAGCTACTTTTTTAACGGCAATCTTCTTAGCTGGAACTTTTTTAGCGGGCGCTTTTTTAGGCGCTGACTTTTGATCCATCTTGTCCAAAGCCTTTGCTAACTTGTCGATCAGTTTCTCTCTGTCAGCCTCTAATTTATCGAGCTTTTTTAATAA
>CAIOIX010000267.1 GCA_903858445.1 uncultured beta proteobacterium
AAAAACTGGTTCTCATATGCAAGAGGTTCTTGATTTTTATATGCCCAAAATCACTGGCTCCGATGTCATTAAGCAAATGGGTCTCGAGTCAAATAAATTCTTTATTGTCAGTGCTCATCGAGAGGAAAATATAGATAGCCAAGAGAATATGCGGGATATGGTTGAGGCGCTCAATGCTATTGCCGATATATATAATATGCCGGTTATTGTCTCAACCCATCCGCGAACAAAAAAGCGACTGGATACTATGGAGCTAGGTGGATTAAATAAAAATATTCAATTTCTAAAGCCATTTGGATTTTGTGACTACATCAAACTTCAAATGGAAGCCCTTTGTGTTGTGTCTGATAGCGGAACAATTTCTGAAGAAGGCTCCCTATTAAACCTTCCTGCTATTACTATTCGGAATGCTCACGAACGCCCCGAGGGAATGGACGAGGGCACATTAATTATGACTGGCTTGAAAAAAGATAGAGTATTAGATGCTATTCGGGTGATTATTGCTCAACATGATAGGGCTAAAAGAGTGATGCACCCCGTTGCAGACTATGAAGGCGGTCCTGTTTCTAAGCAGCTACTTCGTGTAGTGATGAGTTATGTTGATTACGTGAATAGAACGGTTTGGTCTAAGTAGTGTGTATATGAAAAGCATTGCGGTTATTGCTGATTCTTATTACCCTGCACGAACATCCGCTGCAGCACAGCTTAAGGATTTAGCTATTGAGTTTAATAAACAAGGAATTTCTCCTTTGGTTATTATCCCGGATTCCGGGTTAGATCACGCTTGGAGGTTGGAAGTGTTGAATGGGGTTCGGGTACTCAGACTTAAGGCACTAAAAACCAAGGATGTGGGTTACATAAGAAGAACGGCTGCCGAATTTTTTATGCCATATTTCATGTGGATGCGTTATTTAATGTCACCACTTTCTAGTGAAAAATTAGATGGTGTAATTTGGTACTCCCCTACAATTTTCTGGGCACCATTTGTTAAAAGGCTTAAAAGGAATGCCTCATGCAGAAGTTATCTGATTCTTCGTGATATTTTTCCGGAGTGGGCGCTCGACCTTGGTCTAATGAGAAGGGGTCTTGCGTATAGATTTTTTAAATGGATTGAGGCTTCCCAATACAAGATAGCTGACACTATTGGTGTTCAGGCTGCTAATAATATTCAGTATCTTAAAAATTGGCCTCCGTTTAATCTAAAGAACATTGAGGTATTGCAAAACTGGCTATCTGAATCATCTTCAGGGATTTGTAGCATAGCAGTTGGGGATACTTTCTTGGCCGGCAGGAAAATATTTGTTTATGCTGGAAACATGGGCGTTGCCCAAGGTATGGGGGTTGTGCTCGATTTAGCTGAGTCTCTACTCAACAGAGCGGATATTGGTTTTCTGATGGTCGGCAGAGGAAGTGAGTATGTGGATTTAAAGTGGCAAGCTAAAAATCGCAGCCTTAATAACATTTTATTTTTCGATGAAATTGATTCTGCAGAGATTCCCGCTCTATATAGACAATGCAGCATTGGAATGGTTATTTTAGATCCGCGTCACAAGACACATAATATTCCCGGAAAGTTTTTATCTTACATGCAGTCTGGTCTGCCGGTACTTGCAAAAATTAATCCGGGAAATGATTTGGTTGATTTAATAAATAAAACTCAGGTTGGCTATGCCTATACCGGATCTTCAGTGACGGAATTAAGAGACATTGCAGAGGCTCTGGTTGATAAATTAACGCCGGCCGATAGAATGGATTTGCGTTGCAAAAATTTGGCGAAAGAACTATTTTCAACTGAAGTTGCAGTTAAGCAAATATTGACGGCTCTTGAGGTATGAGTTTTAAAGATTTCTCTAAGGCATTTTTAGATAATTTATCTCTGTCTGCTTTTCATTCGCCTAGGGGTAGGATAAATTTTAATTTACACCTTGATTATGCTGAGCCATGCCAAAGATTATTTAACGCGATAGGGATCGAGAGTTACATTCCTCCACACAGGCATCATCAAGATCCTAAAGAGGAAACTTTGATAGCAGTTAAGGGTTTATTTGCGCTGATAATTTTCGATGAGGCTGGAAATATTATACGAATCTCCAAATTTGGAACTGAAAAATTCCTTACTCATGGCGTAGATAATGTTGGCGTTGAATTATCACCTGATGCTTGGCATACCGTATTGGCTCTAGTAGAGGATTCAATCCTTTTAGAGGTTAAATCCGGCCCATTTATTTCTAGTGCCGCAAAGGAAATAGCTCCATGGGCTCCAGCCGAGGATTCATCTGATGCAGTGAATTACTTTAATAACTTGAAAAAGTCGGTAACTACCAAATAAATTTGGCACTTTAATTTTTACACCGAGCAGCAACTGTGTTCTAGATATCTCATTACCGTATCAGTCTTTGACCATCTTCCGCGCTGCATAATAATTGGCATACTTGCCCCAGAATTTAATAAATCCTGAGCGGCACCTACTCGCATAGAGTGGCCGCTGATACCCTCAATTGCCGATTCATCTAACCCTGCTTTTGTGGGTGGCCCAATAAAGTGCAAGGGTAATACCCCCGCCCCTTAACCTGAGTTAAAAGTAGAATTTCTAAGTTGTTTGATTTAAAGGAAATTCTATGAAAACCTCCCGCTTTACCGATAGCCAAATCATGGCCATCCTTAAGCAAGCCGAAGCTGGCATGCCAG
>CAIOIX010000268.1 GCA_903858445.1 uncultured beta proteobacterium
CGCGCACTTGCCGTGACGTCTCCATCCCGCTCACGTTTTCTTCCTGAGGTTCCAGGTTTGGATGAACTGCATTTGCCGGCAGCAAATTTTGAGGTCTTTTATGGTGTTGCTTTATCTGCATCAGTTCCCAAGCCCATTGCTAATAAGTTTGCAAAGGCCGTATCGGAGGCCATGAATACGCCAGAAGTGAAGGAAAGAATGTCGGCTCAATCGCTAGAGATTGCCAATAAAGGGCCTGAGGCCATGGCCGCTTTTATGAAGGCGGAGATCGCGCGCTTTAAGACTTTGAATAAGCGGCTGAATATTCAGCTGGAGTAATGAACTACTTGTTCGTAAAAAAGCCACCCGAAGGTGGCGTTAATTTTGAAAATGATCATGTCACTTCGTTTTTATAATAGTGACCCAGTTTGCCCCTTTACCTCCAGGGACTCTCTCAATCAGATTTAGTTCGCCCGTGGATTGATTGATTGAGTAAAGCGAAACCTTATCTGACTTTTGACCAGAAGCAACTAAAAATTGTCCGCTAGGATCAATATTGAAACCTCTAGGCATTTCCTCTGTAGGGACAGTAAACAGATACTTTACTTTGCCAGTTTGTGGATCTACTTCAAAGCCGCTTAGTGTGCCCTTGGTTCTCTCTGATGTGTAGAGAAACTTACCGTTTGGCGTCAATTTGATTTCGGCAGAGAAGATCATGTTCGAGTCATCAAAAGCAGTCGCCTCTGGAGATCCAGTCGGAGGTCTTGGTCTTCCAGGGACTAGTTTGGAGTCACTTGGGAGGCTTGAAGTGGCTTGAAGTTGGGTTAAGCCCCCTGATTTGATATCCCTAGAAAAGACAATAACTTCTCCAGTCATCTCTGTGATGACGTAGGTAAATTTATTATCAGCTGAGATCACAATATGTCTCGGACCTTGTTGCTTTTGAAGGGCTACCGAGCTGGCTGTTTCTGAGAGAGGCTTGGGTTGAGACGCATTAAAGGCGTGGATTTTGATTTCATCTGTACCTAGTTGGGGCACATACACAAACTTATTAGACTGATCAAAGACGATTGAGTGGGGATTCTTCCCCCCACTTGGAAACGCCTCTGCTGGAACGGGGTTGATATAGCCATTGGCCTGAATTTGGTTAACGCTATTGTTATGGCCGCCAAAAGAGGTTGCCAATAACCACTTACCAGTTTTATCGATAGAAACGTTTACCATGCTGTCGGCCAATGGGATTGCGCCTGTCCACTTTAGTTGACCAGTACCTTGATCAATTTGATACATGTATAAAGAAAACGGCTTAGAACGCACAGAGGCATATAAATTTTTTCCATCTGGTGAGGTCGCCATTGGCATCACAAATTTTCCAGCAGGAAAACGACCCACTGAATTTAAGTGTGGGCTTGACCCTGCTATGAGTTCATAAGCTGATATATCAGCATCGTCAATATTGGAAATATAAACATAGGTTCCACAATATGCGCTTGTTGCCATCGCTAGACTAGTTATTGCAAGTGCCAGATTTCTAAAAAGCACTTTCTTTTTCATGCTGTCTCCCTTTTTATTTTTTTCACTATTGAATAATAGATATTGCAATAGTATTTTTGTATTGCCACCTTCTTTGGGTGTTTTTTACTACATTATTTAAATAATAACTTTTCACCCTTAAGCTCACTATACATAAAACTGCGTGCCACCGCCGCCGGACCGCACCCCCCTTGTTTATAGAGCTCTATCCTACGGTCCCAGCTTGAAGTCCTGGCGGATTCGTCAGAAAAGTAAACTCCCTCGTAAGTGGTGGGGGTTTTGTCTTTTGTGACTTATGATTAGCCAATAAAAACGTAAGCTAGATAATGATCAAAAACCTTCAAAACAAACACTGCGACCAGACTATTTCATAAAGGAGAAAGACATGCAATTTGACTTTCATTCCACTCGCTCCATCCTCCTTGAAAGAGGCGGCTCTGCCAATTTAGC
>CAIOIX010000269.1 GCA_903858445.1 uncultured beta proteobacterium
GATGCGCTACCTGGAAAGACATTCCCTCATCTGAGTAAGAGAGGCGATTACAACCCAAAAAAACACGCTGTTATTCGCTTTTCTAATCTCATTTATCTAATTTACAAATGGGCCGCCGATTACCATAACGTGACTGAAAATAGCCGAAAACGTGCCAGACCCATAGATTTATGGAATGAAGGAATAGCAATAGTTCCGCCCCCAATGATTCGCTCACTCGATAAGCTGGATATTATCCTGGGCGATGAAAACATGGGGTCCTTATCTCACGAGGGCATACGATTCAAAAGACTTAACTATGCGGATGAGCAACTTCATCATCTTCTGAAGGAGATTGGCACTGGATCCAAGGTTAAATTCTACGTTTCCCGAAGAGACCTACGCTCTATTTATGTACTGCACCCAAACAGCAAGGAATATCTAGAGGTGCCCTGCACTCGACAAGACTATGCCAACGGATTAACCCTATTTCAACACTCTTATATTCAGAAAGAGGCCGGCAAGATTTCAAGCCAAAATGAGGCAGTAGATACATATCTTGTCGCTCAAGAACGAATTATTAATGAAACTCGGGAAAGCTTGGAGATCAATAAATCCACCAACTACTCTAAGGCGGCGCAACTCTCAGACGTCAACTCAACAGCAGTGATCAATGGAAATCCGAATTCCATTACCAACACTTTTAAAAATAGAGTGGCAATAGTTAAAAATAATTCAAGCTCCGCTCAGATTATTCAAATTCCAACTTACCAACGCAAGAAGTTGAAATGGGGTTGATTAATGAACGAGCCAGACTTTAACTCCTTACACCTTTTTGAAAACATTCCACTAGAAATTAAAGATGAGATTAGTGCCGAGAAAGTCCGCCAGCTAGTTATAGATAGGAATGATGCTAATGAGATGGCTGAGTTTGCTAGAACCGTACCAATTATGTTTGATCAATACAAAGAGGCGATTGAATATGCCAATAATTTGCTGGAGCGTAAAAAAAGAAGTAGTAAACCCGGGGGTGTTTGGTACTTAGGAGAAGGCGGATGTGGGAAAAGCTTTATTTTGGAATACATACTTAAAACAAATCCACCTCACGAATCAACATTTCTTCGAAAGTGTCCTATCTTATATATTGTTTTTTCTAGCACCCCAACGGAGAGAAGCATACTTCAAACCCTATTAAAGCAGTTAGGCCAAAACGAACAATTAATGGCGGCACAAAGTAATGACAAACTTGAAGAAACGCTAATTCATGCCCTTAAAGTTGCGCAGACACTTGCCATACTTGGAGATGAGGCCCATCACCTATGGTTAAATATAAAAGCATCCCAGGCTAGCAATCTGATAAAGCGTATCTACGATCAATCGGGTGTAGCTTTTGTTTTTTCTGGAATACCCACTCTTTATAAAGCACTTTCTGATGACCCTCAAGTAAGCACGCGCTGGAAAGGCGTCTTTAATTTAAGTCAATTTCAACTAGGGCCAGAATTTGAAGATGTCTTAGCCGCCTTAGATGAGGCTATTCC
>CAIOIX010000270.1 GCA_903858445.1 uncultured beta proteobacterium
AGATCGATATTTTTAGAGGCAGTTAGGTAACATTAAGTTAATTAGGCTTTTGGGCTAAAACTGCTTGCTTGCTGAGAATAAGACCTCATAAAGCACAAAGGGAAGTATACCTTCCTAGGGGCTGAATAGGTCCAAAAGGACTCACTGAGTCCTTTAATTTTAAAATACTAGCGATAAAAGAAGTATTTATTTCCGGTTATTTGCATTATTTTTAAGTCGATGAATGAATTTTTATCTAGTAGATCTCATCTTAAGTGTCGATAAAAGTACTTATAAAGCTGATTTAATGCTTTTTCTGAGCTCATCTTCACTTATTCTTCCTAATTTACTATTTAATACTTTACCGGAGGGTGAAAGTAGGACCGTGAAGGGTAGGGCAGACTGCGTATTGCCCAAGGCTTTATACATTTGACTGCCGTTCATACCGCCCATGGCGATAGGGTATGACACTTGGGTTTTTTTCAGAAATTCACGTACGTTAGATGGAGAATCAATGGCGATACCAACAAATAAGACATTTTGACTAGAAAACTCCCATTGAAGCTTCTCTAGTTCTGGCATTTCTTCAACGCAGGGAGGGCACCAAGAGCCCCAAAAGTTCACTACGAGCACTTTTCCTTCCCATTCTTTGGTATCGAGTACTTTCCCATCAGGGGAGAGCCATTCGTTAGCAAAAAAAGCTTTTACTGCTGGCTCACTAACCAGCCCCGTTTTGGAAATCCAAGGCGAACTAAAGACGCCAGCAAGTAGCGCTAAAAAACTAATTCCGATGATGGCAAGCCATTGTCTGCGGTTCACTACAATTCCTTCGCTAAAATTCGCCAATGCATATTCATATCTTGGGCATTTGCGGTACTTTCATGGGCGGCATTGCCGCAATCGCTCGTCAAGCTGGACACCGCGTTACGGGCTGCGATGCCAACGTGTATCCACCAATGAGCACTCAGCTTGAGGTTCAAGGGATTGAGCTCATCGAGGGGTATTCGCCGGATCAATTATTACAGTTTGAGACCATGCCTGATTTATTTGTGATTGGCAACGTGGTTTCGCGGGGCAATCCTCTGATGGAGGCCATTCTGAACCAAGGCTTGCCATATACCTCGGGCCCCCAATGGCTAGGTGAACAAGTTTTATTTGGCAGGCATGTTTTGGCTGTAGCCGGCACTCACGGCAAAACAACTACCTCTGCAATGCTGACTTGGATTTTGGAATTCAATGGCTACAAGCCTGGTTATCTCATTGGTGGGGTGCCGCTAAATTTCACTGTTTCAGCACGCTTGGGTCAGAGTAAATACTTTGTGATTGAGGCCGATGAGTATGACACGGCATTTTTTGATAAGCGTAGCAAGTTTGTACATTACAGGCCCCGCACTGCCTTATTGAATAATTTAGAGTTTGATCATGCGGATATTTTTGCTGATCTTGCTGCGATTGAAACGCAGTTTCACCATCTCATTCGGACTGTACCGGGTGATGGTTTATTGGTGGTCAATGGTGAAGAGCCTGCGCTGGCTTCGGTCATTGCTCGTGGTGCTTGGGCGCCAATAGAGCGTTTTGGTCATGATGCCAAGAATGAGTGGTCTTTCATTTCTCAGGCGGGTGATGGTTTTACGGTCATAAAGGATGGCGCAGAAGTTGCGACCGTCACATGGACTCCTGATTCAGGGGTGATGGGTAGACATAATCAACTCAATGCCTTAGCCGCCATTGCAGCTGCGAATCATGTTGGAATTTCTCCCGTGGATGCGGCAAAAGCCTTGGCGGCATTTAAGAATGTGAAACGCCGCTTAGAAACCATTGGGGTTGCAAACAATATTACGGTTTATGACGACTTTGCCCACCATCCCACCGCGATTACTACAACGGTAGACGGCTTGCGTCGTCGTGTAGGGGGTGCTCGTATTCTTGCAGTACTTGAGCCGCGCTCTAACACGATGAAGCTAGGGGTAATGAAGGCTCAGCTTCCGAACAGTTTGCAAGAGGCCGATAAAGTATTTGCCTTTGGCGCTAACTCCGGCAAGGAGTCATTAGGTTGGGATCTCAATGAAGTACTGTCACCCCTTAATGCAAAGAATCTGGATCAGGCAAAAACATTTGATGAGCTAGAGGCACTGGTTACCGCTGTTGTGAAAGAAGCTAAGCCTGGAGATCACATCCTGGTAATGAGTAATGGTAGTTTTGGTGGTGTGCATGACAAAATACTGAAAGCGCTAGAGGGTAAAAAATGAGCATGAGATTAAAAGATAAAGTGGCCATCATTACTGGTGCCGCCAAAGGCATTGGTTTTGCAACGGCTCAGCGTTTTGCACAAGAGGGCGCGAAGGTGATAATTGCCGATGTCAATCCCGATGCTGTTAAAGCTGCGTCTGCACAAATTTCGGGGGCTGAGTCTCACGTGATGAATGTGACTGACCGAGCCAGTATTCAGGCGGTAGTTGATCAAATCATGCAACAGCATGGTCGCATTGATATTTTGATCAATAACGCAGGTATCACACAGGATGCGCGTTTAGTGAAAATGACCGAGGCGCAATTTGATACGGTCATAGATGTAAACCTCAAAGGGGTCTTCAATTGCACGCAAATCGTTGTCCCTCATATGCTTGAGGCTGGCTCAGGTGCAATTGTAAATGCCTCTAGCGTGGTGGGAATATATGGCAATTTTGGTCAAACCAATTATTCAGCAACCAAATTTGGTGTCATTGGATTCACGAAAACTTGGGCGCGTGAGCTAGGCGCTAAAGGCATTCGGGTAAATGCAGTATGCCCAGGATTTATAGCCACTGAAATGGTGAAGTCTATGCCTGACTTTGATTGTTGGACGTTTGAGTATGTGAAGTCTTGAAGCGTGGAGGAAACCTGTTACCTGATTATCCTTGCAGTGATGTGAGGGTTTGTGATGATAAA
>CAIOIX010000271.1 GCA_903858445.1 uncultured beta proteobacterium
CGGCACAAACAGCGACCCCATCTTGGTCGTGACCCCAGCCGATCAAACGATACAAAATGCTGCAGCATTCACACAGGCGCTGCAGCAGGCTATACACATCGCCAATGACGGCGCAATTGCGATTTTAGGGATTACTCCAACCGCCCCCGAAACAGGCTATGGCTACATCAAAACCAAAAGTAGTGAAGTTGGAAAAAATTCCGGCCAATTTACCGTTGAGCGCTTTGTCGAAAAGCCCGATGCCCCAACAGCCAAACAATATCTAGAAGAGGGCGGCTACTTTTGGAATGGCGGCATGTTTGTGCTCAAAGCCAGTGTTTGGTTAGCCGCCATAAAAGAGTTTCGCCCCGATATTTTAGAGGCCACTGAAAAAGCCTGGAAAGATAAAGCGCAAGATGCCAATGGCGACGCCCAATTTATACGCCCAGACAAGGAACTCTTTAAGGCTATTCCCAGTGAATCCATTGACTACGCCGTCATCGAGAAATGCCCCGGTAGCAAGTACACAGTCAAAATGGTTGAACTCGATGCGGGCTGGAATGACTTAGGTGCTTGGGATGCTGTATGGCAAGTGGGCAAACAAGACCAAGAAGGCAATGTCACTTCTGGTGATACCTTACTCACTAACTCCAAGAACTCCTTAGTACACGCTAGTAGTCGTTTGGTTTGCGCTGTAGGAGTCGAGAACCTCATCATTATTGAAACGGCTGATGCAGTGATGGTGGCCGATCGATCTAAGAGTCAAGATGTTAAAAACATCGTCAATCAATTAGAAGCGCAAAAACGGGAAGAAAAGAACTTACATCGCAAGGTCGCAAGACCGTGGGGTTGGTACGACAGTGTCGATGAAGGTGAGCGCTTTAAAGTAAAGCGTATCCAAGTAAAGCCTGGAGCCAGCCTATCACTTCAAATGCACCACCACCGAGCCGAGCATTGGATCGTCGTTAAAGGTGTAGCAGAAATTACCAATGGCGATCAAGTGATCATGCTCACCGAAAACCAAAGTACTTACATCCCGCAAGGACAAACCCATCGCCTAGCGAACCCTGGAAAAACACCACTCGAGATCATTGAAGTGCAATCGGGTAGCTATTTAGGTGAAGACGATATTGTGCGGTTTGAAGATACCTATGGACGCAGTTAAGCGAGCCAACCAAAAAAATCAAAATTAAAGAAGAGTAGATCAATGACTAATCAGAAAAAAGTAGCCCTCATCACAGGCATCACCGGCCAAGACGGCTCTTACCTTGCCGAGTTTTTATTAGAAAAAGGTTACATTGTTCATGGCATTAAGCGCCGCGCCTCTTCTTTTAATACCGAGCGCATTGACCACCTGTATCAAGACCCCCACGTTAATCACCCTGATCTGATCCTTCACTATGGTGATTTAACCGATACCAGCAACTTGGTACGTATCATTAAGTTGTGCCAGCCTGATGAGATTTACAACTTAGGTGCCCAGTCTCACGTAGCCGTTTCGTTTGAGTCTCCTGAATACACCGCTGATGTAGATGCGATGGGACCTCTACGCATGTTGGAAGCCATCCGCATCTTGGGCCTAGAGAAGAAAACCCGCTTTTACCAAGCCTCAACTTCTGAGCTCTACGGTTTAGTTCAAGAAATCCCGCAAAAAGAAACCACCCCGTTTTATCCAAGAAGCCCATATGCCGTAGCCAAGATGTATGCCTACTGGATTACTGTGAACTACCGTGAAGCTTATGGCATGTATGCGTGTAACGGCATCCTTTTTAATCACGAATCTAAACGCCGTGGTGAAACCTTTGTGACTCGTAAAGTTACCCGTGGTTTAGCCAACATTTCACAGGGTTTAGAGCAATGCCTCTTTATGGGTAATATTGATGCCCTGAGAGATTGGGGCCATGCCAAAGACTACGTGCGTATGCAGTGGCTCATGCTCCAACAAGACAAACCGGACGATTTTGTCATTGCGACGGGTGTGCAGTTTACCGTTCGCGAATTTATTACCCGCAGCGCTAAACAACTGGGCATCACCCTGCGTTTTGAAGGCGCCGCCGAGAATGAAAAGGCCATCGTTGCCGAGATTGTTGGCGATAAAGCCCCCGCCTTAAAGGTCGGTGATGTGATTGTGCAAATTGATCCCCGTTACTACCGTCCTACCGAAGTGGAAACTCTTCTTGGTGATCCGACTAAAGCCAAAGAAAAGCTCGGCTGGGTTCCAGAAATTACCCTTGATCAAATGATTGTTGAGATGGTAGCCAATGATTTAGAAAAAGCCCAGCAACATGCCCTATTGAGTAAGCATGGTTATTCAGTAGCAGTTGGTAAAGAGAATTAAAAAACATAAAACAAAAAAGTATCCACGTGAGTAAAAATCTGAATCAAAAGATTTATGTAGCCGGCCATCGCGGAATGGTGGGATCAAGCATAGTGCGCAATCTCCAGGCTAAGGGCTACAGCAACATTGTTAGTAGGACGCATGCTGAATTGGATTTAACTAATCAAGCGGCTGTGCAAGCTTTTTTTGAATCTGAGAAACCCGATCAAGTCTACTTAGCCGCCGCTAAAGTAGGCGGTATCCATGCGAACAATACTTTTCCTGCTGAGTTTATTTATGACAACCTGATGGTACAAAACAATGTCATTCATCAGGCATTTACCCATGGTGTGAAAAAGCTCTTATTCTTGGGATCAAGCTGTATCTATCCAAAATTAGCACCCCAGCCAATGAGTGAAGATGCTCTTCTTACTGGCAAGCTTGAACCTACAAACGAGCCGTATGCAGTAGCGAAAATTGCTGGCATTAAGATGTGCGAGAGCTATAACCGTCAGTACGGAGCCTCGCATGGAGTGGATTACCGCTCAGTCATGCCAACTAATTTATATGGCCCAGGAGATAACTACCATCCTGAGAATAGTCATGTGATCCCCGCCCTCATTAGAAGATTCCATGAAGCTAAAGTAGCCAATGCCCCAGAAGTAGTGATTTGGGGTACAGGAACACCCAGACGTGAGTTTTTGTATGTCGATGATATGGCTGGAGCATCCATCTTTGTGATGCAGTTAGATAAAGCAACGTACGATAGCCAAACAGAGCCAATGCAAAGTCATATTAATGTTGGCTATGGAAGTGATGTCACGATTGCAGAACTAGCAAAATCAGTCGGTACTGCAGTGGGTTATCAAGGCACTA
The DNA here is from genome assembly GCA_903858445.1 of uncultured beta proteobacterium. GTDB lineage: Bacteria > Pseudomonadota > Gammaproteobacteria > Burkholderiales > Burkholderiaceae > Polynucleobacter. The sequence continues at coordinate 3,173 of CAIOIX010000271.1, forward strand.
TTAGCTTTGATGCAACTAAGCCAGATGGAGCGCCTAGGAAGTGGATGGATTCAGGGAGATTGAATCGTTTGGGGTGGAAGGCTGCAGTTGATCTAGAGCAAGGCCTGCAGAAAGCCTATCAAGAGTTTCAATCCCGGTGAATCATACCCAGGCTACTATTGATCAAGTTATTTGCGTCTGTTGCAAGAGGGATGCGCAGGCCTGGCTAATTGCATCCGCTTACGTAGTGCGCAATATCGATTCCAAGCAATACAAGGTATATGTTCCGGATGCGGAGATTGATCTATTTAGGTCTATTTCTGCGGAGCCTTTCCAGGTAATTGGAGAATCCGTATACACCAAGCAACTTTCTCATGAAATTAAGAGTCGCCTTTCTAAAAAGATTTCGAGTCAATTTGGCTGGTATTTACAGCAGTTTATAAAGTTGGCGGCGGTAAAGGATTGCCAGCCAAATGAAGTGGTACTGATATGGGATGCAGACACTATACCCTTGAAGTCATTAAGATTTTTGGATGAGCAAAGCCGTTTGCTCTATTACAAGGGGCATGAGTATCACCATGCTTACTTTGAGACGATCATGCGCTTATTGCACTTAAGTAAAAAAGTGAATTTCTCATTTGTCGCCCAATGTTTTGTGATGAAGGCGTTATGGCTTCAGGAATTTTGTTCAGAAATTGAGTCGCGACACCATCAGGGCTGGGTGACTGCATTGCTCAGTACAATTAATTTTAATGAGGGCAATAGCTTTTCTGAGTATGAAACTCTCGGAACCTTTATCTCTCATCGTCATAGCGATGAAGTTGCCTATATCGATCGAAAGTGGTTGCGCTTAGGTAACTCTGAAATTGGGCATGCAGCATTTTTGACGCCCCAGCTCATTGCTAATCAGTTGGGTGAGTATGACTATGTGAGTTTTGAGAAATGGGATAAGGCAAAGCCTTACTTCTTGAGGGTAACCTTGCCTTATTTCTTTAAGGTGTATTTACCTTCCTTATTTAAACCCCGCAAAATAGTTTGCTGACCTCATGGCCAAGATAAAAAGTGCTTCTATTGTGTTTGTGCACTCCGGGGGGAGTGTTCCGCCTAGCTGCTTGAGTAATGCTGCGAGTATTGCTGCACAGGTAGCTCCACAATCCCTCATTTATATTTTAGTAAATCAAGCCTATATTGCAGATTTGAGCCAAAGCCTTCAAGCGCAATGTGCAGTAGGTGGCCTTAAAAGTAGCTTACAGAATATTCAATTTGTTGCCATTGAAGACATTCCTCAAGGCGAATACACCAAGTACTTTGCGCTGAACGCAAACTTGGATCGTGGCTTTAGAGAAGGATTTTGGTTTTCTGCATCCTATCGATTTTTTCTGCTGGCTGACTTTATGCAGTCTAAAAATATAGAAGACTGCATTCATCTTGAAAATGATGTACTTCTCTATTTTGATCCCACAGACAAACTGGAGCAATTTAGAAGTTTTGCTAGGTTTGCAGTTCCCGTGGATAGGGTGAGGGCGATCCCTGGGGTAGTGTGGCTTCAGGATGCGCTGATCGCCTCAGAGCTAGTGCAGTTTATTACGACCCGCTCCGACGCAAACGATATGGATGCCTTGGGTGCCTTTGCCATGCGTAGTGATTTGGGTGCTAAGTCTCTACCTACCGTTCCGCTGGAATATGCGAAATCCAAAGGCATGGATCTGGGTAGATACTGTCAAGGCATTGAAGTATTTGGCGGAATTTTTGACGGGGCCGCCATTGGGCAATATATTGGCGGCGTTCACTGGATGAATGATCCAGGCGATACCCGATTTTTTGAAAATGAGAGTAGTGATTTTCACCTTCGAGACTGCGGTTTCGGATGGGAGTTTCAGTCATTCTTTCGATCGCCCACTGTGGCTTTTGATGGGGTATCGACCAAGGTCTTGGCAGTGCATGCCCACTCCAAAGATTTATTAGGGGTATCCCCATTCAATTCTGGAGTTCCAAGCAGCCCTGATTTGATGTTGACAGGTGAAAGACTTCAGGCTCTAGCTGATGTGACGCTGAGCTCTGAGGGTGTGACCGCCTTTCATGGGCGAGACAAAATTCAGACACCGGCTATTTTAGAAATCCCTGAAAAAAAAGAAAAGAAGTGGTTTAAGAAAAAGCGTTTTGAGATTGCGCCCGACCTTCCATTCTTGGGGGTATTCCAAAAGGCGCGGACCATTTTTGTCTATACCCATTTATTGCCTTACTTTAAGAATTTTATAGCGCCACGTCTTAGCCAACCTTTCGTCTTGATGACACACAACTCAGATCACGGAGTGGGACTAGAAGATTTGGATTTACTCAATCACCCATCACTGCTTGGCTGGTATGCGCAAAATGTTGAGCTAAGTCACTCTAAGCTTCATGCTTTGCCGATCGGCTTGGCGAATAGCCAGTGGGGACCGTCGCGCTTGGACCAGGTCTTTGCAGCCGGTCGCACATACAAAAAATCAAAAATGCTCTATGTCAACTTTAACTCAGCGACGCACGCTGGCAGACAGGCTATTTTGGATGTAGTCTCAAAGGTCCCTGGTGTAACCCTCGGTGAATCAGTAGGATTTGATCAATATATTGCCCAAATGGCCGAGCATCGCTTTTGTCTTTGTCCGCGTGGCAATGGCATTGATACCCATCGCTTTTGGGAGGCTCAGTATGTGGATACGATTCCAATCCTTCTCAAGCAAGATTGGACGCAAGCCTACTCCAATCTCCCGGTGTTGCTGATTGATCGTTGGGAAGACCTACTGCATTTGAATTTAGAAGAGGCTTATATTCGACAGGCCGCAACATACTATGACCGACGTACGCTTTCTCTTGCTTACTATCGTCAGCAATGCACCGCATGAATATGAAAATGAAGATTAAATTTCGCCACTCTAACTTTCGGCGAGCCCTGAAGAATCTTCTGATCTCATCACGCCAAGAGGTAGTTGTAATAGAGCCCAATCTTGGACTCGGAGATAGCATGATTACTTTGGGCTTGATGAGGGAGTTGTCTCGAAAAAATCCAGATACAAAGTTCTACTACTGCTGCCTACACTATTGCTATCACTCGATTGCCTGGATGTTCCAAGATTTGAGTAATGTGTATCTTTTTGCTATCGGGAGCGGAAGAGAGGCAAGGCAGTTATCTGGGTTTTTGAGTGCCCGCTATCTTCCGATCGGGGTGGTAGACGTTGATCTCCAGCGCTTTGATGCTTACTTTTATGAACAGCATCAGATTCCATTTGAACAGCGTTGGCTTGATTGTGAAGTGCCCCCTGGGCCTAAATCAGAAGCGCTCTATGAAAAGCTCAATCCGAGCCATGAGCCATACCTATTGGTCTGCAATCAAGAATCCACTAATATTTTTTATGATTTAAGAATTGATAACCCAGAGGATAAAAAAATTATTTGGGTACACCCCGAAACCAATAATATTTTTGACTGGACGAAGTTGGCCTTACTCGCCGATGAAATTCATTCTATTGATACTTCTTTTGTTCACTTCTTGGAAAGTCTCTTCCAGCAAGAGAGCTCGAAGCCATTTGTAAAGCCTTTTTACTACCACTTGGCACGCAGGAGTAATACCGAATTTACGCGTCGCCTGCCTTGGCAGAACGTACGCTACTAAAGCAAAGCAGAATCTAGAGCAGGTTTTTAAGATCCGCCAAGTGAACGATGATTTGGCTTGAGAAGGCGTGATAACTAGCTGCGTCAGTCGTTTTGCACTCAATATAGTGTGTTAAATACGATTTGTATGCGTTGTAAATTCCTCCACCAGCAAACTCTTCGGGGCTCAAGCGATTCCAGTGCGCAGAAGAGAGAATGTAGAAGGGCTTGTTTCGCGATATCAGAATATTGTGAGTAATCGAGCCATTTTCAGAAATCACGAGATCGGCATCTCGAAGAATTGCAAGACATTGCTCAAAAGAGACTTGGTCTGGTCGACAGATGTAAAAGCCCTCTGCCTTGAGAAATTCAATCACTTCTTTAATATTGGCAATGCGAGTAGGGCGACCACTTGTTAAGAATACTTTTTTAAGGGGTGTGTCATCAAACGGCAGGGGAGCATGAACATTGCCAAAGATTTGACTGCAAAGGGAAAGATTTTGCCAAGCGCTTAAACGGGGCAATAAGCAGGCATTCGTGAAGAGTAGATTATTTTCATGGGCTAGCTTTGAATCTATCCTTCGTAAAACAGAGGGATTGCCATATTTGGTAATGATTTGCTCAAATGAATGTGGAGCTACGAAAAAGAGTTTTCGATTGGAGGCTGTTTTTGCATGCGACAGGGAGATGATTGCGCCCAGGCAGTCTCCCGTGAAATGCCCAAAATGCGTCGTGTAGTAAGGTAGCAGCAGGGCTGGTTCATCAATGACGATGGCAGGTTTACTGGCTTGTTGCTTGAGATTGCCCCGCATATCCTTTAAAAAGAAAGCATTATTGTGATAGCCAATATTGTCTTCAATGACAAAGCTTGCGATCGATGGGTTTTCAGTGTCGGCACTCTCACCAAAATCAATCGAGCGTAGCTCTATCTGTTTGCCCTGGCTTGGAATGCGCACTCGATTGAGATCAAAAATTGCGATTGGCAGGTAGGTGGTATCACATCCCGATAGTCCAGTAATGGATTCCTTAAACTGGAAGCGCCCCAAGTATTTTTGTAGTTGAGTAAGAAAATTGCGCAGGAGGGGTGTGGGAGTCATGTGGGGGTTATGTAAACAGGCGCCTAAAATTTACCCGGCAAGATTAAAATAGTTTCCATCGCAGATGCTCGGATAGAGCCCCTGCTATGAGGGTAATATAAGTTAATAGTAACAAAGCCATACGAGCCCTATTTAATGCCAAAAACAATTGACCCCCTTTATCAATACTCTGCAAACCTGAGGTCAGAGGTCGCAGCCTTTTTGCCCACCCACTATCACAAGGCATTGGAGATAGGTTGCAGTTACGGTACTTTCCGGAAAAATCTCGAGCAGCCAAATGAATACTGGGGAATTGAGCCTAATCCCGCTGTTGCTCAGAAGGCAGGCCAGTATCTAGATAAGGTCCTCACGGGCTTATTCGAGGAAGTGCTAGACCAATTGCCTGATAGTTATTTTGATCTGGTTATTTGCAATGACGTCATAGAGCACATGGCAGATCCAGATTGGTTCCTGGAATTAATTAAGTCAAAAATGACTGCAAATGCCTCGCTTGTGGGCTCTATTCCCAATGTAAGGCATATCTCCAATTTAAAGGCCCTGCTGATTCAGAAGGATTGGCAGTATGAAGACGCGGGCATTTTAGATAGAACCCATTTGAAGTTCTTTACCCAAAAGAGCTTGAAACATCTTTTTTTCAGCCACGGTTTTAAAATTGAGAAGATATCTGGCATTAACGACATTTCATCAAGAGCCTTTTTCCCTAGAATCCTCGCAAAATTGCTCTATTGCATTTTGGGTGAAGATATTCGCTATATTCAGATTGGCTTTAGAGTTAAACCATAGATCCTCTATTCTTTGAGGTTGTTCATCAGTAGCCAGGCTCCACTTTTACAATATCATCCACTGATGAAAAATGAGTTCATGCGCCAACATTCTCCACCTGATATTCCACCTTGGATCATTTGGGTTCAGGTATCCATGTTTGCCATTTTGTATGCGGTTTGGGCTCTGCCAGAAACTATTTTAATCCGCCACATCTGCTTGATTGTGGGTGCATTGCTTGGTGTTTATGAGCTGTACCAATTTCGCGCTCTTCTGAAAACAAAATATGCAATATCAGTCTGGCTAGTCCTGGGTATATTTATATGGGCAACGTTTCATCTGCTGTTCCTAAGTAATAATTTTGCCCTACAGTTTGAGGAATTCTCCAGCATTTGGAAGCGTACCGTCTTAGGCGCCATCTTTGCGTCAGGCTTAGGTTTAGCCATCGTAAGTCAGAGTCCTTCCCAGCAGCGAACTTACTGGCCGCTCTTTTATCTAGGGCTGCTGGCGCCGAGTCTGATTTATGTAATAAAGTACGTTTTGACCCTTTACGGGCAGCAGTGGGGGGCGATTATTCCTGAATACTTGAAGCTTTCCCCGGGATCCTCCCCTTTCTATCTTCCCAAGACGGCCTATGTGTGCTTTTGCCTCCCAGCCCTAGCGGTTGCTCTGGGGCAGTTAAGGCGCAATATTGACCATCACTTGTGGTTTAGCTGGTCTAACATCATCTACGCACTCACAGCGCCACTAGTCCTCTTTGTTTTTTATGGTGAGAACATTAAAAATGGGGTGGTCTATAGCGCCTTCTTGATCATTGTCTTTCTGGCATTGCTTTTATTGGCGGACTTTAAAAGGCATTGGGTCCAAAAGATGGCTCTCATCGTGGGAGTTTTGCTGGCGGGCACCTTCTTTTTAGTAAGTCATATTCAAAAAAATGAGTCATGGCGCACTTTAGCTTCTGATGCCAAGGTCGCCACCAATACCGAGCAGTTTGATCAGTGGAAGTTTAATGGCACCCACGGCTACCCCAATAATGAGATTGGGAAGATGGTATCGATCACTAATTACGAGCGTATTGCCTGGGGCACTGCTGGGGTGGGCTTGCTGGTACAAAATCCCCTCGGATATGGCCTGATTGAACGTTCTTTTGGCCACCTGAGCAAGAAAGTCTGGCCAGATTCCTTATTGCATCAAAGTCATAGCGGTTGGCTGGACCTAGCCTTAGGTCTAGGATTTCCCGGAATTACCCTGGTTTTGGCTGCCCTGATCTTGGCCATGAGACAAATTCAGCAGCTCCTGAGAGTTAAAAAAGATGCTTCAATACCTAAAACATCCCAAGCACCCTGGCTATCGGCCGCGTGGTGGATTTTGCTGGCCAGCCTCATCATGTGGTGCACTACCGAAATCAGCCAAAAAGTTTTCTTTGACAGCCTGATTTTTTGGATTGCGCTAGGTTCTAGCCTTGCCTTGAGCGCTCAGTATCATCAGGTATCCGGAACTGACGAACTGGTACCCTAGGATTTATGTGATCTGAATTTCAATAGTTTTAATTTTTATAAGAAGCTGACGGCGATCAATTACAATTCAAGTATCCAAAAAAGGCGCCTTCACATGCAAACCAATCGCAATTTGCCAGACTCTGGACAGTTTCCCAGCTCTGATGGTGATTCGGAAATCTCCCTCCTAGACATCCTGATTTTTCTCAAGGGTGCTTGGAAATCGATTGTCCTGATGGGTCTACTAGGTTTAGCAATTTCAGCTACCTATCTGCTGCTCACCCCTAATCAGTTCGAGGCAGTCGCCAATGTCGCCATGGGACGAATTCCAAGCTCAGCCGTCAATATTGAAGAGCCGGTGGCATTAATAAACCGCATGAGTTTGCCTAGTAGTTTTGATGCAGCGGTGATCGCCTCCTGTGGTCTGCAAGATTCTGGCAACTTGGCCACCCAATTATCCAAATCTATAAAGTTGAGTATCCCCAAAGGGGTGGTCAATGTAATCGAGCTTAAAGTCACTCGTCCGAGTCCCGAGCTAGCTCAAGCTTGCGCCACTAGTGTATTTGATGGGATCGCTAAATCGCAAACGCAGATGATTGGTCCCTTGGCTGAGGCTAATAAAACCCGAAATAGTGATCGACTTGTTAAG
>CAIOIX010000272.1 GCA_903858445.1 uncultured beta proteobacterium
CGAAGGATGTATTGATACTGCTCAGCAGCACCCGTCATTTTGTTTTGACGACCCATTGCAAGTATTTGCGTAAAACCAACATAAAAGAACAAACCTTCCATGACGCAAGCAAAAACAATCAGCGAACGAAGTAATTTTTGATCGGCCTCTAATGTTCCAGTCTTGAAGTTTGGATCAGTCAAGACATCAATAAATGGAATTAAGAACTGATCTTTAGCGCGAATGGACTCAATCTCGTTATACGCATTGAAGATTTCGGACTGATCTAAACCCAAAGATTCCACAATATATTGGTACGCGTGGGTATGAATCGCCTCTTCAAAAGCCTGGCGCAATAGGTATTGGCGGCATTCTGGAGCAGTAATGTGGCGATAAGTACCCAAAACAATATTGTTTGCAGCTAAAGAATCGGCTGTTGTGAAGAAACCGAGATTACGCTTAATAATGCGGCGCTCGTCTTCTGTCAGGCCATTTGGATCCTTCCAAAGCGCGATATCGCGGTTCATATTGATCTCTTGTGGCATCCAATGATTCGCGCAACCAGCTAAATATTTCTCCCAAGCCCACTTATATTTAAATGGAACCAGCTGATTTACATCAGTCTTTGCATTAATAACGCGCTTATCTGCTGCATTGACACGATGTGCGGCGCCGCCAGACAAAGGGGCGGCTTGCACAGCTGCGGTTGCGATATTTTGAGGTGCCAATGCAACCTGATCTGGCTGTGGACGTTGCTGCTCCACTGCTACTGGTTGCGGTGCAAGCGCGGCTTTCACAAGCGCTGGGGCAACTTCCTCTTCCCAATTCAACATAACTTTCTCCTAAATTCTTCTATTTCAAATCAGCAAGCAAATGGCTTACTGACATGCTTCACATTCTTCAAAGCCAGCATCACCTGGACGCATTGTGCAAGCTGGGCCATCCATTTCTTGGGCTGCCGCTGCTGCTGCATCCGTTCCATTGACGCCACCGCCGCTTGAAACCGAGTTCAACTGACTGCTAGTCACGGTTGATTTCTCAACGTGAGTTGCCGCCATAGTGCGGAGGTAGTAGGTTGTCTTTAAGCCGCGCAACCAAGCTAACTTGTAAGTGTCATCCAATTTCTTGCCAGATGCACCGCCCATGTAGATATTGAGTGACTGCGCTTGATCAATCCACTTCTGACGACGTGAAGCAGCCTCAACCAACCAACTTGGCTCGACTTCAAATGCAGTAGCGTACAAATCGCGCAAATCTTGTGGAACACGATCAATCTTGGACAAAGTACCATCAAAGTACTTCAAGTCAGCGATCATGACTTCATCCCACAGGCCGCGATCCTTCAAATCACGCACCAAGTACTCGTTTACCACCGTGAATTCACCTGAAAGGTTCGACTTCACAAACAAGTTTTGGAATGTAGGCTCAATACACGCAGACACTCCAATGATGTTGGAAATCGTTGCTGTAGGTGCAATCGCTACACAATTGGAGTTGCGCATACCGAATTGCTTAATGCGCGCACGCAATCCATCCCAATTCATTGTGGAGGAACTATCTACCTCAAGGTAGCCCCCACGCTGTTCAGCCAAAAGGGCAACTGAGTCTTGTGGCAGGATTCCGCGATCCCATAAAGAACCTTTATAGGTGCTATAGGTCCCACGCTCTTCCGCCAACTCACTTGAAGCTTGATAAGCGTAGTAGCAAATCGCCTCCATGGAAGAGTCTGCAAACTTAACTGCTTCATCACTGGCATAAGGAATGCGTTGCATATGCAGGCAATCCTGGAAGCCCATAATGCCCATACCGACTGGACGATGCTTCAAGTTGGAATTACGAGCCTTAGCAACTGCGTAATAGTTGATATCGATCACGTTATCCAACATACGCATTGCAGTACGGATGGTCCTTTGTAGCTTCTCGTGGTCCAAAATCATCTTGCCGGAAGCATCGGTTGTCATGTGAGCGGTTAAATTCACAGAACCTAAGTTACATACCGCAATTTCGCTTTCGTTTGTGTTGAGGGTGATCTCAGTACACAAATTGGATGAGTGAACTACGCCAATGTGCTGTTGTGGGCTACGAATATTGCAAGGATCCTTGAAAGTAATCCATGGGTGACCCGTTTCAAACAACATTCCAAGCATCTTGCGCCATAACTGTTGTGCTGGAATTCTACGGAAAGGTTTCAACTCGCCTTTATCCGCCTTTTGCTCATAAGCAACGTAAGCCTCTTCGAAAGCTTTACCGTATTTATCGTGCAGATCAGGAGTGGTAGATGGTGTGAACAAGGTCCAGTCGCCGTTTTCCATTACGCGCTTCATGAACAAGTCAGGAATCCAGTTGGAGGTATTCATATCGTGAGTACGACGACGATCATCACCCGTGTTCTTACGTAACTCCAAGAACTCTTCGATATCTAAGTGCCAAGTCTCTAGGTATGCACAAACCGCACCCTTACGCTTACCACCTTGGTTCACTGCTACGGCGGTGTCATTTACCACCTTGAGGAATGGGACAACACCTTGTGACTTACCGTTGGTACCTTTGATATGACTGCCTAATGCACGAACGTTTGTCCAGTCATTGCCTAAACCACCGGCAAACTTGGACAACAAGGCATTTTCTTTGAGGGCCTCGTAGATGCCGTCAAGATCATCTTCAACCGTAGTCAAGTAGCAACTGGAGAGCTGTGGTCGGGTTGTCGCTGAATTAAATAAGGTTGGCGTGCTGGACATGAAATCAAATGTCGAGAGAATTTCATAGAACTCGATTGCACGGCGCTCTCGATCGAGCTCATTCAAAGATAAGCCCATTGCCACGCTCATAAAGAAAGCCTGTGGCATTTCAATGCGACGCTCTTCGATGTGCAAGAAATAACGGTCATATAAAG
>CAIOIX010000273.1 GCA_903858445.1 uncultured beta proteobacterium
CCGATCTAGGAATAGTTTTACCTATCCCCGGCCTATAAGTTTTAACTATTTGAAAATTTTTCGCATCGAAAGATATGCTACCCAGCATTGATGAATTAACTATATCTGGATAACCAATATATAGGTTTCTAAAATTTTTCTGAACCCATGAAAGGACTGCCAATAACAAAGCCCGGTAGTTTTTATCTAGGGAATTTTTCTTGTCACTTAGGCCAATTACATTTAATAAGTAAACAAGAATTCTTACGTTTAAGTAATTGGGGGTGGTTGAAATAGACTTAATCTCATCATAGATTAGCCTTCTAACCTTGTATCTAAATACTTTTCCCGCTTTAGAATCTTCCGTTAAGATAAAAAATTTAGACCATAACGATCCATAATGAATGCTCCATGCGGTCCACTGCGGACCCTTAACCTTTAACGCTGCAATCATTAAATCCATCATGAGTTTTGCAGCAAGATCCAATACATCCTGATTTCTTGAACCTTTAATTTCCTTTAAGCTGTAATGAACTCGGGTTGATTGCTCATCAACAGCTTTTATTAGCTCCTCTAAAAATTCAATTGCTATATCAAATTTCTGATATTGATCAGAGTAATAGTATTCCTCTAAGCCATCTAATTTATAGAAGTCTGAAAATGAATTCTTAATATTTTCAATAGCCCTAAATATTTCCGAGGAGAAGACATTCCCATTAGTTGCAGCCAAATAGGACTTGATCGCAATAATTGTTGCTTTTGAGTATGCCCCCCAATTTCCTGCATCCCATTGCCTGAAGACTCGATAATCAACGTCTAGCGGTGAACGATGGCGCCTACCAAGGCAGAAAATTAGATCATAACTTCCGTATAGCGCATAACTCAATGGCTTGATATAACCTACCAGACCCGAATACGAGCCTTGAGCTTCGTGATACAAAAGTGAGTCTTTATCGCAAAGCGCTTCGGTGGATAAATTTACTACAAAATCCCCGATAGGCAAGTCATACTTAGACTGCACGTTAACCTCATTCAAAAAGCTTAATGCAGTAACAGAACATGAGCCAACAATACTTCTACACAGTTTTTTATCCGCAATCAAAAGAAGTAATTCGTAAGCTGCTACCTTCGCATTGACTTTATTAGAAGTTAATTGGCTTCTTTCTGAAATGGAATACGAATGATCGATTATGTTTTTTGCCGATCTTGATAACTCATCCGCAATTACATTCAGCTCTGAAGGGTTTCCTTTTAGAATGACTCTATACACAAATTTTAGATATCTTTGAGCATTCAATCTTCCAAATTTTGGCGGAAAAATAAATGCGTACCAAATCCATACGATAAAAGTTAACAGGAATAGAGCACCTAAAATTCCCTGCCAAAGAGCCTGAGTTATGGGATTTTCTTTTATTACCCACCAACCTTCAGCTACCCAAATATCTGAAAATAAGGTTCCGAATCCAACAAATGCAATTACTATAAAGGCAATGGGTATGATGGGCAAAGGAGCTACTGCCACTCTAAATTTGTAACGAATGTCTACGAGCGTAAAGATTACAGCCAATATTGCGAGTGACGCTAAAAACTCAGCGTATCCAAATATTTTTATATTTGAATATCCGCCTGCAGATACAAAGCAAAAACTCCAATTCTGACTTAATAGCCAATAACAGCTCTCTTGCATATATTCACTCTATATAAAATTTTAATAACATTACATGAATACCATAAGCATGACTACCGTTACTTAAAGTAACGCTCAAAAGACAAAACCCCCTGTCGTCAGCG
>CAIOIX010000274.1 GCA_903858445.1 uncultured beta proteobacterium
AAAATTGCTTAAGCTCAGAAAGAAATGTCTTAACTGACATGATCCATCGCCATTTCAGAAAAGCATCAAGATCATGGCGTAAGAATCCATCTTAAATAGGGCGCTCATGGTTTAGGAATTCCCCCCCCCCATTCCAATCTACTGCATCGCCGTTAGGCTGGTAGCCAGGCACTAACTTTTTGAGCATGCCTCTAATCAACTGAGCATCACATGCATCCAAGGCAACATTAAGTTTTTCAAGCTTTTGCTGTAACTCACCCCAAGACAAGAACTCTTCATGCGCCTTCATGATTTTGGGGTGAGCCGTTGGCTGTGGATTATCACCAATCAGGAGCTCTTCATAGAGCTTTTCCCCTGGGCGCAAACCAGTGACGGCAATCTCAATGTCGCCATGAGGGTGAGCTTCATCCTTAACCAATAGGCCTGATAAATACACCATCTTGACGGCCAAATCATGAATGCGCACGGGCTCACCCATGTCTAATACAAAGACATCTCCGCCAACAGCCATGGCACTCGCCTGAATCACCAACTGCGCCGCTTCAGGAATGGTCATGAAATAACGCGTAACTTCAGAATGCGTCAGAGTAATGGGGCCGCCTGCAGCAATTTGAGCGCTAAACAGTGGTGCCACAGACCCTGATGAGCCCAGCACATTACCAAATCGCACCATCGAAAAATTAGTAGAATGATCGTCTTTAATATCTGCCATTGCTTGCAAAACCAATTCAGCAATGCGCTTGCTTGCACCCATGATATTCGTTGGTCTGACAGCCTTATCAGTGCTCACTAAAATAAAATTGCTTACACCGCACTCTAAACTCGCTTGGGCACAGGTGAATGTTCCAAATACATTATTCCGAATACCTTCAGCAGGGTTTTGCTCTACCAACGGAACATGCTTATAAGCTGCTGCATGAAAGACCGTATTTGGCTGATGCGCTCTAAAGATCTTTCGCAACAAATCGCTATCTCGAACTGAAGCTAAGCAAGCCACCAACTTGATTGGCAAAGCAGGGTGAGGCAGCAAAGCTTGGTCATTACCACCATTCGCCAAATGATTCCCATTAAGCCCAGCAATAGCCTTCTTTAATTCCTCATAAATTAAATAGAGGGAGTGTTCACTGCTGTCGAGCAGGATTAATGATTTGGGAGAAAACTTAATAATCTGACGACAGAGCTCACTACCAATGGAGCCGCCCGCTCCAGTTACTAAAACAACTTGGTTGCGAATATTTTTTTCTAATAGCTCTACCTCAGGTGGGACCACCGCTCTTCCGAGCAAGTCATTCATATCCAAGTCATGTAAGTCTGAAATTCTGACCCGACCAGAGGCCAAATCAATGAGTCCTGGCAAGGTGCGAACGCGTACGCCACATCCGTTTAATGAGGAGATAATTTCGCTTCTGCGACTTTGGCTCGCAGAGGGAATAGCCAGAAGCACGTCTGTAATGTCTAGTCGACGGATCAGGTCATGTAAGCCCGTATTAGGGTGCACAGAAATTCCATTAATCGTACTTCCCTGCAAATGAGGGTCATCGTCAATAAAGCCTTTGACCAACATTTCTTTATTGCTAGATATGCCCAATGCCAATTGGCGGCCTGCTGAGCCGGCGCCATAAATCAGTGCAACAGGCTGAGCCCGGTGAAATGACTTTTGAACATTATTGATGCTGCCCAACCAATAGCGCACAAAGTATCGACTGGTTCCAATTCCGATAAATAAGAGGATGGGCTGGATTACGCCAATTGACCGAGGCACGTCATCCACTCCAAAGAGTGTAAATGTGCAGAAGAATAAGCCCGTGTAAATGATGAAAACACGTGCCATTGAAGCGAGTGCAGCCGAGCAAACATATCTAAAAATAGCCCGGTATAAGCCAAAAAAAATAAAGAGGGGAAATGAAAATCCAATGG
>CAIOIX010000275.1 GCA_903858445.1 uncultured beta proteobacterium
AAACTTATTGGATGTAGCGGTGCTCAAGCATGTAGATATTCATCAGAAATTGCATCAAGCGGCTGCTTTTGAAAAGCTCGATGAGATTCCTTTTGACTTTCAACGTCGCCGAATGTCTGTTGTCGTTAAGCAGAATGAAGCATTGCAGATATTAATTTGTAAAGGCGCAGTGGAAGAGATAGCGGCTTGTTGTACGCATGTCATTCTCGGTGGAAAGGCTGAACCCATCAGTCCTGATCTGAAGCGCTTACAAGAGTCGCTATTTGCAGATCTTAGTAGCGATGGTTTTCGTGTGATTGCAGTTGCAGTTAAAGAAATTTCCGCTTCTCAAGCAAATCCCAATGATCACTATACCGTTGCTGACGAATGCAATCTCACGCTGGTGGGTTATGTGGCTTTTCTCGACCCCCCCAAGGAATCGGCAAAACCTGCAATAGCAGAGTTGCATGCACTAGGCGTGAAGGTCAAGATTTTGACGGGTGATAACGAACTGGTAACCCGAAAAATTTGTAGCGAAGTAGGGATTTCTGTAAAGCAAGTATTAATAGGGTCGCAGGTGGATGAACTGACGGACGATCAGCTCGCCGCCATTGCTCAAGAGATTTCAGTTTTTGCGAGAATGTCACCACAGCAAAAGGCCAGGGTAATACAGGTGCTGCAGTCAAAGGGGCATGTCATAGGTTATTTGGGTGATGGGATAAATGATGGTCCAGGACTAAAGGCGGCTGACGTAAGTATCTCAGTAGATACGGCGGTAGATATTGCTAAGGAATCTGCAGACATTATTCTTTTGGAGAAGAGTCTACTGATTCTCAAAGACGGGGTGCTCGAGGGTCGCAAAGTGTTTGGCAACATCATGAAATACATCAAGATGTCGGCAAGCTCAAACTTCGGCAATATGTTCAGCATGATCGGGGCTAGTGCACTGTTACCATTCTTACCCATGGCCCCGGTACAAATACTCTTAAATAACTTGCTCTATGATTTTTCTCAGACCTCAGTACCTACAGATAATGTTGATGCGGAATATTTGAGAGAGCCGCGCACGTGGGATATAGCCCATATTGCACGATATATGTTTTGCATTGGACCCATCAGCTCCTTATTTGATTACGCTACTTTTGGACTGCTTTGGTTTGTTTTACAAGCTAACTCATCGGCAGATACCAGCTTGTTTCAGACGGGGTGGTTTGTGGAGTCGCTACTTTCACAAACGCTGATCGTACACATCATTCGAACTGGGAAGATCCCATTTATCCAGAGTCGGCCGAGCCTACCTTTACTCTTAACCACAACCACCATTTGTATTATCGGGATCGCGCTGCCATTTAGTCATTTGGCGGGCGCCCTACAAATGACAGCTCTGCCGGCTATCTATTGGTATGGGCTGATCCCCATACTAATTTGTTATTTTTTCCTCACTCAGTTTGTGAAGTCCATTCTGGTGAAGAGATTTGGTCTGACATAAAAAAGCCCGCAGAAGCGGACTAGTCTGATGGAATGTAATGAGTTGGTTTATAGGGTTTCCGAACTATTTCTTGGCGTTTGGAAAAAATAATTGCTCGCCACCAACTTTGTAGCTTGCAATCGTATCTTGACCATCTTTAGAAATAAGCCAATCGATAAATGCTTGACCTTCAAGCTTTTTGACTTGGGGGTACTTGGCTGGATTGACTAGCATCACGCCATATTGATTAAATAGTTTTGGGTCGCCCTGAACCAAAATCACTAGCTCGCCACGATTTTTAAAGGTGAGCCAGGTAGCTCGGTCTGACAATATATAGCCATTCATGGCAGAGGCAGTATTTAGAGCGGGCCCCATGCCTGAGCCGGTTTCCTTGTACCAGCCTGATGTTTGAGCAACTTCAATGCCAGAGCTTTTCCAGTAGCGTAATTCTGCTGCGTGAGTACCGCTTTTATCGCCGCGTGATATGAATGGCGCTTGAGTACTAGCAATCTTTTGTAAAGCCGCTTGGATATCTTTTCCTCCGCTAATTTTTGCTGGATCGGATTTTGGCCCAATTAAGACAAAGTCGTTGTACATCACTTCATTTCGTTTGGTCGCATAACCTTCATCCAAAAACTTTTCTTCTGCAGGTTTATCGTGAACAAATACAACATCAGCATCACCACGACGACCAATGTCAAGTGCTTGCCCTGTACCTACCGCAACAACCTTTACTTGGACGCTAGTTTTTTTCTCGAAGATTGGGAGGATATAAGCAAAAAGACCAGACTGTTCTGTGGAGGTTGTCGACGACACCACAATGCTCTTTTCTTGTGCTGTAGCCATTGAGCTGTTGCCAATAGAGAGTAGGGCCACTGAAGCGATGAAGCTTATGAGCAATTTTTTCATTTGTGATACTTTCTTAAAAATTAAGCTAATATCATCCCACATCCTATAAACCTTTGAATATGCAATCAATTACATATGCAGATTGAAGTACGACCTACCCTAATATGCGATATCAGATTTGGAGGCAAGAGCTCCATTGACTTGGTTTGGCTTTCTCAGATTCTAAAAAATATAGGCTGCGGTGATTCCTTGGTAGCAGCGAGTAAAAAATCTGGCACGTCCTACAGAAGCGCCTGGGGAAAGCTCAATGATGTCGAAGACTCTTTTTCTATCCCATTGATAATTAGAACCAAGGGTCATGGGTCGGAGCTTACAAGCTTTGGACACTTTTTAGTCAGCTTTATCGATGAGATGCAACAGAGATATGCTGAGCATGGAATAAGCTATCAGGAAAATTTAGTCAAGGAAATTAACAAGCTCAAGAAGGTTGAAGATTCCAAGTGGAAGTTTCTTTCTAGCAGTGATGCCATTATTCAAAGAGCAGCAAAAGAGATCAAGGGCTTTGATTTAAAAATTGCAGGATCTGGAGAGTCTCTTAAAAAGCTTCTAGCTAATGAGGCCGATCTTGCTGGGTATCATGTCTCTGATGAGAAAAGTTCGAAAGCTATTTATAGTCGACTACTTAAAAATAATATTCAAATATATCCAGTTATGAAGAGGGTTCAGGGTCTATTAGTTAAAAAAGGAAATCCATTCAATATTCACTCAATTGACGACCTCTTGGAGCGCAGGGTGCGCTTTATTAATCGGCAAATTGGTTCTGGCACGAGGTTATTATTGGATACCTTGCTGCTTTCCCAGAATATAGATCCGTCAGAGATTAATGGTTATCTACAAGAGGAATTTACACATACAGCGGTTGCTAATGCCATTCTTGCCGGCAAGGCTGATGTTGGTCTTGGAGTAAAAAATATCGCGCTAGAAAATGATCTTGGGTTTATTCCAATAAAGGATGAAATTTTCTTTGTAGCCATGAGAAATGAGATGGCCAAGGAAGCGGTAGCATCTAAATTGATTCGCAAGATCCGCAGTTATTCAGGAGAAACGCCAGGTTATAAAGCAATAAGTTTGAATCGGCAAATTAATGCTTGGTTGTAGTTTTTTAAAAGAAGTCATAAAAAAGTAGCAATATAAAAAGGAGGCAGTATGTTTCATTTATTGGATAAAGAAAGAACGATTGCAGGGCTAGGTTTTAATCGTTGGTTAGTACCGCCGGCGGCACTAGCAATTCACTTATGTATTGGTATGGCCTATGGCTTCTCTGTTTTTTGGTTGCCATTATCAAAATCGCTTGGCATCTCTCAAGGTTTAACGGAGGCAATCAAATGTGCTCCTGATGCGGGATTTATTGCGCAACTCTTCACAACATCTTGTGATTGGCAAATATCTACCTTAGGCTGGATGTACACCATGTTCTTTGTATTACTCGGCTCCTCTGCAGCCCTATGGGGTGGTTGGTTAGAACGTGCAGGCCCCCGTAAAGCTGGTGTTGTTGCAGCTTTCTGCTGGTGTGGCGGCATGTTGTTTTCTGCTTTAGGTGTTTACCTTCATCAATTCTGGATGATGATTCTAGGTTCTGGTGTTATTGGCGGTATTGGCTTGGGACTTGGCTATATCTCTCCGGTCTCTACATTAATTAAATGGTTTCCAGATCGTCGTGGTATGGCAACTGGTATGGCCATTATGGGTTTCGGTGGTGGCGCCATGATTGGCTCTCCATTGGCCGCAATATTAATGAAATACTTTGCAACCCCAACCAGTGTGGGTGTTGCACAAACTTTTGTCGTGATGGCTCTCGGCTATTTTGTTTATATGATGTGTGGCGCATTTGGATACCGCATTCCCGCAAGTGACTGGAAGCCTGTTGGATGGGTTCCACCAGAGAATCAAAAAGTCAATGCCATGATCACATCCCGTAGTGTGAGCGTGAAAAAAGTATGGGGCATTCCTCAGTTTTGGTTAGTGTGGATGGTTCTGTGTATGAACGTTTCTGCAGGTATTGGTGTGATTGGGATGGCATCACCAATGCTTCAAGAAGTTTTCGGAGGTAGCTTAATCGGAGTTGCGAAAACCTTTACTGAATTGGATAAAACACAGCTTGCTGCAATTGCAACCGTAGCCGCTGGGTTTACCGCTCTGTTGAGCCTTTTTAACATTGGTGGCAGATTTTTTTGGGCAAGTATTTCAGACAAGCTAGGTCGCAAGTTAACTTATGTTGTTTTCTTCGTTCTTGGTGGCGCTTTGTATTTTAGCGTTCCAGGTAGCGCAGCAGCTGGAAGCTTGGCATTGTTTGTCGGTGCCTTTTGCATCATCTTGAGCATGTATGGCGGTGGCTTTGCTACTGTGCCAGCCTATCTTGCAGATTTATTCGGAACGCAGATGGTAGGCGCGATTCATGGCCGCTTATTAACTGCTTGGGCTACGGCAGGTATCCTTGGTCCAGTCGTGGTGAACTATATGAGAGATTATCAGTTAAGCCTAGGCTTACCAAGGGCGCAAGTCTATAACCAGACTATGTATATTTTGACTGGCATGTTAGTTATTGGATTAATTTGTAATTTAATGGTTCGCCCTGTTGCCGAAAAGTGGTTTATGACGGATGGTGAGCTTGCTGAAGAAAAGAGGCTTGCCCATGAGAAAGTCCTAGACTCAGTGGTCAAAGGCGAGGGTGGCAAAGGGCATACCTCCAGTGCTACAGTTTTTTTGGCCTGGGCTGCAGTTGGTATTCCATTAGCTTGGGGTGTGTATAAGACTTTTTTAAGTGCAATGAAACTTTTCGCATAATTTAATTTAGACTTACCTATTGGTCGACTCATAAATAGTGAGTCGACCTTTTTTATTTCGCCTAGAATTAATACTATGATCAGAATGCGTATTTCACTTCTTTTTCTTTTGCTGTGGCTGTGGAGCACTTTCTGTATTGCGCAAATCACCTCTGTAGCAGTTGCTGCCAATATGAAAGACACTTTTTCTGAGATTTACGCAGCATTTAAGGCAACTGGAAAGCCTGAGTTGAGGGTTATTTATGGCTCATCCGGCAATTTCACCGCTCAAATAATGAACGGCGCACCGTTCAATCTATTTATATCCGCTGATGAGAGTTTTCCATTGGAGTTATATAAAAATGGAAAGACAGTTGATGAGGGTAGGGTCTACGCTATCGGAAAAATTGTGCTCTTAACTAAAAACTCATCCGGCCTCAAGTTGGGTAATAGCAAAGCTGAATTGGTGCTTGCAATTGCTAGAGCCAACAAGATCGCAATTGCAAAACCTGAGCTTGCGCCTTATGGCAAAGCTGCTATGGAGTATATGAAAGGAGAAGGTCTTTGGGATTTCGCTAAAGACAAGTTGGTCTATGGCGATAACCTTGGCGTAGCCACTATGTATGTGGTTACAGGTGCGGCTGATCTTGGCTTCACTGGATTATCCTTGGCTAAATCGCCAGAGGTAGCTAAGGATGCTCATTATGTCCTTGTTGATGACGGTCTATATAACCCTATTAAGCAGCGGATGGTATTAATGAGGGGTGCCCCACAAGAAGCTGTTGACTTATATAAATTTATGCAGACAGCCCAGGCAAAAAATATCCTTCTGAAGTACGGTTATGCCTTGCCCTGAAAATTTTAAGGCTTCTTCATCAGATTAAGCATGTCCTGTAAGTTTTCTTCAGGTGACTTCTGTAGGTTCTCAACAACCCCAGCATATTCTGCTGGGCTGCGGTTTTGACTTAGCTTGAATTTACCAACTATGTTTATCACTTCAATCTCAATGCCAATAATCGCCTTGAGCATCATCTGAACATACTCTTCAGGTGCGTCATCGAGCCTCCAATTGAATGCATAGGTGGGCTCGTGAATATCCGTCATCTGAGAAACGTGTGCTCGAATCCAGTCCGGATTGTTTATTAGGCTTAATTCTCCTACTGCATGAACTACAGCATAGTTCCAGGTGGGAACTACCTTGCCAGTTTCTTGCTTGCTGGGATACCAGGCTGGTGTGATGTAGGCATTTGGACCATGAAATACCGCAGTGACCTTTTGGTTCTCTTGCGCGGCAACCTTGACCAGTGGATTGATCCTGGCGATATGTCCATGCAACTTCTTGCCATCGGGGCTCAACATGAGTGGAAGGTGATTAATTTCAAGATGACCATCTAGATTTCCGACTAGGGTCGCTAGAGGGTATTTGGCTATGAGCTGTGCCAGTATTTGTGGGTCATCCACTTGAAAGTGTTTTGGTAGGTACATAAAATTAGGTGGCAGAATCTTTGATCTAAATGGCGACAGCTATCAAAATATCAGAAATTGATATGTAAACAACTAAGAAGTTAAAATTTATTTTTTACTAAAATTCATACTCTGCCTGCATTCGAATAGTATTTCGTGGGGATGAAGCTGTCGTACCCCAAAGATATGCGACGTTATACTTTATAGCCTCTTTTCGACCTAATTTTGTTTTTCCGAAAATAGCTGGGCCAACGCTGGATTGTTGCTGTTGATCGGTGTTCCAGCTATTGACTTGACCCAGCCAAGAGTAAATTTGAGCGCCTAGCTCTAATTCTGGTTGAAGCCGGTACTTGACTTGTCCTTGGTAGCCAAAGTAGGTTCCTTGATTTTCGCTTCCCGTGTAATGACCTTGCATTAAGAGATTTATATTGGCCTGCCATTTTTTCCACTCACTTTGGAGTAAAAATCCGTATTTAGCCTCATAACCTTCGCTTCTATTTTGTGGGCGTTCCAGTTCAATTAAAAATCCAACATCTACTGGATATTTACCGG
>CAIOIX010000276.1 GCA_903858445.1 uncultured beta proteobacterium
TCAATTACTAGTACAGAAAGTTAAATAAATCGTGCGTCGACTTGCCCGTCTTTGCTTTATATTTTTTACGGCTTGGCGCTATGGCCTCTTGCCTTTACTACGCGATAATTTAAAGCCTGGTCTGCGTCGTAGTTTGCTTTCTATTGTTTGTTGGACATCACCCAATTCTGACTTACCAAGAGGCGCGCGCATCCGCTTAACGCTTGAATCTCTTGGCCCTATTTTTGTAAAGTTTGGGCAAGTTCTTTCAACTCGTCGTGATTTATTACCAGAAGATATTTCAGATGAGCTTGCAAAATTGCAGGATCAAGTGCCTCCATTTTCAAATGAAGAATCACGCCGTTTGATTGAGAAGGCGCTTGGTAAGCCAATTGAAGAAGTCTTTGTGAGTTTTGATGCAAGTCCCGTAGCCAGTGCCTCTGTAGCCCAGGTTCACTTTGGAATTTTGCGTGCCACGGAGAAGAATCCAGGGTGGCATCAGCGCGCAGTAGCAATTAAGGTCTTGCGCCCTGGTATCTTGCCGGTCATCGAGGGTGATATTGCCTTGATGTATGACTTGGCAAAAATCATTGAGCGCGCATCTGAAGATGGACGCCGTTTAAAACCTCGTGAGAATGTAGCGGAATTTGACACTCATTTGCATGATGAGTTAGATCTGATGCGTGAAGCCGCCAATGCAAGTCAATTGCGCCGATACTTCGCTGACTCTAAAAAATTGATGATTCCGGAAATGTATTGGGACCTCTGTCACACCAATGTGATTGTGATGGAGCGCATGGAGGGCATCTCGATTGGTCGTACTGAAGAATTACGTGCGGCAGGTGTTGACTTTAAAAAACTGGCTGCAGATGGTGTAGAAATATTTTTTACTCAAGTCTTTGAATATGGTTTTTTCCATGCCGATATGCATCCTGGAAATATCATGATTAGCTTGGAGCCAGAAACATTCGGTCGATTTATTTCTTTAGATTTTGGAATTGTTGGTGCTTTGAGTGAGTCCGACAAAAATTATTTAGCGCTCAATTTTTTGGCATTCTTTAATCGTGATTATCGACGGGTTGCAGAGTTGCATATTGAGTCTGGCTGGGTTCCTGCAAACACCCGCGTTGAGGAGTTAGAAGGCGCAGTGCGTTCCGTGTGCGAGCCTTACTTTGACCGCCCATTAAAAGAGATTTCGTTGGGTATCGTGCTTATGCGCTTATTTCAAACATCGCGCCGATTTAAGGTGGAAATTCAGCCACAACTAACTTTATTGCAGAAAACACTCTTGAATGTTGAGGGGCTTGCCCGCCAATTAGACCCCGATCTGGACCTTTGGAAGACTGCTAAACCAATCTTGGAGAAGTGGATAAGCCAGCAGTTGGGTTGGCGTGGACTACTTGAGGGCCTTAAGGTCGAGGCGCCTTCATGGGCCAAAATCTTGCCCACTTTGCCCCGTTTGATAGCGGAAAGCTTTTCACACAGCCAGAAAAAAGAACAAAACGGCGAATTAGAGGTTTTAAGGGCGCTTTTGTTACAGGAAAGGCGGACTCACCGCCTAATTGTGGGAGCTTTGCTTTTTGCTGGCGGGTTTTTGGCTGGAATTTTGATCATTGGCCTAGGTATTTACTAGTCTCTCGCCGATTGGGCTCTTACCCGCTAAAATATCGGGTTAGGCAAACATAAGCACATGAAAAAATACTTTCTCGCAGGCATTCTCGTATGGGCCCCCATGGCCGTCACTATTTGGGTGATTACTTGGGGCTTAGGCCTGCTCGACGGTGTATTTGGTTCGGTAATGCAAGCCATCATTACGGTATTCCCAAGTCAATTTTCTGCCGATCTTCAGCATTTCCGCAACTTGCCCTTAGTCGGTATTTTGATTGTTGTAGCCGTCATCATGCTGACTGGTTTGCTCGCCATTAGTTTTGCGGGTCAGTGGTGGATGAAAGTTTGGGATAAGTTAGTCAACCGCATTCCAGTTGTACGTTCAATTTATTCCAGCGTGCAACAAGTCTCATCGACTTTATTCTCTGGAAGTGGTCAGGCATTCAGCAAGGCGCTCTTGATTCGTTATCCGCATGCAGACTCTTGGGTCATTGCATTTCAGACGGGCATTCCCGCGAAAGAAGTTACGGCGAAATTAGGTGAAGACTATGTTAATGTCTTTTTGCCAACCACTCCAAATCCAACTTCTGGTTTTTTTATGATTGTGCCCCGTGCGCAAACAATCGAATTAGACATGAGTGTAGAAGAAGCGCTCAAACATATTGTTTCAATGGGATCCGTTCCTCCCAATAGCCCAACTGGTCTGAATGCCATTCAGCCACCAAACCCACTTTGATTTTTAGGAAATTGTTATGTCGATGCGAAGCCATACCTGCGGTCAGGTAACCGATTTACTGATTG
The DNA here is from genome assembly GCA_903858445.1 of uncultured beta proteobacterium. Lineage (GTDB taxonomy): Bacteria > Pseudomonadota > Gammaproteobacteria > Burkholderiales > Burkholderiaceae > Polynucleobacter. Next base: position 2,389 of record CAIOIX010000276.1, read on the forward strand.
GAAAAGAAGTCACCCTGTCTGGGTGGGTTAATCGTCGTCGCGATCACGGTGGAGTTATCTTTATTGACTTGCGCGATCATCAAGGTTTTGTCCAGGTGGTATGCGATCCAGATCGTCCAGAGATGTTTTCTCTTGCCGAGCAAGTGCGCAATGAATTCTGTATCCAGATTAAAGGTTTGGTACGTGCGCGTCCAAATGGTACTGAAAACTTAGATTTAGTGAGCGGTAAGGTTGAAGTCCTGTGTCATGGCTTGACCATTTTGAATGCTTCTATTACGCCGCCATTTCAATTAGATGATGAGAACTTATCTGAGACTACTCGCTTGACTCATCGCGTTTTAGATTTGCGTCGCCCCCAGATGCAAAAGAATTTGCGTTTGCGTTATAACGTCGCCATGGAATGCCGCCGTTATTTAGATACAGCTGGCTTTATTGATATTGAAACACCTATGCTGACAAAAAGCACTCCAGAAGGTGCGCGTGACTATTTAGTGCCTTCCCGCGTGCATGATGGCCACTTCTTTGCTTTGCCCCAATCTCCTCAGTTATTCAAACAATTATTGATGGTGGCTGGCTTTGATCGCTACTACCAAATTACAAAGTGCTTCCGTGACGAAGATTTGCGTGCAGATCGTCAGCCTGAATTTACTCAGATTGACTGCGAAACCGCCTTCTTAGACGAAATAGAGATTCGTGATTTATTTGAAAATATGATTCGTCATATTTTTAAGGTCACCATGGATGTAGAGTTACCAAATCCATTCCCAACCATGCCTTACTCTGAGGGTATGGCACGCTTCGGTTCAGATAAGCCAGATCTACGTGTGAACTTTGAGTTCACAGAACTGACAGACCTAATGAAGGATGTTGATTTCAAAGTATTCTCTGGTGCCGCTAATCAAGAAGGTGGACGGGTTGTTGGTTTGTGCGTTCCTGGTGGTGCAGTCATTAGTCGTAGTGAAATTGATGACTACACCCAGTTTGTTGCAATCTACGGCGCCAAAGGTCTGGCTTGGATCAAGGTCAATTCTGTTGCCGAAGGGCGAAATGGATTGCAATCTCCTATCGTGAAGAATTTGCATGATGCTGCAATCGAAGGCATCTTGAAGCGTACCGGTGCAAAAGATGGCGACATTATTTTCTTCGGCGCCGATAAAGAAAAAATCGCAAATGACTCTATGGGAAATTTACGTTTACGTATTGGTCACTCAGCTTGGGGCAAAGAGCATGGCCTCTCGACCGAAGGTTGGAAGCCATTATGGGTCGTTGATTTCCCTATGTTTGATTACGACGAAGGCGATGCTCGCTGGGTTGCTTGCCATCACCCCTTCACTAGTCCTAAAGATGAACATATGCAGTATTTAGAATCTGATCCAGGCAAGTGCTTGGCTAAGGCCTATGACATGGTTCTCAACGGTAGTGAAATTGGTGGAGGTTCTGTTCGTATTCACCAAGAGGCGGTACAGAGCCAAGTATTCCGTGCTTTAAAGATTGGCGCTGAAGAAGCACAAGCTAAATTTGGCTTCTTGTTAGATGCTTTGCAATATGGCGCCCCTCCACACGGTGGTATTGCGTTTGGTTTGGACCGTATCGTTACCATGATGACGGGTGCTGAATCGATCCGTGACGTGATTGCTTTCCCTAAAACACAACGCGCACAGTGTTTATTGACTCAGGCTCCTAGTCCAGTTGATGAGCGTCAGTTACGTGAGCTGCATATTCGTTTGCGTCAAGCAACTCCAGCAGCTTAGTAAGGCCGCCATCTTGAAAATCCCCATTTCGGTTTTAGTAGTAATCTACAAATCGAATGGGGAAGTTTTACTGATTGAGCGGGCGGATCGCGCCAATTTCTGGCAGTCGGTTACGGGTAGTCTAGATTTCCTGGAGGAGAATTTGTCTTTGGCAGCCTCTCGTGAGGTATTAGAGGAGACTGGTATTGATATTGCAGCCTTACCGCCAGAGGCATTGCAAGACATGCACCATCAAATCGAATACGAGATCTACCCTCAGTGGCGTTATCGCTATGCTCCGGGAGTCACTAGAAATACCGAGCATTGGTTTAGCCTGGGGGTACCAGATAATATCGACATCACCTTGGCCCCTAGAGAACATATTGCCTATCAGTGGCTGCCTTATCGCGAAGCTGCTGAGAAATGTTTCTCACCTAGTAACGGTCAGGCCATTCTCAAACTCTTTTCTGCACGACAGTAAAGAAGTCACTAAGATAGAACGATGAGACATTCATCTGGGCGCCACCATGCTGGCGCTGAATCAAAATCTTTTCAACGGGGCGATTGGCGGGTCATTCGTGATCTCTTGCCCTACTTGTTGGAATATAAATTTAGAGTAGCAATCGCCCTCAGTTGCTTAATCCTTGCCAAGGTAACCAATCTTGGTATTCCGATTTTGATGAAACGCCTCATTGATGCACTTAATATCAAAGCGACTTCCCCAGAAACATTATTAGTGGTGCCAGTTGGTCTGCTGCTGGCCTATGGAGCATTGCGTATTTCTGCCTCGCTTTTTACAGAGTTACGTGAATCTCTTTTTGCCCGCGTGACACAAAATGCAGTCCGTAAAGTAGCTTTGCAAGTATTTGAGCATTTACACTCTTTGGCTTTAAGTTTTCATCTAGCCCGCCAGACGGGAGGCGTCAGTAGAGATATCGAGCGCGGCACACGTGGGATTCAGTCCCTAATTTCCTATTCGCTGTATAGCATTCTGCCAACACTGATTGAGTTCTGTTTGGTGCTCGGATACTTTGCTTATTCATACGATATCTGGTTTGCCGCTATTACCTTGACAGCTTTAGTTTTGTATATTCTCTTCACGATTGTGGTGACTGAGTGGCGCACCCATTTTCGTCGCACGATGAATGACATGGACTCTAGGGCAAATCAAAAAGCTATTGATTCTTTGCTCAACTTTGAGACGGTGAAGTATTTTGGTAATGAGGCTTTTGAGGCTGGTCGCTATGACGAGAACTTAGCGCGCTATCAAGTAGCTGCGGTGAAGTCACAAAAGTCGTTAGCAGTGTTAAATCTTGGTCAGCAGTCTATTATCGCCATTGGCCTAGTCTTGATCTTATGGCGCGCCACTCTTGGTGTCATAGACGGCAGCATGACTTTGGGTGATTTTGTTTTGGTGAATACCTTAATGATTCAGCTCTACATCCCCCTGAATTTCTTGGGCGTGATTTATCGGGAGATTAAGCAGGCCCTCACTGATATGGATCGAATGTTCGCTTTACTCAATACTGAAAAAGAGATTGCGGATGCACCCCATGCCCAGCCTTTGCGGATTGATAACTACTCGCACGGGCCGGATGTTCGCTTTGAGAATGTTTCTTTTCATTACGATGCTAAGCGGGAGATTCTGCGCGATGTGAGTTTTAATATTCCAGCTGGCACTATTACTGCAGTGGTTGGGCAAAGTGGCGCAGGTAAGAGTACTTTAGCTAGATTGCTATTCCGTTTTTATGATGTTCAGTCTGGAAAAATTCTGATTGATGGTCAAAATATTTTGGATGTTCAGCAAACTAGCCTCAGAAATGCTATTGGTATTGTTCCTCAAGACACAGTTCTTTTTAATGACACTATTGGCTACAACATTGCTTATGGCAACCCAAAGGCTTCCAGTGCTGAAGTACATGAGGCTGCAAGAGCAGCACAAATTGATGTCTTTATTAAACACTTGCCTGATGGTTATGAAACTCAAGTTGGTGAGCGCGGCCTGAAATTATCCGGCGGCGAGAAGCAGCGAGTTGCTATTGCGCGCACCCTGCTGAAGAAGCCGGCGATGCTAATTTTTGACGAGGCCACTTCTGCATTGGATTCTAAGACTGAACGTGCTTTTCAGGAAGAGTTGCTTAGTTTGGCCAAGAACCGAACGACCCTCATCATTGCCCATCGACTTTCTACAATCATCCATGCCGACCAAATTTTGGTGATGGAGCATGGGAAAATTGTGGAGCGCGGCACTCATCTTGAGCTGCTTACTGCTAATGGCCGCTATGCTGAGATGTGGCAAATGCAAGAGCGTGCAGCGCTTGATTAGAATATCTCTATGAGCAAGCAACAAACAATTTTGAAGCAGGCCTTTGCTTCAGCTGTGGCAGTGGCGGACCCTCAGGTGATTATTCCTGAATATTTGGGAAAAATTTTTCCTCGGGGGCAAGAGCCCAAAGGTATCTGTTTAGTGGTGGGCGCAGGCAAAGCAAGCGCCTCCATGGCTAGTGCTTTGGAGCACTATGCCCTGAACTATTGGCCGGAAGTTAGTTTGCAGGGTACGGTTCTCACTCGCTATGGACATGGCTTACCAACGCAGCATATTCGGATTATTGAAGCTGGACATCCAGTGCCAGATCAAGCTGGTATGGATGGTGCTCAAGCGATTTTTGATTCGGTAAGTCAGTTGGGCGCAGGCGATGTGCTGATTGCTTTAGTTTCTGGTGGGGGTTCTAGTCTTTTAACCCTACCTCAGAAAGGTATCAGCATGGAAGACATGCGGGAAACCACTGAGGTTTTATTACGTTGTGGCGCTCCCATTCAAGAGATGAATGTGGTTCGTAAACATTTATCTGCCATCCTAGGTGGAAATTTAGCGAGATTGGCGATTGCGCGAGGCGCTCGAGTTGAGGCCTTATTGATCTCAGATGTGACGGGCGACTCGCCTGCCGATATTGCCAGCGGCCCATGCGCACCTGACTACTCGACCTATCAAGATGCCTTAAATATCTTGGCTAAATATCACTTGGATCAGAATCCTATCCCATCTTCAGTACTTCTTCATTTGAATAAAGGTCTAGCCGGTGAAATCCCTGAGACCCTGAAGGAGGCGGATTTGCATGGTGCTCAAGTGAGTAATCATGTAATTGCCACTGCCTACAAAAGCCTTGAGGCTGCAGCTGCATATGTGCGCACGCAAGGCTATGAGCCAATGATTCTGGGTGACACTATTACTGGCGAAGCTCAGGAAGTGGGTATTGAGCAGGCTGCACTAGCGCGTCAGTATGTCGGGCAGTCTGTGGCGCTGATTTCTGGTGGTGAGTGCACGGTGACGTTACCTATTGGAATCAAGGGGCGCGGAGGTCGCTGCAGCGAGTTTTTACTTTCCCTATTTTCCGCTTCGGATGATGTCATCAACATATCTGCTTTGGCGGCAGATACTGATGGCATTGATGGTAGCGAGAAAAATGCAGGCGCTTGGTTCACGTCTGAGGTGCGACGAGCCGCTCAGGAACAGGGCTTGTTGCCTACTCCGTATTTAGCGACCCACGATTGCTATGGATTTTTTGCACAATTGGATGCTTTGGTGGAAACTGGCCCTACACTGACCAACGTGAATGATTTCCGTATTATTTTGCTTGATTGATACCCTATAACCATGTCAACAAATCAAACTCAAATTCAACTGATTCAACCAGACGATTGGCATTTGCATATTCGCGATGGTGAAGTCATGAAGGACGTGTTGATTGATACAGTGCGTCAGTTTGCACGTGCGATTATCATGCCGAATTTAAAGCCTCCCGTGACAACTGTGGATTTGGCTAATGCCTATCGCACACGCATCCAGTTGCAACTGAAATCACTGGGCATTGATAGTTTTACGCCTTTGATGACTTTATATTTAACCAACAATACCTCTGCAGATGAAGTGCGCAAGGCTAAAGCAGCGGGTATTACTGCATTTAAGCTTTATCCAGCTGGCGCCACAACCAATAGTGATGCTGGGGTGACTGACCTGAAGTATTGCCATGACGCCTTAGAGGCAATGCAAGCTGTAGGCATGCCACTGCTAGTGCATGGTGAAGTGACAAGCCCCGAAATTGATATCTTTGATCGTGAAGCAGTATTCATTTATCAAGTTCTCGATCCTTTGCGTAAAGATTTTCCGGAGCTCAAGGTAGTGTTTGAGCACATTACTACCTTGCAGGCTGCGCACTATGTGCGAGATGCTGCAACCGGTGGAAAAAATTTGATTGCTGCAACCATTACCCCTCAGCATTTATTAATGAATCGTAATGCCATCTTTGCTGGTGGTATTCGTCCGCATAATTACTGCCTCCCTGTTTTAAAGCGGGAAGAGCATCGGCTTGCACTGCTCGAAGTCGCTACTAGTGGCAACCCCCGTTTCTTCCTGGGCACAGATAGCGCTCCTCATGCTAAAGGCGCAAAAGAGACTGCTTGTGGCTGTGCAGGTTGCTATAGTGCATTTAATGCCTTAGGTTTGTATGCTGAGGCTTTTGAGAGCGTTGGCAAGCTGGATAAGTTGGAAGGCTTTGCGAGTTTCTTTGGGCCTGATTTTTATTCTTTGCCGCGCAACACTAGGAAAATTATCTTGGTGAAGCAGGCTCAAATTATTCCGAATGAGTTGCCGCTGGGCGATGCCACCATTGTTCCACTGCGTGCTGGTGAGACCATTGCATGGTCTTTAGTCTAAGTTAGCGGATCAGCCTTTTTGCATTTCTAGACTAAATTTCTGTGACTGCGTTAGACTGCAGGCGCAGAGTCAATTGGGCAATCGCCGCCTCTTTATTGAGGGGGAGGAAAGTCCGGACTCCATAGGATGGGGTGATGGCTAACGGCCATCCACGGCGACGTGAGGAATAGGGCCACAGAGACGAGCGTATTTAGTTACGGTGA
>CAIOIX010000277.1 GCA_903858445.1 uncultured beta proteobacterium
ATCTTGCTCAGCTATAAAGGCATCTACTATTAATGGGTCAAAGTAAGTTTCTCGTTTAGAAAGAATCTCTTCCCTTGCTTGTTCATGTGTCCATGCTTTTTTATAAACACGACTACTGACCAAAGCATCATACATATCCGCTAAGGACATAATCCGAGCCTCAAGAGGTATATCCAAACCAGACAAGGAGCGTGGATAGCCCGAACCATCCCATTTCTCATGGTGACCACCTGCAATCTTGATCGCTGTTGCAATGATGTCGGCGTCACCCTCATGATCAATGTGCGCCGCATCCAATACCGATTCTCCAATCAATGTGTGGGTTTTCATGACCTCCCATTCACTAGCTGTAAGAGACCCCTTCTTTAATAAAATCTGATCGGGAATGCCAATCTTCCCAATATCATGCAAAGGTGCAGCTTTCACCAATGAAGCAATAAAATGATCTGAGAGTTGTTCAATGTAATGACCGTCAGATCGCAAACGAAGGGCTAGTAAATTGACATAGTGCTGCGTGCGAATAATATGATTACCTGTTTCATTATCGCGAGCCTTAGCAAGGGCATTAAGAGATGCTAATAATTGCAACTCTGATTGTTCCGCCTTTTTATGCGCTAACTCTACCTTCATTAAATTATTCTCTAAGGTAACTTGCACACTCTCAGCTTTAGTTCTTTCTATCTTATATGCAATAACAGCGACATAAGAAAGTATTGTGAAGCCAAACCAAGACCATCAAATAGCTGCAGTTAAAAATGGTTCTTGATATAAGTGAATAGTAGATGGTACATCGTTAGTAAAAAGTAGCGTCAATCTAGTCAAGGCTAATATTAATTCTGCAATGATGGTGACAATCAAAAATATAGGAAGAGTGATGTGAAGTTTATGCAGACGCTTTAATTCAAATAATTGCCAAATAAGCGCAAAGCAAGCCACCACCACAACCAGACTTACCCTCTCTACAAATGTTCCCTTAAGCATGAGATATGCAAACGCTAATCCAATGAGTAATATCGCCAGTAGGATTAACCACTTAAATTGTTTTGTTAGCGGTCTGCTAAGAGAGCGGCAATAGCATGCTAAATAAATGTAGCCAGCCAGAAGAAAAGTATTTGCTGGTGTTAACAGACCTATATAGAGAGTTGATGCAAAGGCAAAGCAAGTAAAGCCAAAGGCTGAACAAATCAAGGCTAAAAACCAATAGCCCTCAGGCTGGATAATTTTATTGAATTGGATAAGAGGTTTGCCACCAACAGACAACCCCCACAATATGGTGGCTGCAACAATAAAGAAAAGTTCGTTGGCGTATTGCATTAACTCAAGGACTTTTTAATTTAATAGAAAGTTTCTAGATTTAGCTATTAATAGTTAAACTCTACTAGATTTCATAAATAAATGTTATTTGTCTATTTTTTACTAGAAATACATGCCTCTAAGAGTGTTTTTGATAGAAATAACCCGCAATATAGCCGGTATGTAGTTGATATTTAAACTTAAGTTGAAGCCTGAGCGTCTCAAAATGGCCGTTAGTAGACTATCGACACCAATTCGCTAACCCCAACAAAAAACCACCCGAAGGTGGTTTTAGGAGGGCTTTTGGTAACAAGGAGCAAATAAATGGTTTGCTTACTTTAAGGCCTTAAACCAAGCTAGGCCATCTTCCGTTTTTCCTTTAGGACGATATTCACAACCAACGTAGCCTTCATAACCCATCTCATCTAAGAGTTGATATAGGTATGGGTAATTGACTTCGCCATCGTCTGGCTCATTTCTTTTTGGCACACTCGCAATTTGGGTATGGCCAATGTCCTTAAAGTATTTTTTAAAGGTTTCAGCTAAATCACCTTCCATGATTTGGGCGTGATAGAAATCCATTTGCACTTTGACATTGGGCTCGCCCGACTCAACACGTAGCTCATGTGCTTGCACTTGCGTGTTTAAGAAATATCCAGGCATGTCTCGCGTATTAATCGGCTCGAGCAATAAGTTGAGATTGTGCTTTGCTAATGCTTGCGCGGCAAACTTCATATTCTCAAAATAAGTTTTGCGATGTATGGCCATATCCGACCCCGCCGGGACAAGGCCTGCCATCATATGCAACTGTGG
>CAIOIX010000278.1 GCA_903858445.1 uncultured beta proteobacterium
CTACTGTACTAATTTCTTCTGCTCTATGATCGCTCTAGTTGCCAATCAAGTTTTTCTTAATCGCTTTGAATTTAACCATTAATCCACTGGAGTCCATATGAAATCTACCCGTCGCCAATTTATGATCATGTCCGCAGCTGGTGCTGCTACTTTAGCCCTCAACAGCAAAGTACAAGCTCAAGCCATGGTTGCTGAAACAGATCCACAAGCTGCTGCATTGGGTTACAAAGCGGATGCATCAAAAGTAGATAAAGCAAAGTACGCTAGATATGCTGCTCCACAAGCTTGTAGCAATTGCGCCCTGTACCAAGGTGCTGCTGGTTCTGCTGCTGGTGGTTGCGCATTGTTCGCAGGCAAGCAAGTGGCTGCTAAAGGCTGGTGCTCTGCTTACGCTAAAAAAGCTTAAGTTATTTGCGCTAAATGGGTTGACTTTCCTATTAGCGGGTTTTACTTCAGGAAATTTAGTTAATTTCTCTCAATTAAAAAGCCCTCGATGAGGGCTTTTTAATTAGCTGTCGCAAGTACCTTATAGAGATTCTTGGTAGTCTCAAGATTTTTATTTAAACGAGATTTTGGCCTGTAAATCTGTTCGCTATGATTCTTAAAGTAATGGGCGTATGAACTCTGAAGGACCAAAATATTGATCCTTAAAATCTGACCGAACAAACATAATGTCGATCTGGAGCAAGATATTTTCAGCTCTATGTATTTCATAAATATTCACCGGAATGAAATTCTTCTTTTTAAAGAATTGAAGATATTCTGAAATATCTGGTGCCCCATTGTTATATTGAATAATTGGGCATTCGGTATAGATAAAGTCGACTTGATCTAATATTGATTCTGAGCCCTGCAGGATATCAAGCTCTGATCCTTGAGTATCTATCTTAATAAAATTCGGGATTGGTAGGCCGTGGATTTTGATAATGTTATCTAGTGTTTCGCATTGCAATCTGATGCTAGCTTGGCCATCATAAAACTTGGTAGTTTCTTTGTAGTAACTGTCCCCAGTATTTGTCCCATTGTAAAAATCTACATAGGCTCTACCTGGATTACTGAGCGCGACATTAAAAAATTGAAATCTTGAATTTGACAAATCATCTGTATAGGCTGGATTTGCTTCAAATAGAATGATTTCCGTGTCGGGGTATTGAGATTTCAATTCTTTGCTCCAACTCCCCTTGCATGCGCCGATATCATAGACAGTCTTGAGCTGGTAACCAGATTTTTTTAATTGATCCAGAAATTCAATGTATTTTGAAATCTTTTTTCTGCGAAAAATTTTCATGTGGGAGGTACTTATTAGTATTTTGATCGGTAGTATGCAAAAATTGCTCAATGCCGAAATGATGATGCTTGGTATATAGTTTAGTGTAATAAAAATGCCACCCAGAGAGGGTGGCATTTTTACGAGTTGGTTTAAAAATTAAACGTTTGCCAAGTGCGCTTCTAAAGTTTTTGTGAACTTGTTTGCGTGACTGCGTTCAGCCTTTGCCAAGGTTTCAAACCAGTCAGCGATCTCATCAAATCCTTCATCGCGCGCAGTTTTAGCCATGCCAGGGTACATATCGGTGTACTCATGGGTTTCACCAGCAATTGCCGCTTGCAAAGCTTCGGCAACGGTCTTGGCTGGCATTCCAGTGCCTGGCTCGCCAGCGCCACCTTCGATCAAGTATTCCATATGACCATGTGCGTGACCAGTCTCACCTTCAGCGGTTGAGCGAAAAACTGCTGCAACATCGTTTGCACCAGCAATATCAGCTTGGTTCGCGAAATATAAATAACGACGATTTGCTTGAGATTCGCCAGCAAATGCCTCTTTCAAAGACTGTTCAGTCTTTGTGCCTTTTACA
>CAIOIX010000279.1 GCA_903858445.1 uncultured beta proteobacterium
AGATAAGTAATCGCATTGACCTCCCCGCGCGTAAATCTCCTTGATTTTGACGCTGACCAAATGGCAGCGTATGTCGCGGGGCTAAATGAAAAGCCCTTTAGGGCGAAACAACTTATGCAATGGATACATCAGCGCGGTGTAGCCAATATCAACGACATGAGTGATTTAGCAAAAAGCTTCCGAGCTACTTTGCTAGATAAGGCGGAAGTCACCTCTCTCCCAGTGATTAAAGATGAGCTCGCTAGTGATGGCACTCGCAAATGGTTGCTGGACGTTGGCGCTGGTAATGCTGTTGAGGCAGTATTTATTCCTGAGGATGATCGCGGTACTTTGTGCATTTCCTCTCAAGCAGGTTGCGCAGTTAATTGCCGCTTTTGCTCAACAGGACGTCAAGGTTTCTCACGCAATCTTACATCTGGTGAAATCATTGGTCAGTTGTGGTTTGCAGAGCATCTTTTGCGCAATGAGCCTGGAGCAGTGCGCCGCATTGAAAAATTTCCAACACCTGGCTGGGAACATACCGGCCGTGTGATATCAAATGTTGTCATGATGGGAATGGGCGAGCCTTTACTCAACTATGACAACGTGGTAACAGCCTTACGCACGATGCTGGATGACAGGGCATATGGTTTATCGCGTCGTCGCGTCACGGTGTCTACCTCTGGCGTAGTGCCGATGATTGATCGTCTTGCGCAAGATTGCCCAGTGGCTTTGGCGGTCTCTTTGCACGCGCCTAACGATGCCTTGCGCGATCAGTTGGTACCACTAAATCAAAAATATCCTTTAAGAGAATTGCTTGGTGCGTGTGAGCGTTATTTGCCTTTTGCACCAAGAGATTTTCTAACCTTTGAATACTGCATGCTTGATGGCGTGAATGATTCTGATGCACAAGCAAAAGAATTGATTCGTTTGCTTAACGGCATTAAGTGCAAGGTAAACCTCATTCCATTTAATCCATTCCCAGAGTCTGGCCTTAAGCGTTCACCGCCTCAGCGTGTGCAAGCTTTCGCTAATATTTTGTTAGATGCTGGCATGGTGGCTACGGTTCGAAAAACCCGTGGTGATGACATTGCAGCTGCCTGCGGACAATTGGCAGGCGACGTGATTGATAGAACCCGTGTACGCGAGCGTGGAGTGCATGATGATGAAATTGTTATCCCAGATGCGCAGACAATTCAGTGGCTCGACAAACTTAATTAAAGATTAGATCCCGAATTTATCAAGCCATGAGCTCACATAATTCATTACCGCAATTACCATTAGGTCCCGCACCTAAGCGCGCCACGCGCCAAGCAAAGGTTATCTGGAAAAGTAACATCATTACAGTGGGTGGTGATGCCCCGGTGCGCGTTCAGTCAATGACCAATACCGATACTGCTGATGCAGTAGGTACCGCAATTCAAGTAAAAGAATTAGCCCGTGCTGGCTCGGAGATGGTGCGTATCACTGTAAACACCCCAGAAGCGGCTGCAGCAGTTCCTTATATTCGGGAGCAGTTGGACAGGATGGATGTCTTGGTGCCATTGATTGGTGATTTTCATTACAACGGCCACACTTTGTTGAATGATTACCCTGAGTGTGCCAGAGCTTTATCCAAATACCGTATTAATCCCGGTAATGTTGGCAAGGGTGCTAAGCGCGATCCACAGTTTGCACAAATGATTGAGGCCGCATGCAATTACGACAAGCCGATTCGAATTGGTGTGAACTGGGGTAGCCTGGATCAAGAGCTTCTTGCTGGCATCATGGATAGTAATGCCGCTTTAGCCGTTCCAAAAACTGCACAAGAAGTCATGATCGAGGCGTTAATTCAGTCCGCGCTGCAGTCCGCAGAAAAAGCAGTAGAGCTGGGCATGAACCCCGATCAGATTTTATTGTCCTGCAAGGTGAGTAATGTGCAAGATTTGGTTGCTGTGTATCGCGACCTTTCACGTCGATCTGACTATCCACTACATTTAGGTTTGACTGAAGCGGGAATGGGAAGCAAGGGTATCGTTTCCTCAACTGCAGCAATGGCCATTCTTTTGCAGGAGGGTATTGGCGATACCATTCGCGTTTCTTTAACGCCAGATCCTGGGGCACCGCGTGAGAATGAAGTGATTGTTGCTCAAGAGATTTTGCAAACCATGGGCTTGCGACATTTCACCCCGATGGTGATTGCTTGCCCTGGATGTGGCAGAACAACCAGCACCACTTTCCAAGAGCTGGCTGCCAATATTCAATCTTATTTGCGTCAACAGATGCCGATGTGGAAGAAAACCCATCCTGGCGTTGAGAATATGAACGTTGCTGTAATGGGTTGTATTGTTAACGGCCCTGGCGAAAGTAAGCATGCCAATATTGGGATCTCATTGCCCGGTACCGGCGAGAGTCCTGCTGCACCTGTTTTTGTTGATGGCGTAAAAGTGAAAACTTTGCGTGGCGACAATATTGTGCAAGAGTTTCAAATAATTGTTGATCAATACGTTCAGCAGAATTACTCCTAAAAATGACCGAAGATAAAAACAAGAAGACGGAAAAAGCGCAAAAGATTAATGGTGTGCGGGGTATGAATGATTTGCTACCAGCAGATGCTGCGCAGTGGGCTCATCTTGAGCACGTCTTGCGTGATCTGACCCGTGCTTACGGCTATGAGTTTTTGCGCACCCCCATTGTTGAGGCTACTGCCGTATTTCAACGCGGCATTGGTGAAGTGACTGATATTGTTGAGAAGGAAATGTATTCCTTTGAGGATCGCTTAAATGGTGAGCAACTCACCTTGCGCCCCGAGGGAACTGCTGCAATCGTACGCTCAGTCATTGAAAATAATTTGTTGTACGAAGGGCCTAAGCGTCTTTGGTATACAGGCCCTATGTTTCGACATGAGCGTCCACAACGTGGCCGTTATCGTCAGTTTCACCAGTTTGGTGTTGAGGCAATGGGCTTTGCTGGTCCAGACGTTGATGCAGAAATCATTCTCATGGGTCAACGCCTTTGGGACGAGCTCGGTCTCAAGGGCGTTCGCTTAGAGATTAATTCACTCGGGCAGGCTGATGAGCGCGCGCTGCATCGCGCTGCATTGGTAAAGTATTTTGAGCAGAATGCCGTGCAGCTTGATGATGATTCTCAGCGTCGTTTATTGACCAATCCACTCCGTATTTTGGATTCTAAAAATCCGGTCATGCAAGCTTTGATCGAGGGTGCACCAAGATTATTGGATTTCTTAGGCGATGAGTCGCTCAAACATTTTAATGCTGTTCAGTCTCTCCTTAAGGCAAACAATATTCCATGCAAGATCAATCCACGCTTAGTTCGCGGTCTTGATTACTACAACCTAACCGTATTTGAGTGGGTAACAGATGAGTTGGGTGCACAGGGTACGATCGCCGGCGGCGGTCGTTACGACCCACTGATTGAGCGCATGGGAGGCAAGGCTGCACCTGCGTGTGGTTGGGCCATGGGTATGGAGCGTGTTTTAGAACTCATGAAAGTATCTGGGTCATTACCTGATACCGTCCCTGGGTGCGATATTTTTGTACTTCATCAGGGCGGCGAAACCTTGATTGCTGCCATGATTATTGCTGAGCGTCTTCGCAGTGCCGGGATTGATACCATTCTTTTTTGCCCTCCAGATGGTCAATCTGCTAGTTTTAAGTCTCAAATGAAGAAGGCTGACGCCAGTGGGGCATCCTATGCAGTGATTATTGGCCCAGATGAGTTAGCTAAAAATGAAGCCCAACTCAAGGATCTGCGTAGCAGTGGTGATCAGCAGGCAGTAGCCCTTGATCAAGTGCTGGAAGCGGTAATTGACGCTTTAGTCGGCGCCTCCGAATAGAATTACCTTATAACGATATTTAATAGCTTGGAATTAATATGCCTTTAGACCTAGAAGAACAAGAACAACTTGACCAGTTCAAGGCATTTTGGCAAAAGTATCGCAATCTGATTACCGGTATCTTAACCGCTGCCTTATTGATTTATGCAGCGTATAGTGGCTTCCAGTGGTGGCGTAATAGTCAGGCCGCCCAGGCATCACAACTGTATGACACGATGGTGATTGCTATCAGTAAGGGTGATAAAGAGCAAACCTTGCGGGCTGCCGATGATTTGCAAAAACAGTTCGGTCGCACCCCTTACGCATCGATGTCTAGTTTAGTAGCTGCCAAGATTGCCTCTGACGCTGGTGACGCACCTAAAGCTATTGAATATTTACGTTGGACTGCTAAGAATGCATCCAATGATGCTTATGCCGCCTTGGGTAAATTGCGTTTAGCCTCTCAGTTAATTGAGCAGGGTACAGAGAAAGACTTTACTGAAGCAGACGCCATTCTGAAGGAAACCCCAATCAAAGGTTTCGAGGCCCTATGGTTAGAGCGCCGTGGCGACTGGTATTTGGCACAAAAGAAAATATCGGATGCTCGTAATAGCTATCAAGATGCCTGGAAGAAATTGGATCAATCTAAGGAATTCCCAGAAGAGGCGCGACGCCTATTGAAGGTTAAATTAGATGCCGTTGGAGGTATTGCTCAGTGATGATTCAAACGATGCGCGTAGTGAAGTTTGCTTCAAAATCCCTGATTATTGGTTTGGCGATTACTGCATTAGCAGCTTGCTCTGGGGGTGCTCGTGTTCGCAAGCCTGCTGAACTCGTCCCCGTTACCAATCAATTTGATCTAGCCCCCGTCTGGTCAACCAGTGTAGGGTCTTCCGAGTCATTTAATTTTCATCCAGTAGTTGCTGGCGATGCAGTGTATGCAGCATCCCATCGCGGTAACTTGGCTAAGATTGATTTGGCCAATGGCAACAAAATCTGGGAAGCTTCGGTACCAGAACGCATTACTGTGGGCCCAGGTTCAGATGGCCGTATTACTGCAGTCGTGACAACTAAAGGCACGGTATATGCCTATGACGATACTGGCAAGCCAGTGTGGAATGTTAACGTGGGTAGCGAAGTGCTGACGGAACCAGTAGTGGCTGGTGGTGTAGTGATCATCCGCGCTTTGGATAATCGCTTTATTGGAATGGATGAACAGACTGGTGCGCGTAAGTGGATTTATCAACGTCAACAATCTGCGCTATCTTTGCGGGTAGGGTATGGCATGTTGGCGATTGGTAATGAGGTAATTGTTACGGGTTTTGCCGGCGGTAGATTTGGCATGATTGCTATTGCTAACGGTGGCTTAGTTTGGGAAACCCCAATTTCTTTCCCCAAAGGCTTTTCTGAGATTGAGCGCTTGAATGACGTTACCGCTAAGCCAAGCATGGAGGCTGAGACTTTATGTGCGGTTTCGTATCAGGGCCGAATTGGTTGTGGTCAGGCTCGCACTGGCAATTTGACTTGGTTCAAAGATTTTTCCAGCTTTACAGGCACTGCACAAAGTGCTGACATGGTTTTTGCAGCAAATGACAGATCCTATGTCACCGCATTCGCAACAAAAGATGGCACCCAGGTATGGGAAAACACTTCCCTCACATTTAGAGATGTTGGTGAGCCCTTAGCTGTTGGTCGAGTATTGCTTATGGGTGATGCACAAGGCTACGTGCATGCATTCTCACAGGCGGATGGCGTGATGGTTGCGCGTATTCGTCATGATAGTAGTCCAATCACTGCCGCCCCAATTGCGGTTGGCGGTCTCATCCTGATTCAATCCCAGGGTGGAAAAATATCGGCGTACAGTCCAAAATGAATCCAGTCATCACTATCGTCGGTCGCCCTAACGTTGGCAAGTCTACGCTCTTTAATCGCTTGACGCGTTCACGCGATGCATTGGTTGCAGACTTTTCGGGTCTTACAAGAGATCGTCACTATGGCAAGGGCCGCATCGGCGAGCGCGCCTTTATTTGCGTTGATACTGGTGGTTTTGAGCCGGTAGCTAAGACAGGCATCGTTGCTGAGATGGCTAAGCAAACGAAACAGGCGGTTGCCGAATCTGACATTATTATTTTCTTGGTAGACGGTCGTTTGGGCATGGCGCCACAGGACCGCGTGATTGCTGATTTTCTTCGCAAGACCGGTCGTCCAGTTATTTTGGCGGTGAATAAAACTGAAGGTATGCAGGCTGGCATTGTGACTGCCGACTTTCATGAGCTTGGTTTAGGCGAGCCTTTTCCAATTTCATCCGCTCATGGCGATGGCGTGCGCGGATTGCTTGATGATGCTTTGGATTCATTGGGCATCGCAGAGCCGGATGAAGAAGATTTAGTGAATGATCCTAATCGCCCAATGAAGATTGCGGTAGTGGGTCGTCCTAACGTTGGTAAATCAACCCTGATTAATAAGTTGATTGGCGAGGAGCGAGTAATTGCATTTGACATGCCAGGGACCACGCGCGATGCCATTGAGGTTCCCTTTGAGCGTAATGGTAAGCCATATATTTTGGTTGACACTGCAGGATTACGTCGCCGTGGAAAAGTATTTGAGGCGATCGAGAAATTCTCGGTTGTAAAAACCTTGCAAGCCATTGCTGATTGCAACGTCGTTATTTTGATGTTGGATGCTCAGCAAGATATTTCTGAGCAAGATGCTCATATTGCTGGATTTATTGTTGAAGCAGGTCGTGCACTGGTCGTTGCTGTGAATAAGTGGGATGGCATTGATTCGTACGTCAAAGAACGTGCCCGCCTGGAAATCGCGCAAAAGTTACGATTCTTAGATTTTGCCAATGTGCATCCGATTTCGGCAAAAAAAGGCACTGGCTTAAAAGAGCTATTTAAAGATGTGGATGCCGCATACGCTGCAGCGATGGCTAAGTTACCAACTCCACGGTTAACGCGCATTCTGCAAGAGGCGATCGAACATCAGCAGCCTAAACGCGTTGGTATGGGGCGTCCAAAACTGCGTTATGCACACCAAGGGGGCATGAATCCTCCGATTGTGGTCATTCATGGAACCTCGTTAAGTGGTGTGACAGATAGCTACAAGCGATACTTGGAAGGTCGATTTAGGGAGGTGTTTAAGTTGCGAGGCACACCATTGCGCATTCAGATGAACACAGCGAAGAATCCTTACGTAGACGCGGATAAGGGTAAAAAGAAGTAATTTTGCATTCTGTAGGATAAGATTTCAATGTGCAGGGCTTGAATTGCTGTGATCAAGCCTTATATATTGGTGGTGGGTAGTATGTTGGACATGTAAATAAAAAAGCAAGACTCCCTAAATAAAAAACGAATAAGGAGCAGTATGAATAACAAAGCAATTCAATTACTTCAGGATCCATTCCTCAATACCTTGCGTAAAGAGCATGTTCCCGTCTCGATCTATTTGGTGAATGGTATTAAGTTGCAGGGCAATATCGAATCATTCGATCAGTACGTCGTTCTGTTGCGCAATACGGTAACTCAGATGGTTTATAAGCACGCAATCTCAACTATTGTTCCTGCACGTGCAGTTGAGTTCCGCTTGGAAGAGACTAGCTCTGTATAAAACCGGAGTAGATGCGGCACGCGCAGTTCTGGTTGGGGTAGATACCGGACGCGAAGATTTTGCAGATAGCATGGCTGAACTCAGCTTATTGGCTGATAGCGCTGGCTCTATACCTGCAGCCAGCGTTATTGCTCGTAAAGGTAAAACAGATCCGGCTTTATATATTGGATCTGGGAAAGCTAATGAGCTTAAGAGGGTGATGGAAGAGCAAGGTGCTGAATTAGCCATCTTCAACAATCCACTCTCACCAACCCAGCAAAGAAATCTAGAGCGGCATATTGGCTTTCATGTAATGGATCGCACAGGTCTAATCCTGGATATCTTTAGCCGGCGTGCGCAAAGTCATATCGGTAAGACTCAGGTTGAATTGGCTCAGGTTAGATATCGGATGTCACGTTTGGTAAGGGCTTGGAGTCACTTGGAGCGTCAACGCGGTGGTATTGGTGTACGCGGAGGTCCAGGCGAAACTCAGATGGAATTAGACCGCCGGATGCTGGCAACCAAGGCTAAGCGTCTAGAAAATGAGCTCGAAAAGCTCCAGCGTCAGCAAAGAACCCAAAGACGAGCCCGAAATCGCAAGGATGTTTTCTCGGTCTCCTTGGTTGGATATACCAATGCAGGTAAATCAACCTTGTTTAACGCTTTAACTAAGGCGGGTACTTATGCGGCCGATCAACTTTTTGCAACCCTAGATACCACCTCTAGAAAGGTCCATTTGGAAGGGGTTGGGTCGATTGTGGTCTCTGATACCGTTGGGTTTATCCGCGAATTACCCCATCAGTTGGTTGAGGCCTTTCGGGCCACCTTAGATGAAACCATCCACGCCGACCTCATATTGCATGTAATTGATGCCTGCAGCCCTGTAGCTAGGGAGCAAAAAGCTGAAGTCGAGGCTGTTTTACGAGAAATTGGCGCTGATGACACCCCCCGTATTGAGGTCATGAATAAGATTGACCAGATGCCCCAAACATTTATTCAGGGAGCCCTTTTGGAGCGAGATGCCGAAGGCTTTCCGAGTAGGGTTTTCCTGTCGTCCAAGACAGGCCTAGGTCTTGATTTGCTCCGTGAGGCACTAGCTGAATGCTCTCAAATGACTGATAGAATAAGGGTCGAGCATAATCGAGCCAAAAAGCAATTGGCTCCTGATGAGTTTTTAGCCCCTTTACCCGAGCGACCAGAGTCTTCTGAATTTAATCCTATCCCGAATCGAAGCTATACACCTAATGATGCGTAAATTTCTCGGCCTGTTTTCGGTCACCGAACCAAGCAATGGATCTAAAGATGCTAAAGATGGGCGGGATAGTGAACAAGCTCCAAAAGTCGATCCCGCCACTCAAGATCAGCCCAAGGCTCCTGGTAAACCAGAAGCGAAGCCAGATGGCCCGCCAGATTTAGATGAGTTGTGGCGCGATTTTAATGACCGCTTAGCTGGTATCTTTGGCGGCAAGAGTAAACCAGGGCCTGCGACAAGTAAGCCGACTAACAAGCCGAATAGCACCGATATCCCTCAGCCCGAAGATCGGGTGGCTAAAGGGGGGATGGGCGGCAATAGTGGAGGCGGCGCTACCCCTAGCTTTCATTTCACAAACCCCTTTGGCTCAAAAGCAAGCGTCTTATTGGCTGCTGCTGGTGTGTTTTTGGTCTGGATTTGTAGTGGCTTTTTTATTATTCAAGAAGGTCAGGCGGGCGTGATTCTGACTTTTGGTAAATATGACTACACCGCTAAGCCAGGCATCAACTGGCGTATGCCTTGGCCGATTCAATCGCAAGAAGTTGTCAATCTCTCTGGCGTCCGCTCTGTTGAAGTAGGTCGTCCCGTATTGATTAAGGCAACCAATCAAAAAGACTCTTCCATGCTGACCGAAGATGAAAACATCATCGATGTGCGTTTTGCAGTTCAGTACCGCTTAAAAGACCCAACAGATTATTTGTTTAATAATCGTGATCCGGATGCTGCTGTGATTCAGGCTGCGGAGACAGCAGTTCGTGAGATTGTTGCTCGCAGTAAAATGGATACAGTGTTGTACGAAGGTCGTGAAAAAATTGCAATTGATTTAGCAGGTTCAATCCAGAAGATTTTGGATAGCTATAAGTCAGGCATCTATGTCACCAGCGTGACCGTACAAAATGTTCAGCCGCCCGAGCAAGTTCAGGCAGCATTTGATGATGCGGTGAAAGCGGGTCAAGATCAAGAGCGCCTGAAGAGTGAAGGTCAGGCTTATGCCAATGACATTATTCCTCGCGCCAAAGGAACTGCTGCTCGCTTGATTCAAGAGGCTGAGGGTTATAAGGCGCGTGTGGTTGCTACCGCAGAGGGTGATGCTACTCGCTTCAAACTTATCTTGGCTGAATACTCAAAAGCACCGCAAGTAACGCGTGATCGTATGTATATCGACACCATGCGCGACATGTACAACAATGTGACGAAGATTTTAGTGGATACCACCAAGAGTAATAGTTTGCTTTATCTACCGCTTGATAAAATCGTTGCGCAAGTTAGCGCTGAAAGTGCGCAAGCAGCAGCTGCGCAAGTAAATCAAACCACTCCAACAGGTTCCGTTACGGTTGGCGGCGCCACTGGCAATCCGCCAGCACCAGGTCCTGCAACAAATACGACTAATGGCGCTGTTAGCAATGCGACTCCAGCGGTAATCAATAACTCTGCTGATAAGCGAGATGGCTTACGTAGCCGCGATCGGGAGTCTAGATAATGAACTTGAATCGTTTGATTGCTGGGCTTGTTGCCCTGATCGCATTTGTCTATATACTTTCCTCGAGTGTTTTTGTTGTTGATCAACGCAAGTTCGCTGTGGTGTTCTCTTTCGGGCAAATTGTGCGCGTGATAGAGCAACCCGGCCTACAAGTGAAATATCCAGCGCCATTTGAAAACGTGCGCTTCTTCGATCGTCGTATTTTGACTATTGATAATCCAGAAGCTGAGCGCTTTATTACTGCTGAGAAAAAGAATTTGCTGGTGGATTCTTATGTGAAGTGGCGTATTGTTGATCCTCGTAAATTCTTCATCAGCTTCAAGGGTGATGAACGTTTAGCTGAGGATCGTCTTACACAATTAGTCCGCTCCGCCTTGAATGAGGAATTTACAAAACGTACTGTTCGTGAACTGATTTCCGATCAGCGCGAACAAGTGATGCAGGGCATCCGTAAGAAAGTGGCAGACGATGCTGCTGATATCGGCGTAGAAATCGTTGATGTGCGCTTAAAGCGTGTTGACCTTCTAGCGGAGATTAGTGATTCTGTTTACCGTCGTATGGAAGCAGAGCGCAAACGTGTTGCCAATGAGTTGCGATCCACTGGTGCTGCAGAGTCCGACAAGATTCGTGCTAATGCTGAACGTCAACGCGATACGATTCTGGCTGAAGCCTACCGTGATGCGCAAAAAATTAAAGGCGCGGGTGACGCTAAGGCTACGGCTTTATATGCCGAAGCATTTGGTCGCGATCCGCAATTTGCTCAGTTTTATCAAAGTCTTGAGGCTTACCGTAGCTCCTTTAAGGATAAGAAGGACATTATGGTAGTTGAGCCCAATGGTGAGTTCTTTAAATTCTTGCACAAAAAATAAGCGAAAGTGAATAATTTAAATCATGAATCGTTGGTTGCTTCCTGAAGATATTGCTGATGTATTGCCAGCAGAGGCTCGAAAAGTAGAGACTCTGCGTCGTGCCATTTTGGATTTATATCAATCCTATGGGTATGAGCTAGTTGCACCCCCAATCTTAGAGTTCCTGGATTCCTTATTAACGGGCACTGGCTCTGATCTGAATTTACAAACCTTTAAATTGGTTGATCAATTATCTGGTCGCACTTTGGGTTTACGTGCAGATATGACGCCGCAAGTGGCTCGTATCGATGCGCATTTATTAAATCGCGTTGGCGTTACTCGTCTTTGCTATGCAGGTTCGGTTGCGCATGCGCGCACTCCAGTTGGCAGTTCCGCACGCGAAGAACTGCAGCTTGGCGCTGAAATTTATGGTTGCGCTACCTGGGAAGCTGACCTTGAAGCGATTGTTTTATTGCTGAAGACCTTAGGCTTGGCTGGTCTGGATAAGGTCTATCTCGATCTGTCGCATGCAGGTATCTTGGCTGGCATTCTGGATGGTCAGAACCTCAGTCAATCCGATATTGAAATACTTTATGGTTTGTTGCAAAGCAAAGATCGACCTCGCCTGAGTGTTTGGGCTCAATCATTAAATCCCAAGACAATTGAAGCATTGATTGCTCTCACGGAGTTAAATGGGCCTTGCGCTGAAGTGCTCACTAATGCACAGAGGCTCTTACCAAAACATCAACTAATTAATGAGGCACTTGCGCAACTAGAGCGCTTGTCGAAAGCAGCTACTAGCCTATCTAATGGATTAGAGCTGAGCGTTGATTTAGCCGACCTGCGTGGTTATCAATATCACAGCGGTGTAATGTTTGCTGCCTATGTTGATAAATTGCCACAACCGATTGCACGTGGTGGACGCTATGACCACGTGGGTCAAGCCTTTGGTCGCTCAAGACCTGCAACGGGCTTTTCATTAGATTTATTGACGCTGGCCAATTTGTCACCGATGAGTGTTCGCAAGCCTGCCATTGTTGCGCCTTGGATTGATGATGCAAGCTTAAATCAAGTGATTGCTGATTTGCGCGCGCGTGGGGAGGTAGTTATTCAGGTGATGCCTGGTGATCAAGCGCAAACTGCCGAGTATGAATGTAACCAAGAGTTGCGCAAGCAGGGCGACGCTTGGGAAGTAAAGCAGAAGTAAACTTTTTTGTAATTATCTTTTTGGATTTTATTATGTCTTCAAAGCAGCAAGCACGTGGTCGCAATGTCGTTGTTATCGGCACCCAATGGGGTGATGAGGGTAAAGGTAAAGTCGTTGACTGGCTTACTGATCATGCACAAGCAGTTGTGCGCTTTCAGGGTGGACATAATGCGGGTCATACATTAATTATTGGCGACAAGAAAACCATCTTGCGCTTGATTCCATCTGGAATCATGCATAAAGAGGTCATCTGCTACATCGGTAATGGTGTAGTGCTTTCACCTGAGGCTTTATTTAAAGAGATTGGCGAGCTTGAGGCTGCGGGCTTGGATGTTCAAAGCCGCTTGAAGATTTCGGAAGCAACTACTTTGATTCTTCCTTATCACGTAGCGATTGATCATGCGCGCGAGAAGAAACGTGGTGAAGCAAAGATTGGTACGACAGGTCGCGGTATTGGTCCGGCCTATGAGGATAAAGTAGCTCGCCGTGCATTGCGCGTACAAGATTTGTTCTATCCAGAGAAATTCGCTGAACAGTTACGTGAGAATCTTGAATATCATAATTTTATGCTCACCAATTACTACGGTGCAGAGCCCGTGAATTATGAAAAGACTTTGGCAGAAGCGATGTCCTATGCTGAGCGCATTAAGCCGATGGTGGTGGATGTCTCTAGCGCTTTGTATGCTGCCGAACAGGCTGGCCAGAATCTTTTATTTGAAGGGGCGCAGGGCACCCTTTTAGATATTGACCATGGAACCTACCCTTACGTCACATCAAGTAACTGTGTAGCAGGTAATGCTGCAGCAGGTTCTGGCGTTGGTCCTGATTCCTTGCAATACATATTGGGTATTACTAAGGCCTATTGCACTCGTGTAGGCGCAGGTCCCTTCCCAAGTGAGCTGTATGACCATGACAATCCAGTAAGACAAGATCCGATTGGCATACGTTTGGCCGAAGTAGGCAAAGAGTTTGGTTCTGTTACAGGACGTCCACGTCGCACAGGCTGGCTGGATGCTGCCGCACTGAAGCGCTCGATTCAGATCAATGGTTTATCGGGTCTTTGCATTACCAAGCTTGATGTTCTCGATGGTTTTGAGATGATCCGTCTTTGCGTGGGCTATAACTTGGATGGCCAAAAATTGGATGTGTTGCCGCGTGGAGCTGAGTCTGTTGCGCGTTGCGAACCAATTTATGAGGATTTCCCGGGCTGGAAGGGCACCACATTCGGAATTCGTGAGTGGGACAAGCTTCCAGTAGAGGCGCAAACATTCCTGCGCCGCATTGAAGAGGTTGCCGGTAAGCCGATTGCTATGGTCTCCACTGGTCCTGAGCGAGATGAAACCATCCTCCTTCAGCATCCCTTCCAGGATTAATGCAAAATATTTAGCTGATTTATTTAATTTAACTTTTGTAACTAAGGTTTAGATCATGACCGCACGTACCCTCTGCAATAGTCTTCAAGTAGCCACGCCTCTATATCGCTTTATTGAGGATAAGGTTCTCCCAGGAACCGGCATCAAGAGCGCTGATTTTTGGCAGGGTTTTGAAGAGATCGTTAATGATTTAAGCCCTAAAAATGAAGCCTTGCTGGCAAAGCGTGATCGTTTGCAGGTTGAATTAGATAATTGGCATAAGGCTAACCCAGGTACGATTAAAGATATGCCTGCTTATCGCAAGTACCTGAAAGAAATCGGCTACCTTGACGAGGTTCCTGGCAAGGTACAGGGGACAACTCAAAACGTTGATGACGAGTTGGCTCTTCAGGCTGGACCACAGTTAGTTGTACCGGTATTAAATGCACGTTACGCCCTAAATGCGGCAAATGCCCGTTGGGGTTCTTTGTATGATGCTCTTTACGGTACAGATGTTCTCTCTGAAGAAGAGGGCGCCACTAAGGCTGGTGCTTACAATCCCATACGCGGTGCTAAGGTAGTAGCCTATGCGCGTAATTTTTTGGACCAAGCTACACCTTTAGGCGCCGGCTCACATCGTGATGCAGTGGCTTACACCATTGAGGCAAATAAGCTCTCCGTCACATTAAAAGACGGTCAAGTTACCGGGCTGGTCGATGAGAAGCAGTTTGTTGGTTATCAGGGTGATGCTGCTGCACCCACATCTATTTTGTTGCGCAACAATGGCATTCATATTGATATTCAAATCGACAAGAGCAAGACCATTGGTTCAAGTGATCCCGCTGGCGTAAATGATGTTGTGCTTGAAGCGGCTTTGTCTACTATTTTGGATTTGGAAGATTCCATTGCAGCAGTGGATGGAGATGACAAAGTACTCGCTTATGAAAACTGGTTAGGTATTCTCAAGGGTACTTTGGTAGAAGAGGTTCAAAAGGGTGGAAAAACCTTTACTCGTACACTTAATCCCGACCGTAAGTACACTGCCGGCATTGGCGCAGTAGATGCCAAAGACGGCGTAGTCACATTACATGGCCGCTCGCTCTTGTTCCTCCGTAACGTTGGCCACTTGATGACTAATCCAGCCATTATTACTGGTGAAGGTAAGGAGATCTACGAGGGTATTTTGGATGCAGTGGTGACTGTATTGATTGCTTTGTACGATATCAATCGTCCTGCCACACAGGTGATTGGTAATACCCGTAAAGGCTCCGTCTATATTGTCAAGCCAAAAATGCATAGTCCAGAAGAGGTTGCCTTTGCTGGTGAGCTCTTTGGTCGTGTTGAGAAATTACTTGGCTTGCCTGCCGATACCGTCAAACTAGGCATCATGGATGAAGAACGTCGCATGAGCGCTAATATCAAGGCGGCCATTGCTGCTGCAGGTGCGCGCGTTGCCTTTATTAATACGGGCTTCTTGGATCGTACTGGAGATGAAATGCATACTGCTATGCATGCTGGCCCAATGATGCGAAAAGGTGATATGAAAACCAGTAAATGGTTGTCAGCTTATGAGCGTCGTAATGTGTTTGCTGGTTTGGACTGTGGCTTGCGTGGACGCGCGCAAATCGGCAAGGGTATGTGGGCAATGCCAGATTTGATGAAAGCCATGCTAGAGCAAAAAATTGTTCATCCCAAGGCTGGCGCAAATACTGCCTGGGTTCCATCACCAACAGCAGCTACTTTGCACGCCCTTCATTATCATCAAGTGAACGTTGCTGAGATCCAAAAAGAAATGGAAAAATTGGATGTTGCCGCTGAAGCTGAAGCCTTGCTTAATGACCTCTTAACCATTCCAGTCGTTGAGAAAGCAAACTGGTCTAAGGAAGAGATTCAGCAAGAGTTGGACAATAACTGCCAAGGCATCTTGGGTTATGTGGTGCGCTGGATTGATCAAGGTGTTGGTTGCTCTAAGGTACCTGATATTCACAATATCGGCCTAATGGAAGACCGCGCAACCTTGCGTATCTCTAGCCAGCATATTGCAAACTGGTTGCTTAACGGCATCGTTACTGAAGCCCAAGTTAATGAGACCTTGCAGCGCATGGCTAAAGTGGTTGATGGTCAAAATGCTGGCGATGCCTTGTATAAACCAATGATGCCAAACTACCAAGATTCATATGCCTATAAAGCTGCAAGTGATCTGATTTTTAAGGGTCTTGAACAGCCTAATGGCTATACCGAGCCACTGTTGCATGCCTGGCGTTTGGTTGTGAAGAAGGCTTCCGCGAAGTAAGCGCGTAGCCGTTTTGATCCAAGTGGATTTGTCGCAAGGCAAGTCCATTTTTTATTTGAGAAATAGCTGATATGTTTAGCTTTTTAAAATCTTTCTCTAAACCGGTGAGTCAACTGCAATTCCAGTTTAATGACGGTGGGAGGTCTGCCGCCGGCTTTAAGGGTGGGGCAGGCGACTGCGTGGTGAGATCTATCGCTATTGCTGCTAATTTGCCTTATCTGCGGGTCTACGAGGACTTAAGGTGTGCTAATGAGCTTTATGCCCAGTTGAGAAACGATAGATTGTCTAAAAGACTTAATGCCAAGGGTTCATCACCCCGCAATGGCAATCATCGCAACGTCTTTCATGATTACATTCTTGGTTTGGGGTTTCGTTGGGTGCCAACAATGAAAATTGGGGCGGGTTGTCAGGTTCATTTGAGGAGTAATGAGCTACCACTCGGCATTCTTATTGTGAAAGTATCCAAGCACTTAACAGCAGTTATTAATGGGGTCATCCTTGATACTCATGACCCCTCTAGAGCGGGAACTCGCTGTGTTTATGGCTACTACATCAAAACTTAAAGTAATTTATTAAGTTTTAAAAAAGAGACATTATTCGATGTAAAAACTACTGAAATAGAGCAAAAGAAGATGAATTTTGCCAACTTTTCTTAAAGTTAAAACTTTCGATGTACATATTTTATATGCCACGCCTGTTTGTAGATAGCAGTCATTCCGATCATGACGGAGGTGGTCCATGCTAAGGAGAAGAGCCCAGTAAAGGCGATAAAGAAAGCCATACTTTTCCATCCAGTTGGGAGGATATCCTGTACAAAACCTACCGTGGTGTAGCAGCTCCCCGAGAAAAGGATGGCCTGCACTGTGTCGGGGATGAGGTTAAGCCAGATGATCAGTGCTGACCAAATAAAGATTTCTGAGACGTGAATCAAGGCAAAAAATATGAACGCCACATAAAAATGGAAAAAGATACGGTTATGTTGCTTTTTTTCAAGATTCACCAGGGTAAGGCGCTCAAAGCGCATGAGAATGTGATTGAGGGCGCTTCCATGGAATACGAGGATGATCGTCAGTCCAATCAATCCAAAAATAATGTCTATAAATAAGAAGGTAAATGAAAAGCCGCTAGGGGTAGGTAGGATGGCTGGCATTGAATCAGTATTAGTTTTTCATGGGTTTAGATGGATTAAACCTGATCGTACCCCAATGCAGACCAAGGCGCTAGCGTGGATAATGATTCCCCATTCCTATTATTTGCACTGTTGACCCTACTTTGAGTTCTGTTCGCACCCCTCAGCAAGAACGCTTCTTTTTGCTAGCCTTGGCAGGAATTCAGTTTACGCACATCCTTGATTTCATGATCATGATGCCATTGGGTCCAGAATTTATACGAGTTCTTGATATCAATACCCATCAGTTTGGCTTATTGCTATCTTCGTATACCTTTGCGGCAGCTGTGGCGGGTATTTTCGCCACTTATTACATTGATCGTTTTGAGCGTCGCCAGCTACTTTTGAGTCTTTATGCCTGTTTCATTATTGCCACTTTAGCTTGTGGCTTTGCGCCCAGTTACCACACACTTTTTATTGCCAGGGCTTTTGCAGGAGCATTCGGAGGGATTCTGGGTTCTCTAGTGCAAACCATCGTGGCCGATTCGATTCCATTTGAGCGCAGAGGTAAGGCCTTGGGCACGGTCATGGCGGCGTTCTCAGTATCTACCGTTGCTGGAGTTCCCTTGAGTTTGTTTTTAGCCAACCACATCTCGTTCTTAGGTTGGCGTGCACCTTTTATTTTTATTGCTTTGGTCTCCGTTGTTATTTTATATTTGGCCTATCGCAATATTCCCAAGATCGAGGGTCACCTTAATCATGTCCATGAGGGTAGTCGCTTTAAGCAAATTTACGATGTTGCGATTGCGCATCGACACCTTAGGGTATATGTATTTATGGGTCTGATTATGATGACGGGATTCTCGGTGATTCCCTATATCGCACTCTATCTCACCTCAAATGTTGGTATTGATAATTCCTATATCTCCCTTATTTATCTTTGTGGTGGGGTTGCAACCCTGATGAGTTCTCGTTATATCGGCCACATGGCAGACAAGTATGGAAAGGTAAAGGTTTTTAGGGTTCTGGCAATCATCAGTCTTGTCCCATTGCTCGTCACCACCAATCTGCGTCCAGTCCCCCTATGGCTGGTTCTCATCAACTCAACTTCATTCTTTATTTTGATTTCTGGGCGAATGATTCCGGCAATGGCGATGGTAAGCCAAGTAGTAGAGCCAAAAATTCGCGGTACTTTTATGAGTTTGATTGGATCGGTGCAGATGCTCTCCTCGGGTATTGCCTCTGTTGTAGCTGGAGCGATTGTGACTATCGGTGCAGATGGCATGATGCAACATTACAACTGGGTTGGGTATGGGGCGGCAGCATGTGGTTTGCTCACATTCTTTCTGGTGGGATATATCCATAGCGATCAAAAGACCATTAAATAGGGGTTCATATGGCTGAAATATACCGAGTTGAGTTGCTCCAATCTGGATTTATTGTTTGGTTTATTTTGGCGTTTATGCTGCTATTAGCCGAGATTGGCTGGCGCGTAGGAAATCACGTTGCACAAAAAGAGGCCGCTGAAAAAATTACCACCCATGACACTTACCAAGGTGCGCTATTCGGTGTCATGGCGCTACTCATTGCCTTTAACTTTTCTGGCTCAGTTAGTCATTTTGATGCACGTCGTGATTTAAATGAGCAGGAGTCTATTGCCGTTAGTAAGGTTGGAAAAGTGATCAAAGCTTTGCCTTCAGTCGAGACGAAGGGTATTAGCAGCACATACCAAAGTTATGTCAATGTTCGAGTAGGTTTATTTAAGAAGCCCGTAAGTATTGACCAGTTAGAAGCAAAGTTTTCTCAGCTAGGAGATCTATCTGAAAAGTTGTTGCAAGATAAAGCAAAAATTATTCGAGATACTCGTAGCTCTAATCCAAATGTAATTGATTTAGTAGGTCGACTTTCCGTTGCAGTTGATTCAATGGTTAGTATTCATGAACGACAGGTGATTGCTAGCAAGCGGCATCCTCCAGCAATTATTTTTGCCGCAACTTTTTTACTCTGCTTCATTACTTCGTTTGTTTCGGGTTATACGCTTGGTATGAAGATGAAGCGAGATTGGGTATTAACTACATTATTTGCCCTTGTCACAACGGGGATCATTTTTATGATGCTCAATCTTGAGTTCCCTGCAGTAGGAATTATCGACTTTGACTCATTCGAAGAAAATATCACTAGTCCATCCAAATGACTTAATAGGAAAAAATCATGATCCAATACAAACGTCCAGACGGACAAACGGTTAATGCCTATTTGGCAGAGCCTAAGAGCCAGGTCAATGCCCCTGGTATCGTGGTGATTCAAGAGTGGTGGGGTCTGAACGATCAGATTAAGGGTGTAGCTGACCGATTGGCTGAGGCTGGCTATCGTGCCTTAGTACCAGATTTATATAGAGGTAAGTTGGCCTTAGAGGCCAACGAGGCGGAACATTTAATGAATCACCTCAATTTTGGTGAGGCTGCAGGCCAAGATATCCGCGGGGCTGTTCAGTACCTCAAGACTACTGGTAGCACAAAAGTGGCGGTGACTGGTTTTTGCATGGGCGGAGCATTAACTGTTTTATCGGCATGTAATGTTCCAGAGTTAGATGCAACCGTTGTTTGGTATGGCTATCCACCACTAGAATTTGTTGATGCTGCCGCTGTAACTACGCCAATGATGGCGCACTGGGCTTTGCATGATGATGCTTTTGCTATCGATGGCGTTGATCAATTGGAGGCGAAATTGAAAGAGGCGGGCGTCAATTTAGAGTTTTATCGTTACGATGCGAAGCATGCCTTTGCGAACGAAGAGGCCGATGCCAGAAATCTTCCCTTCTTAAAGTACCAAGCCGATGCCGCTAAGCTTGCTTGGACTCGTACGATGGATTTTTTAAATCGTCATCTTGCTGCTTGATCTTTAGTTCTACCCGCACGGAGAATGGCCATGTTTTTTAACTGGATGTATCGCAGAACGAACGCTCAAATTTTAATTGTCCTGATTATTTTTTCTGTGGTGTTTCTGGGTTTTATCCCTCGGGTGCTTCAGTCGATATCATTTTTTACTCCGACAGAAGACAGTACTCGTTTGGGGTTGAGTTTGTTTGGCTCAATCATTACGTTAAGCGGTTTACTGATTGGCTTTTTATTAAATCAAGCTCAAACAAATTTTCGCGAAGTGCAATCCTTGGTCTCTCAGGAGGCGGGTCGCATTAATAACTTGGATCGATTGTTAACGAGATATGGAGATCCTGCTATTGCTCAAATTCGTAAAGAGTTGTTTGATTACATTCACTCAGTCGTCACTGATGAGTGGCCAGATTTACAGGTCGGGCAAGGTAACGAAAAGACTCATATGCTATGGCGTGGGATATCTCGTAAGATTATGTCCTTAGAGCCTGAATCTAATAGACAAACCGCTATGTATACCGACATTATTAAAAAGTCAGAAGAGGTGGCTGAAAGCAGGGAGGCCAGAATTGAACGTTCGAGTACACGCCTTCCAAACCTTTTTTGGATCGTTATCCTTATTTGCATGACTGCGCTGATGGCAATCAATACATTATTTGTTCAATCCGACTCTTTTCATCTTGGTTTGAAAATCCTCCCCGCCACACTAGGAGCGCTCATCTCATTACTAATTATTACCGATCAACCCTTTAAGGGCCAAAGCTCTGTGCGGCCTGATGCGCTCAATAAAATTATTGAATCCATTAAGACGCGTACTGAATAATCTTTTAACCTGTCGCCATAACTATGCACCTCTTTGCCGAAAATCTTGCTGTTGAAATTTCTGACTACTATCGTAATCTGGCCTTGGGTCATGGGGTTATACCGAAGATATTTACCTTGGTAAATAGTGATGGCGACCAATACCTATTTTTTGTCGATGATCTTCGCATGGAGGAGGCCGAGGAATCTCAATTTCTTGCCTATATTGTTCAAGCTCATGATGCGGTTTGTTATGTCAGAGGCACTCTTGTTATCTTAGATAAATCCCAGCAGCTCATTGAGTTTGCAGTGATAGACAAGGATAACGAGGAGGCTATCGTTTGCTCTGCTGAGTTAATGCGGGATATGGATGACAAGCCAATCAGTCTTACCGAATTTGAGAGGATCTTGGCACCTAAAAAGACAATTTTCTTTGCGGGTCTGTTTAAGTCTCAAAACCTCTCGGAGGATAAGATTGAAGATTTTCAAAGTCTATGGGATGAGATGAAGGGCAAGATTCTCCATCGAACCATGGGAATATAGGCTCCCTAGAATGACGCCGGAGCAGAAGCAGTTCTTTAGTGAGGGATTTAAAGAGATGTCGCGCTCAGGCGTAACAATCTTGACTTGGGGATTTGTTACGGGCATTGCCATGGCCAAATCAACTTTGACCCTGCATCAAGCCCTAGCAATGAGTCTTTTTGTCTATGCCGGCTCATCACAGTTGGCCGCTCTTCCTCTGATTGCTGCAGGCCTACCGATTTGGATGATTTTGATCACTTCATTCATGGTGAACTTACGTTTTGTTATTTTTAGCCTAGGTTTGCAAGCGCACTTTTCCTATTTGCCTCTGTGGCGCAGAATCTTCTTGGGGTATTGCACTGCAGATTTTAGTTACCTCCTGTATCTCAAGCGCTACCCAAAGCCGCAAACCTTTCACGAAATGCATGCTGATCAACAACATCTGCGTTTGCATTGGATGATGGGGATGCAGTTTTCAAATTGGGTCTTATGGCAGGTGGGATCTTTTAGTGGGATCCTTTTAGCCAGCCAAATACCAGATAGCTGGGGGCTTGAGTTTGCCGGGGCGATTGCCTTGCTAGCCATCATTGTTCCCATGCTGGATCGAGCGTCTGCTCGTTGGGCGGCCCTTACTGCAACGGTCGTAGCTGTTGCTACATATGGCATCCCATTTCGACTCAATATCGTTTTGGCAATTGGAGCAGCTTTGATTGTGGGCATGATGACCGATAAATCGCCCAAAGGAAGCATTCCTTAATGCAGATAGATCTGAATATTACTCTGCTGCTTATTGGGATGACTTTGGTGACTGCTTGGTCCCGCAGTTTCTTTTTGATGCTGGGGGATCGAATCAAAGTCTCCCCTCTAATGCTGGAATCGATTCGATTTGCGCCATTAGCAGCGATGATCGCGATCTTGGCGCCTGAGATCTTTTTACCTGCTAATGCATCGAACGTGGCTCAATTTGATATCCATCTACCCAATATTTGGGGTGGAATTGCAGCCCTTATCGCTTTTCATTTCAGTAGAAATATGCTTTTGACCTTGCTTGTTGGAATGACAGTTTTTGCGGTAATCCGGTTTTGGGCTTGATATATTGCAGCCAGGGCTTGAAATAGGGGCTATTCGCCCCCATATAAGGTCAAGTAAGAGTATTTGGTGCCCAGAAGAGGACTCGAACCTCCACAACCTTTCGATCGCCAGCACCTGAAGCTGGTGCGTCTACCAATTTCGCCATCTGGGCTTGTCACTATTATAAGGGTTGGGGACTCTAATCACTTTTTTCAACCGAATTTGGCTTTTTCCCTTCAGACCTATTGGTTTGATACAGTAGCTTTAATAAATAACAAAATAGATATCAATAGATATAAACACAGGGCAAGTATTGCCGAAGGAATTAAATGCGTAAAGCAAAAGACTTGGTGCCTCGCGAGGCTGACCGTTTGGGTACAGTTCAAGGTCACCGGGATGGTTTTGGGTTTGTCATCCCCGACGATGGTGGCGAGGATATTTTTCTTTCTGAAAAGGAAATGTCACGTGTCATGCATGGTGATAGAGTAGATGTACGCGTTTTGGGAACTGATCGACGCGGTCGTCCAGAGGGGCAGATCATTGATGTCGTTCTACACGCTAACAAGGTTGTAATTGGCCGTCTCTTAAATGAGAATGGTGTCTTAATTGTGGCGCCGGAAGATATGCGTATCGGCCATGATATTTTGATCCCACCAAAGGCCCATGGCAATGCTAAGTTGGGCCAGGTGGTTAGCGTTGAGATCATTGACTATCCAGATAGCTATAGACAGGCAGTCGGTCGTGTCGTGGAAGTCTTGGGTGAGATTGACGATCCAGGGATGGAAATTGAAATTGCCGTGCGTAAGTATGGTGTTCCACATGAGTTCTCAGCAGCCGCCATGAAAGAGGCTGCCGCACTTCCTGATACCGTTCAACAGTCAGATCTTGAGGGTCGAGTAGATCTGCGTGATGTTCCGCTAGTCACAATTGATGGAGCAGACGCCCGCGACTTTGATGACGCTGTTTATTGTGAGCCAGTTGTCTATGGCAAAGCAAAAGCATGGCGCTTGATTGTTGCGATTGCCGACGTCTCTCATTATGTGAAGCCGGGTCATCCACTTGATGACGAAGGCCTTCTGCGTGCCACTTCTGTGTATTTCCCAAGGCGGGTGATCCCAATGTTGCCTGAAAAGATCTCCAATGGTCTTTGCTCCTTGAATCCTAATGTAGATCGTTTGTGTATGGTTTGCGATTCCGTAGTGGATATGAATGGGATTGTGCTGGCGTATCAGTTTTACCCAGCGGTAATGCACTCGGCACAGCGCTTTACATACGACACTGTTTGGGAGGTTCTTTCAAATAGCAAGGGCCCAGAAGCGGCTCGCTTTGCAGAGTTCAGGCCTTTATTGGGTAATCTTTATTCCCTTTACAACATCTTGCTTGAAGCGCGTCATAAGCGCGGTGCGATTGAGTTTGAGACCACGGAAACTCAGATCATTAGCAATGAACTTGGAAAAATTCTGCGCATTGAACCAAGGCTGCGTAATGATGCCCATCGCTTAATTGAGGAATGCATGTTGACGGCCAACGTTTGTGCGGCTGATTTTATTGATAAGAATAAACACTTAAGTCTGTATCGTGTCCATGGTGAACCCTCGGAAGAGAAATTGGTTACTTTGCGCCAAGTATTGCGCACATCAGGTTTATCTCTCGGTGGTGGCGATAAACCTAAGCCGAAAGATTATGCAAAACTCATGCAGGAAATCAAAGATAGACCTGATGCCAACATGTTGCAATCCGTTGTTCTTCGTTCGATGCAGCAGGCTATGTACCAGCCGGATAATGAGGGGCACTTTGGTTTAGCCTACCCAGCATATTCTCATTTCACCAGCCCAATTCGTCGTTACCCTGATTTACTGACACATCGCGTCATCAAATCAATTTTAGCGAAGAAGCCTTATGTGCCTGTGTTGCCTCCCTTGGTTCCACTGAATTTAACCTTGCCACGCAAAGGTAAGGGTAGAGAGAATGCAGTCAATGCTAAAAAGTCACACAGTGATGCTAAAGAGGCAACTGCCAAAGGCACTAGGTTGCCTAAGGGTGCTAATGCGGCATTACCTATCTGGGGTCAATTGGGCGTTCACTGCTCCTCCAATGAGCGTCGAGCTGATGAGGCTTCGCGCGATGTAGAGGCCTGGTTGAAGTGCTACTATATGCGCGACCATTTAGGTCAAGAGTACGCGGGTACAGTTACTGGGGTTGCAAACTTTGGCTTGTTCATTCAACTAGAGAATCTCTTTGTCGAAGGTATGGTGCATGTCACTGAATTGGGTGGGGATTACTTCCAATACGATGAAGCCCGACAAGAGCTACGTGGTGAAAGAACGGGTATTAGATACCGCTTAGGCGATCGAGTCCACGTCTTGGTAAGCCGGGTAGATTTGGATGCTCGCAAGATTGAATTTAGTTTGGTCAAAGCCATTGGTGCCGAAGGGGGTGGCTCAAGACGCCAACTAATTCTTGCCAGTGATACTGGGCGCCCTAACAAGACCGCTGCCTCCAAGAAAAGCAGACCTTCAAGCAAGACGCCTACTAAACATGGTGGCGTGAATGTGAATGCAGCTAAGTCAGCAGGCAATCTGGGAGCAGCTCAATCCAAAGATAAGGTGGCTCGCAAGACTGGGAAATCTGCTGGGGGCGTATCTAAACCTGGAAGGTCTTTAGGTAAACCTGCTGGAACTAAACCACCGGTCAGAAAAACCAAGGCTAAGCGGAAATAAGTAAAAAGTAAGCCGTTGTAGTTTTCAATGTTGTTGAAGGTAAATCAGAAAAAGAATGAAACAAATACTAGTAGGTTTTCATGCGGTACAAGCAAGGCTGCGAGTTGATCCAGCGAGTCTGAAGTCTGTTTATTTTGACTCTGGTCGTCGCGATCGTCGTATGGGTGATTTTTTGAAGCAGGCAGAGGAAGTGTTGGGTGAAAGATTACATGCAGCCGATGCTGAAAGATTACATAAATTAGCGGGTCATGATCGTCATCAAGGCGTTGTTGCCTTGGCTGAAAAAATGACCGTATCTCGCACGATTACCGAAGTGATCGAGGATGTTGAGGGTACTCAAGAAAAGCCATTATTTTTGGTGCTTGACGGTGTTACCGACCCCCATAACTTTGGCGCCTGTTTGCGCGTTGCTGACGGTGCTGGCGTTGACGCGGTGGTAATTCCAAAGGATCGTTCCGCATCAATTAACGCTACCGTGAGTAAGGTTTCCAGTGGGGCGTCAGAGGTGATTCCAGTCTTGACGGTTACCAATTTAGTGCGAAGTATGCGCGAAATGCAGGAGGCTGGAGTTTGGCTCATTGGTACAGATGATGAAGCCACTAAATCTATTTATGACCTTGATCTCACAGGACCGATTGCTATTGTGATGGGTGCTGAGGGCGAAGGTATGCGTCGCCTCACTCGCGAGACTTGCGATGAATTAGTCCGTATTCCAATGCAAGGCGTTGTTGAGAGTTTGAATGTCTCAGTCGCTAGCGGTGTTTGTTTATATGAGGCTTTAAGACAGCGTTTGGCTAAAGCTGCAAAATAGTCCTATCATTCTTATAACAATAAGGGGTTTATATGAAATGCAATCTTGGGCATACCGATCGAGTACTTCGTATGACTGTTGGCGTCACCTTGATGGGGCTTGCGGGTTTTGGAATTGTTGGCGCCTGGGGTTGGATTGGGATTATTCCACTCGTAACAGGAATGATTGGCAATTGCCCCGCCTACAATCTACTCGGGATTACCACTGCTAAATAGTAGTTTGTAGATAGAAACTTTTAAGGCAACGCAAACACAGTTACTGGCAGGCTTAGCTTGCCAGTAATACCTCTAACTTTTCTGTGTCAATGCAGAAATTTCGTATACCTTCAGCAAGCTTCTCTGTGGCCATCGCATCATTATTGAGCTGAAGCCGGAAACTAGATTCATCCAACTTGAGCTCGCTAATATTTTCATCAGTCAAAGCTTGAGTAGCATGACTTGCTTCTAGTTTTTTACTGACAGCTACGCTACTGGCTTGCAGTTCTGCAAGTAGCTCTGGGCTAATGGTGAGCAAGTCACAGCCTGCCAATTCTAAAATTTGGCTAGTATTTCGAAAGCTGGCACCCATAATTTCAGTCTTGATGCCAAAGTGCTTGTAGTAATAAAAGATGCGCTTAACAGAGGTCACGCCAGGATCATGGGCGCCACCGTGGTTCGCATCGCTCCAACCGCCTGCTAGTTTCGCTTTATACCAATCGGTAATGCGCCCAACAAATGGTGAAATAAGTTTGGCATTGGCGGCACCGCAGGCAGCCGCCTGAATCAGTGAAAAGAGTAAGGTCATATTGCAGTGAATACCTGAGGCCTCAAGTTCTTTCGCTGCAGCTATGCCTTCCCAAGTTCCAGCAAGCTTGATCAAAATTCGCTCGCGATCAATTCCATGGGATTCATACAACTCAATGAGGTGTCTAGCTTTGGCTACTGTTGCTTTGGTATCAAAGGAGAGTCGGGCATCAACTTCGGTAGACACGCGGCCAGGAACAATCTTGAGAATCTCTAGACCAAAAGCGACCAAGATGTAATCAACCAAGTCAGTGGGTTTCATGCCGAGATGGGCCTGTTTGACTGAGGTGACAAGTGCCTGATAGTTGCTTTGTTGAACCGCCTTCAATATTAGGGAGGGATTGGTTGTGGCATCTTGCGGCTGAAATTCTTGCATGCGCTCAAAGTCACCCGTATCGGCAACTACAGTGGTTAAAGCCTTCAGTTGGTTAAGTGTTGAGGTGCTGTTCATATGAGAATGGAGTGGTCTTTAATGTGATTGCCTCTGAATATCATATGATAGATGGATTAAGCTGTATGCCCAAAAATTAACCAAGGTATTTGCTACATCATGAATCAAGATCAATTAAAACAAATAGTGGGAGAGGCTGCGCGGGATGAGGTGCTGCAGTTAGCCCCCGGTCAAGTTCTAGGTATTGGAACTGGGTCTACAGCGAACTGTTTTATTGATGCCCTAGCGCCTCATAAAGCGCATTTTGCAGGTACGGTCTCTAGCTCTAATGTCACGACGGAACGCTTGTTAAAACATGGTTTTAAGGTCCTCAACCCTAATGATGTTGCTAGTCTGCCTGCGTATGTCGATGGCGCAGACGAAATTGACCCTGCTGGGCACATGATTAAGGGGGGTGGCGGTGCTTTAACGCGTGAAAAAATTATTGCCTCGATGGCAACGAAATTTATTTGTATTTGTGACTCATCCAAGCAGGTCCCTATTTTGGGGGGCTTTGCGTTGCCAGTAGAGATCATTCCTTTAGCGCAAGGCGTAGTCACGAGAGCGTTACAGAAGCTAGGTGGTCAGGTTTCCTTAAGGCTGGCGAAGAATACTCGGGCAGATTTGAATCAAACTCCAAGCGAGCCATTTGTGACGGATAACGGCGGTTGGATATTAGATGTCGCTGGTTTGAGGATTGCCGACCCCATAAATATGGAGTCACAAATCAATCAAATTGCAGGCGTCATTACGGTCGGCCTATTTGCCAAAGAGAAGGCCAATATTTTGCTGGTAAGCACTGCCACTGGTGTTGAGCGGATTATCCTGTAAACAAAAAACCCGACGGGGATTTGATCTCCCATCGGGTCAGTTTGCCATGTTAAACATGGCGCAGGCAATCGGAAGTTCATTTGTTCCGACGCCTATAAGCGCATAGATGCACTTATCAGAAGTGGCTTTCGCCAATGTGGGTAAACACAAACTCTGCGAACCCACTTTTAAATCCTATCCTTCTGAATTGACTCTGTCAAGAAGTGCTAAAAATATATTTTTAAAATTACACGCTAGCTTTGAGAAGGATTAATTCTTAGGGCGCAGTGTTCAATTGGTTTCTGGAACGTAGCCCTGCGCCATATCTGCGCCACCTTCAAAGAAATACTTTTCCACTTGTTTTAAAAGATATTGGCGCGCGCGCGGATCCGCCATATTTAAACGGTTTTCATTAATGAGCATTGTTTGGTGTTTAAGCCAGGCTGCCCAGGCTTCTTTAGAGACTTGATTCCAAATCTTTTTACCAAGATCACCTGGAAGCGGTGCGAAGTCTAAACCCTCAGCCTCTTTGTTGAGTTTGATGCATTGAATCATACGTGCCATCTGTAATGCCTTTCTAAATACTGGTTATTTCTGACGATAGTTATGTTTAATGGATTCTAAGCTTGTTCTTATAGGTCTTTGGTTAAGACCATCGATTTACGATCCCAGTTATAGATTTGCTTTCTCTCATCAGGCAAATCCTCAACGGTAGCCCTCTTGAAGCCGCGCTTCAAAAACCAGTGCTCAGTTCTTGTGGTCAGAACAAACAAGCGCTTAATTCCTTCTTGTTTTGCTCGCATTTCAACACGTTTTAATAGGCGCTCTCCATCGCCGGATCCCTGTACATCTGGATCAACCGCTAAACAGGCAAGCTCCCCAACACCATTAGGGAATGGGAAGAGGGCGGCGCAACCGAACAGTACTCGGTCATGCTCAATCACTGAAAATCGCTGTATATCGCGCTCAATAACATCTTGTCCGCGAGCAGCCAAAATACCTTCTTCTTCAAGAGGCATAGTGAGTTGCAAGATACCACCCACATCATCTTGGTTTGCTTCCCTTAAGTTCTCAATATCTGAAGATGCCAGCATCATCCCAATTCCATCATGGGTAAATAACTCTTCAAGTAAGGCGCCATCTTGATTGCATGGCAGAAAGTGAACACGGCTCACACCAGCACGAATTGCTCTGCCAGAGATGTTAAGCAAACTCTTCATACCTAAATCGAGTTCTTGATGATGTTGACCTACGTATTCCTGAAGCTGTGGCATGGAAAGTTCAGTGATGTAATCACCCTCAGCATCTTTTAATCCTTCATAAGGTGTTAAGAAGATTAATTTGTCGGCTTTTAGAGCGGCAGCAGTAGAGGCCGCAACACCTTCAAATGCTAAATTAAATGCTTGTCCGGTTGGAGAGAAGCCCAATGGTGAGAGCAGTACGATCTTGTTGCTATCTAAAGAGAGTTTGATCGAGCTTGAATCGACTTTACGAACTAGTCCAGTATGGATGTAATCAATACCTTCAACTACGCCAACTGGCATGGCAGTAATAAAGTTTCCAGAAATCACAGAGATGCGTGATCCAGCCATCGGTGTATTTGGTAAGCCACGACTAAACGCTGCTTCAATATCAAGGCGTAATTCACCTGCAGCCTCTTTAACGCACTCAAGGGCAGCGGCATCAGTAATTCGATAGCTATGCATGGCACTCTTGCCAAATTGACTTTTAATCTTTCTGAGCGTGAGCTGCTCTTCAATCTGGGGGCGAATACCATGTACCAGCACAATTCTCATGCCCATAGCATGGAGCATGGCGATATCTTCGATGAGGTTCTCAAGACCAATCTCTTGGACCAGTTCCCCAGCAAAAGCAATGACAAAGGTCTTTTCGCGGAAGCTATGAATGTAAGGTGCGACGTCGCGCAACCACCCCACAAAAGGAAAGTTTGAGCTTAATTCTTCGCTATTTTGAGCGGGTATTGGTGCATTTGTTGGCATAGTGAGAAAATTATAGGGTGCAAGAGCCTATAAACCAACAAAAACCCCAAGTGATGCCCAAGTCCGTGCCCGCTTCCAACACCTCGCGTAAGCTGGAGATCAGGTTTCCAGAGGAGTTGCCGGTCTCTGGACAGCGTCAAATCATCAAACATGCCTTGTTGTCAAACCAAGTTGTGATTGTTTGTGGTGAGACTGGTTCTGGTAAGACGACGCAGTTACCCAAGATCTGTCTTGATTTAGGTCGTGGAACGATCAATGGCGGAAAACTCATTGGACACACTCAGCCCAGGCGAATCGCTGCGACCGCTACCGCTAAAAGGATTGCCCATGAGTTAGGTTCGCCTCTGGGTCAGGATGTCGGCTATCAAGTGCGTTTCTCCGATAAAACCGGGCCAAATGCCTCTATCAAACTTATGACAGATGGCATCTTACTGGCTGAGACTCAAAGAGACCCACAGTTACGTGCTTATGACACTCTCATTATTGATGAGGCCCATGAACGTAGTCTTAATATCGATTTTCTGTTGGGTTATCTCAGACGCTTGCTTCCTAAACGTCCTGACCTCAAGCTGATCATCACCTCAGCCACTATTGATGCACAGCGATTTGCAGAACATTTCACAATTCACGGAAAAATTCCCCCTGTGATTGAGGTTAGTGGCAGACTATTTCCGGTGGAGCAGCGTTATGCCCCATTAGAGCAAGATCCAAAGCCCGACGGTAAAAAGGAATCGAAAGAGGCGAAAGAAATACCCGACGCAGTGGCTGAGGCCATAACCAACATTTGGCGTGAAGGCGCATCTGGTGCTGGTGATGTATTGGTCTTCTTACCAGGTGAACGCGAGATTCGGGATTGCGCAGAGGCTTTGCGCAAAGACCATGTTCTTGCTCAACGTTTCCATCCGGAAGTATTGAGCCTATTTGCTCGGCAATCTATTTCAGACCAAGAGAGGGTTTTTAGCCCCGGTAATGGTCGCCGCATCATTCTGACAACCAATGTTGCAGAAACCTCCTTAACAGTACCCAATATTCGCTATGTAATTGATAGCGGTTTAGCCAGAGTGAAACGCTATTCTTATCGCAACAAAGTTGAGCAACTTCAGGTCGAGCCCATCTCCCAGGCAGCGGCCAATCAGCGGGCGGGGCGTTGTGGACGCGTTTCTGATGGTATCTGTATTCGTTTATATAGTGAGCAAGATTATCTCAGTCGCCCTAAATTTACCGACCCAGAGATTTTGCGCAGTTCCTTAGCGGCGGTATTGCTGCGAATGAGCGCCTTACACTTACCTAAAATTGCTGAGTTTCCGTTTATTGATAAACCCCTTGGCCGTGCGATTGCAGATGGTGTCCAGCTTTTAGATGAATTAGGCGCGATTGAACCTGATGAAGCACTAGATGTTGAAGGCAAAGATCTCAATAACAATTTCAGACTAACTGCCATTGGTAAGCAGTTGGCTGATTTACCACTTGATCCGCGAATTGGAAGAATGTTATTGGCAGCAAAAGATCACAATGCATTGCATGAGGTAATTATCATTGCTACGGCATTGGCAACACAAGATCCTCGAGATAGACCACTTGAGCAGGCGGCAGCGGCTGATCAAGCCCATCTTCAATTTGCTGATGAGCGTTCAGAGTTTCTGAGTTTTGTAAAACTCTGGAATTGGTATCAGGATGCTTTGCAGCACAAACATAGTAATCGACAGCTCGAAACTCTTTGTAAAAGTAAATTTCTATCACCACGTCGCATGCGTGAATGGCGCGATGTACATGGCCAACTGCACACCATGCTTGGTGAAAAAGGTTG
>CAIOIX010000280.1 GCA_903858445.1 uncultured beta proteobacterium
AAATAAGTGACCTGTTGTTGCATATTGACCGCCATCTTGATGTAGTAATTCAGCAATATGGTTTCTGGGCTTATGGATTGTTATTTGCCATTATCTT
Organism: uncultured beta proteobacterium; assembly: GCA_903858445.1. Taxonomy (GTDB): domain Bacteria; phylum Pseudomonadota; class Gammaproteobacteria; order Burkholderiales; family Burkholderiaceae; genus Polynucleobacter. The sequence continues at coordinate 98 of CAIOIX010000280.1, forward strand.
TGCAGAGACAGGTTTAGTAGTCGCACCCTTTTTGCCCGGAGACTCTTTGCTCTTTATTGCAGGGGCCTATTGCGCCACAGAGCACTTTCAGTTGTGGACTTTATGCCTAGGCTTGCTCTTTGCAGCCGTAGCTGGCAATACCGTGAACTATTTTATTGGTCGCTGGATTGGACATCGAGTTTTTAGTAGCCAATCGCGCTGGATTGATCAGGCTGCATTGCGTAAGACGCACACTTTTTATGAGAAGCATGGTGGAAAGACTATTATCTTGGCCCGCTTCTTGCCAATTATTCGCACCTTTGCGCCATTTATTGCCGGCGTATCAGAGATGAACTTTTCCCGCTTTCAATTATTTAATATTACTGGCGCTGCATTGTGGGTATTCGGCTTGGTAATGGCTGGCTACTTCTTTGGCAATATCCCATTAATTCGTGAGAACCTCAACATTATTGTTTTGGTTGGAATTGGTGCCGCTGCCGTACCGATTGTATTGGCGGCAATGTATCAGATTTTTCAGCGCAAGAAAAAATAAACAGAAAAACAGTAGAAAAGACGACGCCAAAAAAACTGCACTAAAGATCTAGTGCAGTTTTGTTTGACTCTCAAGCGTAGCAATATGTTCGCGAATATCACTAGCATCCTCTGCACCGGGTGCTTCCTCGAGGTAACGCTGCATATCGGCAAGTGCTGGACGCAGATACTCTAGCTGCGCAAAGATCAGACCACGATCCCGAATTTCTTCTGCTGAGTCAGGCAACAAAATGACCAAGCGCTCTTGTATTCCCAGTAGCCGCTCCCAACGCTCGTTTTCTGAATAAATCATTTTAAGATTTCTTAAAAAGCGTGACAGAATTTCTCGGGAGCTTGATGCACGCAAGAAAAGATTCAATGGCAGACTTAATTCTCCGCGATAGCCCTTGGCATCAAGATAAGGATCTAACATTTCTTGTAATTGCGTTTTAGAGAGAGATTCTCCAGTGAGTGGATCTAGGATGATCTCACCTTGCTGCAAGGAGATGCGCATCATGAAATGATTTGGAAAAGACACGCCGCGAATTTTAAGTCCAATCTGCTGACCGAGCTCCATCATCAAAATGGCTAAGGAGATTGGTATACCCCGACGGTTCTCAATGATTTGATGCAGGTAAGAATTTTCAGGTGCATAAAAATCATTTGGGTTGGGGCCAAAGCCTAATTCTGTGTAAAAGAAGTGCTTGAGAATTTGTAGGCGCTGAATAGGTGCAGTATCAGTAGTAATACGCGACTTCAGTTTGTTGCCTAGTTGGTCAATTTGATCTAGTGCGCCTTGAACGTCGAGATCAGGGTATGCATGTTGGGCAATGGCAATCGCCGCCTCAGTTAAGGGAAGGTGTTCGTCCTCTGCAACTAATGAGGTGAAGTAGTCGAGCTGTTGTGTTGGCATATGAGCTATTTTGCATGACGCAGAAATTTTTGCCAGCGAATTCCGACCAAACCCAATGAGGTAAAGTAAACCACTGCGGCTGCACTGAGCCATCCAGCGATTAAGCCAATACGGATCCAAGGGGTGGCTTGTAGTGCAATCCAATCATGTGTATTGGCCGCGAAGTACAGCAAAAATCCAAAAGGAATCAGGGCAAATAAGAGTTGTCCTAAATATTTTCCCCACGCGGCATCTGGTAGCGCACCACGTTTACGTAAGCCGACCCAAAGTAATCCAGCATTAAGGCATGCGCCAGCGCCAATCGAGAGTGCAAGCCCTGCATGTCCGAGCCAAGGTACAAATATGAGGTTAGCTAATTGAGTCATAACCAAAACAAGCAAGCCAATTTTGACGGGTGTGCGTATATCTTGGCGCGAGTAAAAGCCGGGGGCTAAAATCTTCACAAGAATCAAGCCAATCAGGCCAACACCATAAGCGGCCAATGCGCGTTGTGTCATTAGCACATCAAGCGCATTAAATTTCCCGTAGTGGTACAAAACAGCAGCCAGGGGTTCGCCAAAAATAAAGAGCGTTAGCGCACAGGGTGCAGCCAATAAGAATGTGAGTTGTAATCCCCAAATTAGTAGTTCGCCAGCATGCTCTAAATCATTCTGGGCATTGGCTTTGCTCAAGCTTGGAAGCAGCACAGTGCCAAGGGCCACACCCAGCAGTGCAGTTGGAAACTCCATTAACCTGTCTGCATAAGAAAGCCAAGATACGCTACCTGTAGGTAGGCGCGAGGCAATATTGGTATTAATAATCAGAGAAATTTGGGCAACCGAGACGGCAAATACAGCAGGGCCCATGAGTTTTAAGACGCGCCTAGCTTCTGGGTTGGTGACGGCGGCCTTGATGGCGCTAGGGAAAAGTCCAATTCTGGGTAATAAGCCCAAACGCGCGAGAGCTGGAATCTGGATGGCAAGTTGTAAAACACCCCCCAAAAGAACCCCAATACTCAGGGCATAGATGGGTTGTGCGAGATGTGGCGCTAAAAAGATGGCACTGCCGATGAGGGCAAGATTCAGTAAAACAGGGGTGAAAGCTGGAATAGCGAAGCGCTGAAAGGTGTTTAGAATGCCCGCCGACAGTGAAACGAGGGAAATTAGCCCAATATAAGGGAACATGATGCGGGTCATGACGACGCTGGCCTCATAAGCTGCCCCACCCTTAAAGCCTGTAGCAATCACCAGAATCAGCAAGGGGGCGCCAACTACGCCCAGGAGTACCGTGACAAGCAAAGCCCAAAATAAGAGGGTAGCGACAGCATTGACGAGGATTTGAGCCTGTTTTTGATCTCCTTTGCCTGAAATTTCTCCCAGGATGGGTACAAAAGCCTGCGAAAAGGCTCCTTCGGCGAATAGCCGGCGAAGTAGGTTGGGGAGTCTAAAGGCAACATTAAAGGCATCTGTCCACTCTGAAGCTCCAAAGCTTCGGGCAATCAAGGTCTCTCGGAGGAGGCCCGTGATGCGGGATAGCATGGTCAGAGAACTGACCTTGGCGGCAGCAGAAAGCAGATTCATGAGCCGATTTTCACCTATTTATCGAGCAGCTGGGCTTTTTTGCCCCTTTAATGTAAAATCTTGGGTTTTGGCGGGTCAGCATCAAAAGCTATGCATGAAGCTGACTGCCCTGAGTAGATTTTCAACCAATTGTATTTTGTAAATTAATAGGCAAGGTTTAAAGATGGCCAATACCGCACAAGCGCGTAAACGCGCACGGCAGGCAGTAAAACAGAACGAACATAACTCCAGCTTGCGTTCTAAGCTTCGCACTTCCATTAAGGCAGTTCGTAAAGCGATCGAAACTGGTGATAAAGATGCAGCTGCTAAAGTATTCGCAGCAACTCAAGCCACAATTGACAAGATTGCTGACAAGAAGATTGCTCACAAAAATACTGCATCACGTCAAAAGTCACGTTTGTCTGCAGCTATTAAGGCAATGGCAGCGTAATTCTGTTTTTGTTTTAGGCTGGCAAGAGAATCTTCTTGCCTAAGCCCGCTCCTTATCAGAGCGGGTTTTTGTTTTTAAGATTGGGTTGGTGGCTTGGGTTCAAACTCACAAGCCTCTTCGATTGGTAGGCTATTGTCCTTGGCAAAGTTCACGACAAAGTCGAGCGCTCGAGGATCAAGTTCGCCCAATCTAGTATCAATAACAACGCATTTCACTTTTGCAATAACCACTGGTCTGACATAGGGTAAATTTTCAATCTTATAAGCTCCTATATCTAATCCTAAAGATTGAAGTTCGCGCATAAGTACTTTAAAGGATTCCGGAGTTCC
>CAIOIX010000281.1 GCA_903858445.1 uncultured beta proteobacterium
ATCTTATATATATCAGAAAGTTTTTATATGTCAAGTCGCCAAAATATTCTTTCTCACTGGCCAAACATAAGACAATGGAATTATGAATAATTAAGGGTATAGTAATGTCAAATAATAACTTGTCCGAATAACATTGGAAACCATGAGGCAACCCGCTGCTAGCAGAGTCTTAAATCTGGAGCTCCCGCACAGGAAGGGTTTTGCTCGCAAACTCAGTCAGGAGTGCAGCCTCGGGCGCATACCCCAAGCCCGGCTTATACAATTGCTCAATCAAAATCGAACCGCTAATTGGGGAAAGCGGATTCTGGCAAATATCTTTTGCCAGATAGCGATTGGACATACTGAATCCCCAGGCAATATTTCCCAAAGCAAAACCAACGTGGGCAGTAGCTGCAGCAGAAATAGTGGTTTCAGCAACCTTACAGGCCAAATTAATACTCATCCCGCGCCTCAGGCACTCACGCCCTGCCTGAACCATCGCCTGGGTACCGCCCAGCTTAATCAACTTCAAACTTACCCCTTGAGCGGCTTGTCTTTCATTCAACTCGATAATGTCCTCCAGAGATTGAATCGACTCATCAGCACACAGAAGCATTTTTGTCTCTCGATGCAGGGTCATTGCCGCCTCAATCATGCTGGCTGGATATGGCTGCTCAAAGAAACTCAAACCACTTTCAATACCAGCATAAGCAATTGCAAGCGCTTCTTCAATCGTCAATCCCTGATTAGCATCAGCCGAAACAACATCACCCTGCAGTGCCTTACTCAATTCACGCACACGCAGAACATCATTGGCAAGATTGCCCGTGCCTACTTTAATCTTCCATTGGCGATAGCCCAGTTGGCGCAGTTGCTGAGCCTCCTCAATCTCACTTTCCAAATGGCCGGATGCAAGCATGTGCAACATCTCAAGCTTGCCATTGACATCGACAGCATTTTCTCCAGCGAGCAGTTGATAGAGGGGCACACCTTTTCTTTGAGAAAACAGATCCATCAAGGCAGTTTCGTAACAAGCTTTTGCAGAGGCATTGGCATACAAAACTTGGTCCTGCAAAGACTCAATCACATCTGGTCCAGCAATTTCCTTACCCAACAACTTAGTACTCAAATATTCGGTACTAGCAGCAATGCTGCCCAACGTTTCACCAGTCATCAACGGCGCGGCACTAGCCTCACCCCAACCCTCGCGCCCATCTTCGTCCACCAATCGAATCAACAAAGTATGGGCATGTGTAACGGTTTCGCCAGCCATTTTAATTGGCTTAACCATGGGTAACTCAAGCGGATAAAGTTGGGCGCTACGTATTTGCATAGAATGAAGTAAAAAATAGTTAAATAAAAAATAAACATTAGTAGGAGACAAAATGATATCCCCCAAAAAAGCCAGAGCAACAAAAATATTTTTTATGCCGCCAGTGCAAGCTATTCTGGCATTCATTGCGCTTGGCATAGCCAGTACATTGATGCTTAGCAGTAAGGCACAAGCAGCTTATCCGGATAAACCTATTCGCCTCATCATTCCATTTGCTGCTGGAGGCCCTTCTGATGTCCTGGGAAGATCTATTGGGCAACGCCTCAGCATGTTAACTGGTCAGCCTGTACTCGTAGAGAACAAGCCGGGTGCTGGAACTAACTTAGCCGCTGATTTTGTTGCCAAATCCCCTGCTGATGGGTACACCCTTCTGTTAATGATGGTCGGTACGCAAGCCATTAACGAAGCGATGTATCCCAAGTTAAGCTACAGCACCTTGAAAGACTTTGCACCGATTAGTCTCGTTGCCTCATCTTCGCTTGCTTTAGTTGCTAATCCCGAATTACCTGCCAAGAATCTAAAAGACGTGATTGCTTATGCCAAAGCAAATCCAGGTAAGCTCAATTTCGCAACCTCGGGTGCTGGAACACCCTTGCATATGGGTGGGGAACTCCTCAATAATCTCGCTGGAATTAAGCTTGTCCATGTGCCATACAAGGGTGCAGCGCCAGCATTGAATGACGTGCTTGGCGGTCAGGTGCAACTAGCGATGGTGGGCACCCCATCGGTCCTCCAGTACATTAAAACCGGCAAGCTGATTGGTATTGGCGTGACTAGCGCTAAGCGCTCACCAAATGCTCCTGAGGTTCCAACCATTGCAGAAACAATTCCTGGATATGAAGTGGAGTTAGTCTATGCTGTTGTAGCCCCAACAGGAACTCCAAAATCGGTCATCAACTACTTGAATGGCGAGCTCGCAAAAGCCCTCGAAACTCCTGAGGTCAAAGATCGTTTAGCGGGACAAGGGTTTGATGTTCGTCTAAGCACCCCCGATCAATTGGGAGGTTATATTCGTAGTGAACTGAAAAAGTGGCAGCCAATTGTGAAAGAATCAGGCGTAAAACCCGAATAATCAAAGTTGAGAAAAACCTAAAACCCTTTGTGTCATTTATTTAATTTGTATTGTGAGCGTGAGAAAACATGATTGAAACTTCTGGAAAAAAATTAGCTGGTCCGATTATTCGACTTCATCCAAACGACAACATTGTGGTCGCAAGGGTTGATGTCAGCATTGGGACTGAAGTACCAAGCGAACACTTTACGAGCCGCAGTCAGGTTCCAGCTGGCTACAAGATTGCCACTAAAAAGATTGTCAAGGGTGAGCCAATTCTCAAATATAACGTCACCGTTGGATTTGCAAACACCGATATTGAGCCCGGCACCATGGTGCACAGCCATAACACCGAGTTCCGCGAATTTGATCGTGACTATGCTTATGCCAGCGAATTCAAACCGACTCAAATGCTGCCAGAAGCTGAGCGGGCAACATTTCAGGGCTATGTTCGCGCTAATGGCAAAGTCGGTACACGCAACTTCATCGGTATTTTGTCGACAGTTAATTGCTCTGCAACCGTTGTTAACAAAATCGCTGACTGGTTTACACCTGAGCGCTTAAAAGAGTTTCCCAATGTAGATGGAGTGGTAGCTTTTAGTCATGACATTGGCTGCGGCATGGAAATGAGTGGCGAGCCAATGCAATTACTTCGTCGCACCATGGCGGGCTATGCACGTCACCCTAACCTCGCAGCTGCTTTAATCGTGGGTCTTGGTTGCGAGCGTAATCAACTCAAAGGTTTGATGGAGCAAGAGGACCTTAAAGAGGGTCACAATCTTCACACCTTCATCATGCAAGAATCTGGTGGCACCCGCAAAACAATTGAGGCTGGCATTGAAGCAGTGAAAGCACTGTTACCCGAGGCAAACAAGGCCAAACGTGAAACTGTTTCGGCCAGTCACCTAACGGTTGGCTTGCAATGCGGTGGATCCGACGGATTCTCGTCGATTACCGCCAATCCAGCACTCGGTGCTGCTATTGATATTCTGTCACGCCATGGCGGTACCGGCATTTTGTCAGAGACACCTGAGATTTACGGAGTTGAACATACACTCACTCGCAGAGCAGCCACTCAAGCAATCGGTGAAAAACTCATCAAGCGTATTCGTTGGTGGAAGGATGAATACTCAGTTGGTCGCGATGTACAGATCAATGGACAAGTGAGTCCGGGCAATCAAATCGGCGGTCTTGCAAATATCTTTGAAAAGTCACTTGGCTCCTCCATGAAAGGGGGTACGGGTCCCCTGATGGAGGTTTACAAATACGCAGAACCGGTAACGACTAAAGGCTTTGTCTTTATGGATACGCCAGGATTTGATCCGGTATCCGCCACTGGGCAAATTGCAGGCGGTGCCAATTTAGTCGCCTTCACTACAGGGCGTGGCTCGATGTTTGGTTCTAAGCCGGCTCCCTGCATCAAGCTAGCAACTAACACCCCAATGTATCAGCGCCTGACTGAGGATATGGACATTAACTGCGGAGAAATCCTTGATGGGACCGTATCCGTTCAGGAAATGGGGCAACGGATTTTTGAACTCTTCTTACGCACCGCCTCTGGCGAGGCCTCTAAGAGCGAATTACTCGGTCTTGGTGACTATGAGTTCGTGCCTTGGCAAATTGGGGTAATGAGCTAAGCCCAAGCTACTACAGCGACAAGATCAAGCGGGCCGATAGTCCGCTTTTTCTTTGTGCAAAAGAAGGTCTAAATTACACTTCAAGGAAATGTAGAATGAATGCTATTAGCTCAATCTGGACTCAATAGGGACTCAAAGTAGACTTATGAAATTCAAGGATTACTACGAAACGCTTGGCGTTGAACGCAATGCTACTGAAGCCGATATTAAGGGCGCCTACCGCAAGCTAGCTCGCAAATATCACCCAGACGTCAACAAAGAAAAGGACTCTGAAGAGCGCTTTAAAGAAGTTGGCGAGGCTTATGCCGTTCTCAAAGATACCGAGAAACGTGCCGCCTACGATCAAATGGGCAGTAACTGGAAGAGTGGTCAAGACTTCACTCCACCACCAAACTGGAATGAAGGTTTTGAATATTCGGATGGTGGCTTTGGTGGGGGTGGATTTGAAGGAGGCCAAAGTGCATTCTTTGAATCTCTTTTTGGTAGGGGAAAACATCGTCAAGGTGGTCGTGGCGGCCACCGACAAGATCAAGGCATGCATTTCAAAGGCCAAGATCATCATGCTAAGATTTTGATTGATCTTGCCGATGCGTATAACGGTGCTAAACGTACTATTACCTTGCATATGCCAATCCAAGATGCCAGTGGGCATGTTTCCACGCAAGAACGCAAACTCGATGTCAGTATTCCAAAAGGAATTAAAGCTGGTCAAAATCTACGCCTTAGCGGGCAAGGCGGCCCTGGTATGGGTGAAGGTGGCGCGGGCGATCTTTATCTTGAGATAGATTTTCACCCCAATCCCGTCTATCGAGTGGATGGTAAAGATGTTTATCTCGACTTACCACTTGCCCCCTGGGAGGCTGCTCTAGGAAAAACCGTCAAAGTTCCTACTCCTGCAGGCGCGACCTTGGAACTCACCATCCCAGCAAATACCATTGCAGGTCGCAAGATGCGCCTTAAAGGTAAAGGAATCCCGAGCACAGAGCCTGGCGATCTTTATGTCGTCACCATGATTACGACACCCCCTGCACAAACAGATGCTCAAAAAGAAGCCTATCAAGCATTTGAGAAGGCTTTTGAATTCAACCCCAGAACTCACTTGAAGGGATGATGAAGATGACTCAAACTAATATCACTTGGCTTGAAGGCGTCATTGTTGAGAATGAAATTCACATGAACATTGTCGAGCTATCACAAGCGGCTAGTACTAGTGAGGAGCTAATCATGGCATGGGTTACTGAAGGCGTTCTCAGTCCCACGGGATCATCACCTCAAGATTGGCGATTTGGGGGCGACTCACTGAGTAGAACCAAAACTGCTGTGCGCTTAAGCAGGGATCTTGAAATCAACCCCTCAGGTCTTGCGCTAGTTCTGCAGCTACTCGATCAAATCTCTCATCTCAGAGCGCAGCTTGTTCGAATTGGGAACGGCGATAAAAATAGCAACCTCGAGGAAATCTAAAAAAGGGTTAAGCCTCAGTCCTTTGTAATAAAAATTCCCAACGCTGCATCTTCTGCTCTAACTGAGCAGTAATCTCAGATAAACGCGCCTGCATGCTGGCTGCCAGCTCAGGCTCGTTTTTGTACAAAGCCGGATTACTCATCTCAATTCCAATATCAGCTTGCTCTGTTTCAAGTGTTTCAATTTGCAAAGGCAGTACTTCAAGCTCTTGACGCTCTTTACCGTTGAGCTTTTGCACATCACTCTTTGCTGGCGCCGGCTTTACTTCAGCTTTTGCCTGCGTCTTCTCAAGAGGCTTAGCGACTTGCTCTGGCTTGATGGCACCACTCGCAGCACGAATTTTGTCTGAACGCGCTTTTTGAATCTTCCAATCCTCGTAGCCACCCTCATACTCACGCCAAAAGCCATCACCCTCATTAGCAATAATGCTGGTTACGACGTTATCTAAGAAATAGCGGTCATGACTTACAAGGAAGACAGTACCTTTGTAATCTTGCAATAACTGCTCAAGCAAATCCAAGGTGTCAATATCTAAATCATTCGTTGGCTCATCGAGCACCAATACGTTAGCTGGCCTTGCAAAGAGGCGAGCCAGTAAGAGCCGGTTTCGCTCACCACCAGATAAAGTACTGACTGGTGAGTTCGTGCGCTCAGGAGAGAATAAGAAGTCGCTTAAATAACTCTTTACATGTTTTCGATTACCATTAATCTCGATCCATTCGCTACCCGGGCTAATGTAGTCCTCTAAAGAGGCATTGAGATCAAGACCTTCGCGCATTTGATCAAAGTAAGCAATTTCGATGCGAGTACCCATCGTTGCGGTACCTGAATCTGGCGCAATCGTACCTAGAATCAATTTCAACAAAGTTGTTTTACCTGCACCATTAGGGCCCAATAAACCGACCTTATCACCACGTAAAATCGTTGCTGTGAAATCGGTCACAATCGGCCGATCGTAAGACTTAGAAATATTTTGTAGATCAGCAACAATTTTTCCACTGCGATCTCCAGCAGATACAGCCAACTTCACTTGGCCAATAGCATCGCGCCTTTGTGAACGGCTGTTACGGAGGTTTTCCAAGCGGGCAATACGAGCAACGCTTCGAGTCCGTCTAGCCTCCACCCCTTTACGTATCCAAACCTCTTCTTGAGCGAGTAATTTATCTGCTCGGGCGTTGGCCAAAGACTCAGAATTCATTTCCTGATCTTTTAAAACTTCATATGCCGAGAAGTTACCAGGGTAAGAACGCAATATGCCTCGATCAAGCTCCACAATTTGTGTGCAAACGTTATCTAAGAAGGCACGATCATGGGTAACCAGAATGACAGAGCCTTGATACTCTTTAAGGAGATCTTCTAGCCAGGCAATTGAGTCTAAGTCCAAATGGTTGGTCGGCTCATCCAATATGAGTACATCTGGCATTTCAACCAAAGCTCGAGCCAGAGCAACACGTTTTTTAGTTCCGCCAGATAAGGTACTGATTTTGAGGTCAGCCTCTAGATGCAATCGATCTAAGGTTTCGTGAACACGCTGCTCCCAATTCCATCCGCTGACAGCTTCTAATTGAGACTGCACCTCATCAAGGCGATGGTGAGACGCATCATCCCACTCGCCGACACTCAGAGCCTCATATTCTTCGCGCAGCGCCTTAGCCTGAGCTACGCCCTTAGATACCGCATCAAAAACGGTTTCATTAGCTTCAAAAATAGGCTCTTGGGGAACATAAGCAATCCGCAGGCCTTGTTGGTATTGCAACAGCCCATCATCTAATTTTTCTAGGCCAGCCAAGATCTTCAACAAGGAAGATTTGCCAGTGCCATTACGGCCAATTAAGCCGACACGTTCGCCTGATTCCAGGGAGAAAGCAGTGTTTGCGAGGAGGTCAACGTGGCCAAAAGCCAGTTTTGCATCAGTAAGTACGATTAAAGCCATGCCGCATTATCGTCGTTTCAGGAAAAGATGGGTTATTTATCCCAATTTCTGCGAGACTAGCGGTAAATGACTTGTAAGTTATCGACATCCGCACCGCGCCTTATTTTGTTCGCAGGCCATGCTGGCACAGGTAAATCCACCTTAGCCAAGCGGGCACTCCCACTCATTGTTGAAAAAACTGGGGAGGATTTTTTCTTCTTAGATAAAGATACTGCTTTTGGGGCCTTTAGTGCTCATGTCATGCAATTGACCACCAATAATCCAAATGACAGAGATAGCCCCTTCTATCTCAACAATCTTCGCGATTGGGAGTACTCTGGGCTGTTAGATATCGCTAGAGAGAACCTCTTGCTTGGTGTAAATGTCATCTTAGTTGGCCCATTCTCTAAAGAGATTCAAAGTGGAAAGATGTTTAGTCCGCCAGCTTTGGGAATCCCACTAGAGACCAGCATCCGACTTGCTTGGATAGATTTAGAAGAAAATGAAGCGAAATTGCGCATGCAAAAGCGAGCTGATCCAAGAGATGATTGGAAACTAGCACATTGGAGTCAATACACCCAGCGCAGAATTGATCCACCAGAGAATCCGGCAATTTTTCGATTCGACAATCTGCAATTTAATGAAGATCTATTTGCCCAACTGATTAATCACTTAGCTCAATAAGTTTGCAGCAAAAAAATAGGGCTCCTTCTGGAGCCCTGTCTCAAGAACCAAGAACTATATTCTTAGAACTTGTATGTCACGCCAACTGACGGCATCCATGGGTTCAAGGTCAAAGTACCCCCATTCACACCTGCCGCACTGGTAACTACTGTGGACATAGTCGCATACTTAACATCAAGGTTTAATCCCCAATTTTTATCGAGCATATAGTCTGCACCAACCTGACCTACAGCGCCAACGCTAGAAGCGCCAACAGAGTAAGCCCCATTGCCTAGGTTATTGCGGCTACTAAAAATGGTGTAATTCACACCCGCTCCAACATAGGGCTTTAACGCACCCAACTCGGTGAAGTGGTATTGCAATAACAATGATGGTGGGAGAGCCTTAATAGTTCCGAGCTGACTCTGACTGGCGCCAGCATTAATTTGAATTGTTTGTGGATAAGTTAAAACTAATTCTGCAGCTATGTTTTTCGTAAAGAAATAGGAAACATCGAATTCTGGAATAACTTTATTGGCAGCCTTAACATTGGCACCTTGCACTACGGCACCAGACTGACCATTCTGCCATATTAAATCCGTAGCACGAACACGTACCATCCAAGGATTCTCTGATGCCGACTGAGCTTGTGAAGCGATTGGTGCTAATGAAGCTACGGCTGCCATTGCTACCACTAGTGATTTAAGACGCATGATATTTCCCTCTTTTATTTTCAATTTGATAAGTTCATTTTCAAATTGGGAGAAGGTATTGCATTTGATTTGTATCAAATACACTATCGCTGAATTTCTACTATTTGCTTAAAAGCAACAGTGTTTTAAAGAGTTTTTGATCTATATCAAAACAAATAATATTTGATCTTTTTATAGCACTTTGGAATAAGTGCCACGAGCTTGTGAGTCTCGTAAATGGCGATCAAAGGTCATTGCTACACGTCTTGCCAATAAACGTCCTTTAATCGGTACTACTAGGCGTGACCCGTGCCATTCAAGCAGGCCGGCCTCTTCTAGGCCCTGCAGTTCCTCAAGTTCTAATTTGAAATAGCTAGAGAATTCAATATCATGATCTTTTGCAAACTGTTCTGTATCCAATGCAAATTGACACATTAATTCCCCAATAAGCTCGCGACGCAATAGATCATCCTGATCTAAGCGCATCCCCCTGAGGGTTGGCAAATGGCCTGCGTCTATCGCGGCGTAATACTCATCTAGAGTTCTGACATTTTGCGAATAGCAATCATCCACCTTACCAATCGAAGAAATACCAAAAGCCAATAAGTCACACTCGGCTTGAGTTGAGTAACCCTGGAAGTTTCGATGCAGCTTGCCTTCCTTTTGAGCAATAGCCAATTCATCATCAGGCTTGGCAAAGTGGTCCATGCCAATAAAGACATAGCCAGCTTCCCCAAGGCGCTCAATCGTATTGGAAAGAATATTCAACTTATCTGCAGCTGGTGGTAATTCGGCCTCGGAAATTCTGCGCTGTGGCTTAAAGATATGAGGTAAGTGGGCATAGTTATAAACAGATAGACGATCTGGACTCATCTCCAGCACCAAATTCACTGTTTCCTTAAAGGTCTCAGGTGTTTGTTTGGGTAAACCATAAATCAAATCAACGCTTCTGGATTTAAATCCATACTTTCTGGACCAATCCATAACCGCACGCGTTTCTTCAACGGTTTGTACGCGGTGAACCGCCTCTTGTACTGCCAAATTGAAATCCTGAACGCCAAGACTAATGCGATTAAATCCAAGCTGCGCCAACAATGCGATATCCGCTTCAGTCACGCGGCGAGGATCAATCTCAATGGAGTACTCCCCACCAGGAAGCAGCTCAAAATGCTCGCGCGTATAGAACATAAGCTCCGTCATCTCTTCATGAGATAAAAAAGTAGGTGTACCGCCACCCCAATGCAATTGGGTAATGGGAATCTTTTTCTGAGCACCCATAGCAGCCGATACCATGGCCATTTCTTTGGCTACATATTTGATGTACTTGGCGCTACGACCATGATCCTTAGTGATGATCTTGTTACAACCGCAGTAGTAGCAAATATTTGGGCAAAAGGGTAAATGAAAATAGAGCGACAAAGGCTCATCGACCTTGGCAACCCGTTCCAGCGCACCCAAATAATCCGCCTCAGCGAATTCATTATGAAATCGGTCGGCACTCGGATAAGAAGTATAGCGAGGCCCATTAATGTCGAACTTTTGCAAAAGCTCGGGATGGAATAAAACCTCTACTTCATTGTTTAATATGTTGGCCACTGTGAGCTCATAAGGACGAATAATGATTGGTATGAATTATTTAGATAGGTAATCAAGCGCTACCGCTTCTGCCACTTTAATCCCATCAACACCTGCCGACAAGATTCCACCAGCATACCCCGCTCCTTCGCCAGCTGGATACAGACCTTTTACATTAAGGCTTTGAAAATTTGGGCCCCGGGTAATGCGCAATGGTGAGGAAGTTCTGGTTTCAACCCCTGTTAAGACAGCATCCTTCATGGAAAAGCCCTTAATCTGCTTTTCAAAAGCAGGAATAGCCTCTCTAATAGCCTCTATGGCATAAGCGGGCAAGCTATCAGCTAAATCCGTTAAATGAACGCCTGGCTTATAGGATGGCAGCACGCTACCAAATTCAGTGGAGGGCTTACCAGCCAGGAAGTCCCCAAGCAATTGGCCAGGCGCTTCATAAGTTGATCCACCAAGTACAAAAGCTTTCGACTCAATGGCTCGTTGAAACTCAATACCAGCCATCGCTCCCCCCGGGTAATCGTCAGGGGTAATACCCACCACAATTCCAGCATTAGCATTGCGTTCATTACGAGAATATTGACTCATGCCATTCGTCACCACACGATTAGGCTCCGATGTTGCGGCAACAACTGTGCCGCCTGGACACATACAAAAGCTATAAACCGAGCGGCCATTTTTGGCGTGATGCACTAACTTATAGTCAGCAGCCCCAATCATTGGATTGCCAGCATGAGGACCGAGGCGGGCCTTATCGATGAGTGATTGAGGATGTTCAATACGGAAGCCCACTGAAAAAGGTTTGGCCTCCATAAATACCCCAGCGTCATGCAAGGCTTGAAAGGTATCTCGCGCACTATGGCCCAAGGCGAGCACTACATGATTGGCTGGCAGATCATCATGCCCTTCAATTTTGACGCTCTGAATTTGATTATTTTGAATCTCAAAACCGATGACTTTTTGCGAGAAACGAATCTCACCACCCAAGGAAATGATTTCTTCCCGAATTTTTTCAACCATGCCAACCAAGCGGAAGGTGCCAATGTGAGGCTTGGCAACGTAGAGAATTTCTTCAGGGGCGCCGGATTTCACAAACTCGTTTAGCACTTTGCGACCATAAAACTTAGGGTCTTTAATTTGACTCCAGAGCTTTCCGTCTGAGAATGTACCTGCTCCACCTTCGCCGAACTGAACATTAGACTCTGGATGTAAAACATTTTTACGCCACAAGTCCCAAGTGTCTTGCGTTCTCTCGCGAACTTTCTTACCCCTCTCAAGCACAATGGGTTTGAATCCCATCTGCGCCAATATAAGCGCTGCAAATATTCCGCATGGGCCAAAACCAATCACTACCGGTCGTAGCAATATTCCAGACCCAATACCCTCTGGCGCCTTAGCAACAAAGTGATAACTAGTATCAGGCGAAGGTCTTACATGAAGATCATTTGAAAATTGCTTCAATACACCTTCTTCATCTTTCACTGAAAGATCAACGGTGTAGATAAATGCAAGTGCCACATTTTTTCTAGCATCGTAGCTACGCTTAAAGACGGTAAATTGATTTAAGTCTTGAGGGGTCAAATTGAGGCGTTTAAGGATCGCACCCTCCAACGCCTCAGGAGGGTGATCTATGGGCAAACGCAGTTCAGTGATACGGATCATGGGACTCTACGATACACAGAAATTTGGCTGTATTTTAAAAAAACAATACTTCTAAGACTGGAGCTTGGTTTTAAAGGCGATAATGCGCCATGGCTCTACGCGCAACTATCCACAAAGCCGACCTTCATGTCGCAGATTCAGACCGCCACTACTACGGCAGTCACTCACTCACTATTGCTAAACACCCCTCCGAAACCGAAGAACGGATGATGGTCAGACTCATTGCTTTTGCCCTTCAGGCACAAGAAGAGCTCACTCTCACTAAAGGCCTGAGCGATACCGACGAGCCCGATCTCTGGATCAAGGATCTGACGGATGCTATCAAGTTATGGATTGAGATTGGTCAACCAGATGAGCGCCGCATTCTCAAAGCATGTGGGCGATCTGATCAAGTCATTGTGTATTGTTATGGTGGTCATACCAGCAAAATCTGGTGGGATGGCATTGCCAATAAACTCACCCGTGCTCGCAATCTCCAAGTGATTTCCATTCCGGCAGAACAGGCTGCTGAACTCAATAAATTGGTTGAGCGGAGCATGGTCATTCACATCAATATTCAAGATGGTGAAGCCTATGTCTCCTCAGATAAGGGTCAAGTCACTATCACCCCCGAGATCTGGCGCAACAATACCTAAGTAGTCAATTAAAGCAATGAAACCTGTCATCTTAGATACCAATATCTTGCTCGATATTTTTATCTTTGAAGATGCCAGGGCGAGTGAACTCAAAAATGCATTACTTAATCAAGAGATAAAAGCCTACTCAAGTAAAACCACCTTGGAAGAGCTGGCTGACGTTATCTCGCGCCCGCTCTTTTCGGTAGATAGTAAGAAGCAAGTTGAGATCGTTCAACAGTGGCAAGCCTTAAGCCAATGGATTGATGAGCCAAACCTAGAGGTGGCTCCTTGGAAATGTAAAGACCTTGATGACCAAGTCTTTCTAAATATTGCCTTTACCTTGCGGCCATCTATCTTAATTAGCAAGGACAAAGAGGTCTTAAAGCTGGCTAGTCAGGCAGTCAAAGAAGGTATCTTGATTACCGCCAACTACAACACGTTTAGCTTCTAGGCCGAAATCTTTAAATTTAAGGATTGTGCAGCTTGCGCAGCAATCTCAAATGATTTCAGTCTTGCAGCATGATCAAATATTTGACCAGTAATAACCACTTCATTGGCGCCTGTGAGATCCATCCAATGCTGCATCTCTTTTTTGACAGTCTCCAAAGAACCCACAGCCGAACACGCTAGTGAACGGATGACCGAGGCTCTTTCATGTGGCTCCCAGAAGTCCTCCATATTGCTTGTGGGAGGCGGCAACTGCCCGCGTGTATTGCGACGCATTCGCGCAAAATGTTGCTCTAAGGTGGTAAATAAATACTGAGCCTCTTCATCTGTATCAGCCGCAACCACATTCATCACAAAAGCAGCATAAGGGCTGGCAAGCTTATCGGAGGGCTTAAAGAGATTCCGATAGGTTTGCATCGCTTCAATTAATTGCTCGGGTGCGAAATGAGAAGCAAAGGCATACGGCAAACCAAAGTGTGCTGCCAGCTGAGCACCATACAAGCTTGAGCCCAAAATCCAAATAGGCACTTCAGTGTCAGCCCCTGGAATTGCCTTAACCGCCTGCCCTTCTTGAATGGGGCCAAAGTAATGCTGCAGCTCACGCACATCCTGCGGAAAGCGATCATCGCTACCTAAAAGATCTCGGCGTAAAGCTCTTGCAGTCATTTGATCAGTGCCAGGAGCACGTCCAAGGCCTAGATCAATCCTGCCGGGGAATAAAGAGGCCAAAGTTCCAAATTGCTCGGCAATGACCAAAGGAGCATGGTTGGGCAACATCACTCCGCCAGAACCTACCCTAATATGCGAAGTGCCAGCGGCGATATACCCAATGACTACCGCTGTAGCTGAACTAGCATTGCCGGTCATATTGTG
>CAIOIX010000282.1 GCA_903858445.1 uncultured beta proteobacterium
AAGCGCTTCAAAGCCAGCTTGAGTTCTACCATTGGGCAAATAGCGCACTACGGACGGGAGTAATTCTCTACCTTGTGCATCGGGTAGGACCGTGGGCAAGGCGTCACGCACGATGGCCACCAGGGAATTAGTAGTGCCCAGATCAATACCAACAGCAATCCGGCGCTGATGGGGCGCTAGCGACTTACCGGGTTCAGAGATTTGCAATAAGGCCATGAGAACTAGAGTGTAATTTAGGCCAGAGCCGCGATAGCATCATCGAGCTCAATGGCGAACTTATCGATGAACAATAAACCCCGCAATAGTTCTGCAGCGCGTTGATAATTTTTAGCGCCATCGATGGCTTGAGTGATTTCAGCAAGAGTCTCCTGCTTAGAAAGCTCAACCTCATCCATGAGTTTTTCTAAAGCCGGTAGATCTTCTGCTTGCTCATCCAGATTTTCACGCCATTCCATTTGCCTCATTAAGAATGCAGCTGGCATAGCAGTATTGGTTTCGAGTTTGGCATCAACTCCATGGAGATGGCAGATGTAGAGACCGCGCTGAATAGGATCCTTCAGAGTTTGAAGGGCGGTATTGGCTAAGGTGGCCATTTGCATCGCTAGGCGCCGCTCAGCATCACTCCCCTGTGAATGACGATCAGGATGAACCTCTTTTTGAATCGCCAAATAAGCCTGATCCAAGGCAGGCAAGTCGATGTTGAATTGCTGATTTAGACCAAAGAAGCGAAAGTAATCGTCAGACGCGGAAAGATTCGCCACAACCACACTCATCTTTTACGTTCGGATTTTGAAACTTAAAGCCTTCATTCAAACCCTCACGTACGAAATCCAATTCGGTTCCGTCCAAATACGCCAAACTCTTTGGATCAACAAACACTTTCACGCCGTTCGACTCAAAGACCTGATCTTCAGCGGCAGGTTCATCGACATACTCAAGTTGGTAAGCAAGACCAGAGCAACCTGTCGTACGCACACCCAAACGCAAGCCACAACCTTTGCCGCGCTTCTCTAGGTTGCGGTTTACGTGTGCAGCTGCTTTGTCGGTTAAGGTAATTGCCATTGTTTTATGCTTTTTATCAGTTATGCCGCTGGATGCTTATCTTTGTAATCAGCAACTGCTGCCTTGATAGCATCTTCCGCCAAAATAGAGCAGTGAATTTTGACCGGTGGCAATGCCAACTCTTCTGCAATTAAAGAATTCTTAATCTCTAAAGCTTGATCCAAAGTTTTGCCTTTAACCCACTCAGTAACCAATGAGGAAGAAGCAATCGCAGAACCACAACCGTAGGTTTTGAACTTAGCATCCTCAATCACGCCCTGATCATTCACGCGGATTTGCAACTTCATTACGTCGCCGCAAGCTGGAGCGCCAACCATACCAGTGCCAACACTGTTGTCGCCCTTCTCGAAAGAGCCAACATTGCGGGGGTTTTCATAATGATCGATTACTTTGTCGCTATATGCCATGGTATTTCCTCTGTTATTTCTTTAAATCAATTAATGTGCAGCCCATTGAATCGTGCTTAAATCGATTCCGTCTTTAAACATTTCCCAAAGCGGTGAAAGCTCGCGTAACTTAGCGATCTTTTCTTTCACCAACTTGATCGTGAAATCTACTTCCTCTTCAGTCGTAAAGCGACCGAGAGTAAAACGAATTGAACTATGGGCCAACTCATCATTGCGGCCCAAAGCGCGCAACACATAAGAAGGCTCAAGTGATGC
>CAIOIX010000283.1 GCA_903858445.1 uncultured beta proteobacterium
CCCCGAACAATTCGACCTACCCATCCTTTTGGAAGATTTTGCAAAAGATTATCTAGTCCGGCGATATCTGTATCAGCCACCAGGGCTGTAAATACGCTACTTCCAGAGCCGGACATGCGAGGCGCCGATTCCGGCAATACCTTGCTGATCCAATCTAATGCTTGCTTCACTTCAGGACATATCCGCATCGCTACTGCTTGGCAATCATTTGACTGATTTGACAATGACGATGCAAGAAAGCCATCTATTGTAATCGGAGCATGATCTCGGGTCAATTGAGGGTCTTGAAAAATACTTGAGGTAGCAATTCCTTGATTGGGGAAAATGACCAAAAAGTCCCGAGTTTCCAGAGAAACTTCTTTAATTTGCTCCCCAATCCCCTCTACAAAGGCATTGTGGCCATGGATGAAGAAAGGAATATCGGCACCTAGACTTAAACCTAGTGTGCTTAGGTTTGCCTTTGATAAATGGAGATTCCAAAGTTGATTTAAGCCAATGAGTGTTGAGGCGGCATCTGATGAGCCACCCCCGAGACCGGCACCCATCGGAATTTCTTTCTTGAGAGAAATTTCAACCCCTGTAGAGACATTGCCAAATTCCTTGAGCAGTCTAGCGGCACGAACTACTAAATCTTGTTCTGCTGGCACTCCTGGGATCGGATTACTCCGACGCACTTCATTTTCAGGAATGGTTTTGAGGGTGACTGTGTCACACCAATCAATTAATTGGAAAACGGATTGGAGTAGGTGATAGCCATCAGATCGACGTCCAATAATGTGCAAAAAAAGATTCAGCTTCGCTGGGCAACTGAGCTCTAAAACGTACTGCTTAAGTTCAATCATTCGGGTTATCGAATACCAGGCGAATATCAATTGAACCAATATTGGAGCTGCGAGTCATCACTAGTTTTTCTAGGCGATTCGAATTGCCCCAGCTGTAGCTTAGAGTCCAACCATCTTGAGTAATTTTCGTTACCTGTCCTGTTGCACTTCTATCAACGCTTGCAATGCCGCCAGGACGCACTTCGCCACGTAACCAATTCGATAAGCCACGCGCAGGAAGAGGTAATCCCAATGCATTCTGAATTAAGGTGTCGGCATCAATCGCGGTAATCATTTCGCCGTTACGTTCAAGCGATGCCTCACCAGGTGTAATCGTAATTTTTGCAATAGAGCCACCAACCGGATTGCGAATTTCTAAAATATCTTTGAGGGCATCTTGCGTTAAGGTAAACCCACCGGACCCACCTTGGTTTTGACTATCGGTAATGCCAGTAATTTTCACGGCGAAACGCCCATCCCATAAGCCTTTAGGAGCTTGTTCTGCAAGTGACCAGTTTGGTTTGAGTCGCTTTAAAGTCTCTTTCAGAGTGGCATTATTAGCATCGAGCTTTTGCCCTTGGCGCCATACGTCTTCTGCCTCGGCAGTGCGGTTCATCATCCACAGAACTTCACCAAGATGTGCTGCAATATCCGCTTCCGGTTTTTGGGCGAATGCTTTCTGTAACTGCTCTAGAGCAAGTGTATTTTTGCCTAAACGAAAGTTAACCCAGCCAAGACTATCTAAGATAAAAGCATCACGGGGCGAGAGTTGGTGAGCCTTATTTATCAGCGTAAATGCTTCAGTTAACTTGAGATTTCGATCTGCAAGTGAGTAACCTAAGGCATTTAGGGTATTTACATCATTTGGATTCTTATGCAGGATTTGACGTAGTGTTTTTTCCATCACATCCATATGTCCAGATTTCTCTGCTGACATGGCATAGGTATACAAAATACTAGGATCTTTTGGTTCTGGCTTTACGGAGGAGACAATTTTATAAAAGGCCAGTAGCGCCTGAGTTTCATCATTAGCCTTCCCAAGTAAAGATTGCAACTGCAGTAAGGTATTTTCTCTTTGTGTTGGGGTTTGTTGATTAAGTAAATCAATTGTTGGGTTGACGATATCTGGCCAACGTTGGCTTAATGCCAGCAGTGTCACCAGCACTTCTTTTGGTTTGGTTTCTGAGGGTGGGGCGAGACTATCCCAAAGTTGGGCGGCTTGTAGGGCTAAATCAGGCGATCCAGCGGCAATGGCAATCTCCATTGCGCGCTGAGCCAAACGCGGATCTTTATACTGGCGTGCCATTTCCATATAAGTGTTGTATGCCAACCCAGCCTCTCCCCTTTGCAAGGCAATCTCTGAGGCAAGCACTTCAAATACACCCTCGCCAGCCTCTGGGCGAGTAGGTTGCGCAAATGAGAGGGAGGGTGCCCATACCCCAGCTCCAAGTATCGTAGCGATCAATAAACCCTGAAAATTGAGTTTAAGTATAAATTTGGTCATAAGCACATTCTAATCCGCGAATCTACAATCCATTTATGCCAGAACTTCCAGAAGTAGAGGTCACCAGACTCGGGATCCAGCCACACCTTGAGGGGCGCAAAGTTAGCGCCGTTCAGGTGATTGACGGCCGTCTGCGTTGGCCAGTCCCCAGTGGTTTGACAAAAACACTGCCAGGACAGCACGTCATTTCCATCAAGCGGCGTGGCAAATACTTGCTTCTTGAGATGGAGACGGGTTATTTGCTCTTACACTTGGGTATGACTGGCACTTTGCGGGTTCTACCGAGTGGTGATCCCCTAAAAACACATGATCGCGTGACATTTGAATTTGGCAAGGTCAGTCTACGTTTACACGACCCTCGAAAATTTGGCGCAGTGCTTTGGCATCCAAAATCAAAAGGCCCCATTGAGAGCAATTCTTTGCTACTGAAGTTAGGGGTTGAACCCTTTTCTCCGGAATTTGCAGGAGAGCTTGGCACTGAAATTTTGTATCAATGCTCGCGAGGTCGCAGTATTGCCGTTAAGCAATTCTTATTGGCTGGACAGGCGGTAGTAGGTGTTGGCAACATTTATTGCTCAGAGAGTTTATTTGAGGCTGGCATTCATCCGGCAAAAGCAGCTGGCAAATTAACGCGTCCGCAGTGTTCTCGCTTGGCAGCTGCCGTGAGATTGATTTTGAAGAAGGCTATTGATGCGGGTGGCAGCACCCTCAAAGACTTTGTCAATAGCGACGGTGACCCCGGGCACTTTATGGTGCAGACTAAGGTCTACGATCGCAAAGATCAGCCTTGTAAGGTTTGCAATGCATCCATTAAGCAAATTGTTCAAGGACAGCGCTCCACTTATTTCTGTGTGCAGTGTCAAAAGCGCTGATATGACTTTGACTAAATCCTTTTCCAAAAAACTCATTACTTGGCATGGAGTTGATGGTCGCCAAGGTTTGCCGTGGCAGAATAATCGAGATCCTTATGCAGTTTGGGTTTCAGAAATTATGTTGCAGCAAACTCAAGTAGCTACGGTTTTGGAGCGTTACCCGCGCTTCATGAAGCGCTTCCCAACCGTAAAGAAATTGGCTACAGCCGATATCGATGAAGTTTTAGCTGAATGGGCTGGGCTAGGTTATTACTCGAGAGCACGAAATTTACATGCATGCGCAAAACAGGTGATGGCGCAATTTTCCGGAAAGTTTCCAGGGGATCCCGTCTTGCTTGAGCAGCTCAAAGGCATTGGCCGCTCTACTGCAGGGGCAATTGCTGCCTTTGCCTTTTATGAACGCGCACCAATTCTGGATGCCAATGTTAAGCGCATTCTGGCGCGTTTATTTTGTATCGACGGTGCGTTGCAAGATAAGGTTGTGAATGATCAGTTATGGCTTTTAGCAAGTTCCTTGCTCCCTGCTAAGTCAGAAGATATGCCAACCTATACCCAGGCCCTGATGGACTTTGGGGCGACATGGTGCACTTCTCGTAAGCCGGTATGTTTGGCCACTGAGAAAAAATGTCCTTTTGCAAAAGACTGCCAAGCTAATTTGAGTGATCAGGTGCTTCTATTTCCCCAAAAAACCATCAAAACAAAGTCGCCCGAGTTTGATTGCGACATGTTGTTACTACGTTATGGAAATCAGGTTTTATTGCAAAAGCGTCCGAGCAAGGCAATCTGGGGTGGCTTATGGTCCTTGCCAGAGTCAGCGTGGGTGGCTAAATCAGCAGCTAATGATGACGCCATCCCGAATCTGAAGGATTTATTAAAACTGATCCTACCTCATGAGCCAGCCAGCCCCTTAGTTAAGCATTGCCAGCAGATTAAACGTGGAGAAAATATTAAGCATATTTTTACCCACAGGCGCTTATGGATGCAAATTTGGAATATTCAAATAAGTAAAGCACATGCTTTTATAAGCGACGATTTAAGGTGGGTATCCATCGCTAAGTTTGGGGAGTATGGCTTACCTCAGCCAATCATACTGCTTTTCCAGGGTTTGAGTCTATCTCGAGGTGACGATCTAAATAA
>CAIOIX010000284.1 GCA_903858445.1 uncultured beta proteobacterium
CCAGTTATAAGTAGCCCCAAGCACCCCTGAAAATTCTAAGCCAGTAGTGTTATTAAGATAGGTATAGCCACCTCCAGCATCTATTGCTGCATGACCAATACCGATACTGGATAAACTAGTTGCGCTATAGGTGCCCACCGGAATATCACCAGTTAAATAGGTTTTAAAATTGTTATTTCCTTGATTCCACGTCAAGCTAGCTAGTGGATAGATATCCGTAGCTCCATTGCTGGTATTGGAACGATTAAATTGCGTATTAGGATTGGTAACACTTACAGATGCTGCAGTGGTGTTGGAGCCTGGACCCCAACCCAAACCTACATAAGGTTGCCCACCAAGAATCTTTTCTTCAGCTACATATCCCAATTGCATTAATACTAAGGATTCTCTGGCACTTAAACCAGCATTAATGCTTGTGCCATGCTGAAATGTTTTTGATTTATCTGCGTTACCGCTATACACATAAGGCATTGCTACTAAGGACCATCCTGTTGCCATCGGAACTGCTGCCATGCTCGCGTACTGACCCGACATCCAGAAGGGAACGCCACTTTCATCCGCTAATGCGACTTGGCAAAGTAGCCCAAAGGAAACAAAAAGGAGTCTAGAAATTTTTCCTAGACCTCCTTGAGTACTGAATGACACGCTTTAACGACTCTCTAGAGGCTGAGCAAAATTAGTGACATTAGATGGTGGTGGATTGGGATATTTCTTTACTGATGCCAAGTACTCCTGAATAACTTTGAATATTGGTTCTGCTGTCCACCCATAATTTGTCATCTGTAGATCCTCATGGGGATCCATCTCAATATTATAAAACTTTGGATAGTACATAGGCGCAGCATTTGCATAGATTCCACCAACCATTTGCTGCCCAGTGCCAGTTCGAGCCATATCCTTGAAGTAGTACCTCCACTGCTTCCAACGACCTGCCACTAAATCTGGTCCTATAAAAGTTAATAAAGATTCACGACTACCCGTTGCACTTTTTCCTTTGATTACATCAATCTGGTTTACGCCATCAATTGCTCGATCAGTTGGTAGCTTCACGCCCAGAATGGATGCAAAGGTTGGCATAAAGTCCATGATTGAGAACATCGCATAAGATGTACTGCCTGGAGCCACATGCCCAGGCCACCGAATAATGCAAAATGTTCGGACTGCACCTTCAGTTGGCTCGCCAAGATCTCCTCGAAACGGTCCGTTTGAACCCATATCAGGAGCCCCAAGACCCAAGCGATCCCAATTCATAAAGTATTGGCCAGTACCGCCATTGTCCGAAGCAAAAACTAAAATAGTATTGTCTTCAATATTCATTTCTTTGAGGGCATCCATCACCTGTCCAACGTGATAATCGCCCTCCATCATTTTGTCGCCATACTGACCAATTCGAGACTTACCTGCAAATTGTTTTGATGGAAGATTTGGTGAGTGCCCCATTGAAAATGGCAGGTATAGAAAGAACGGTTTGCCGGCTGCATTTTGTTCCCTCATAAATGCAATCGACTTATCAGTAAGCTCATTATCAATTTCAGCCCGTACTGCCATGGTGTAGGGCTTAACACGTTCTAATGATCCATTGCCCTTCTGTTGATTAATCCAAGGGCCTTTTTCATATAGAACTTTATCTGGGACATTGCCAAATGAATGAGTTTGGATTCCCATTTGTACGTAAGCGGCAGAATCCCAAGAGGTATCTGGAGGAATACCGTAATACTGATCAAAACCATGTGCGCCAGGCAAGCTTTGTGGCGCACTTCCTAAATGCCACTTACCAAAAATAGCAGTCGAATAGCCTGCACTTTTAAATAACTGGCCCATGGTAAAGGCTTTGCTAGAGAGTGTATTGGGAGTGCCCGGCTCTGCAACAAGCGATAAACCGTTACGAATGGAGTATTGCCCTGTCATCAAAGCAGCGCGAGATGGGGTGCAGGCAGGTTCAACCAAATATTGAGTGAGTCGCAAACCGCTTTTGGCTAATTCATCAGCACGTGGCGTCGGTGCGCCGCGCAACTCACCACCGCCATAAGAACCTAAATCACCATAGCCGACGTTATCCGCAAGAATAAAAACAACGTTAGGTTTCTTCTCAACTGATGCAGCAGTCTTTTGCGGCTCTGTCTGTGCAATAGAGCTGGTTATCGATGTCAGAAAGATTGTCAGAGCTATACCAGCAATTGACCGCCTAAATTTGCCAAGACTCATTGAATGTCCTTAAGGATTGATGATGGAATTTAGCATGGAAATGATGAAGATCAAATGACATGTGTCACCCCTCCTCAAAACCCCTCGCGGCAAAGTACAAGTAGTTCATTGCTCCAAGCAAGAGCCATATATCTATTGGGGTTTACTGGTGATATCAACTACACACCAACTACACAGAA
>CAIOIX010000285.1 GCA_903858445.1 uncultured beta proteobacterium
GTCCATGAAGATAGGAGTACTTTTAACTTGTTGTTTGCTATTGTTACTAATAAACATGTTCAAGCTCCAGCAGTAGAGGTGAAGTACGGAAAAGATAATACGTCTAGCATCCCCACTTTTTTATTTGCAGATGATTTTTTAATTGAGGTTGACTCCGAAAAGAAGGTCATGATCACAGACAAAATGCTTAATCAATTAGGACTAGAAATTGAGGGCTGCTATGGATATGAGTTTATTGACTTTAAAAGACTGGCCCCAAATGAGCATTGGTTGATGACTAGATGAATCGACATTTAAAAAGAGGTTTAGTTGCTTCATCGATTGCATTTACTTTGGTAGCTATTGCTGGAGCTATAGATATTTATATTGACCCGCCTGTGGATGTTCCGTCGGCCGGATATTACGCTCTCGGTTTGGTAGTGAAGGCTACATTAGCGCTTAGTGTTGGTACAGGTTTTAGTATATTTGTTTTGGTGGCTTTGGGGTCGGCCATTGTGGGCAATGTTAGCAAGGGATGGGTAAGGTTTGTAATTTTTTTGGTTATTGTAATTTTTGGTTCTACCTACCTATATTTACTGCAACCCCCAAAATATCAATAGTTAAATTTAGAAAAACAATATTGAGAATAGCGATTAACTTTTCCTTTTGCCCCAAAACGCTACTGCTTTACCATGTATACGACGGTAATAGATTTGTTCGCAATAGTCTTGCCAAAATACTTTTCTATACCACCCACCCCCACTATCTTGCCCGCCAAAAATGATGATGTCGGGTTTGCCGCCAGGATTTTTATGAACAATCCTTGAAAATATTTGCTGTTCATCATAGTAGTTTGTCCAGTTCCCTCCAAAGGCATTACCCGGCTGAATCATGGCTATGGCCTTAGGTTTTTCTAAGTGTGACTGAAAAAGTTTTTCGTAAGCCCTGCAACCGTCATCGCATATGTATAAAAAAGCCATCCGCTCGTAGATATGATGAATGGTAGCTCGTTCCGGTTGCGTAAATTCTCGATCAACCCCAGTGCTGGACTCAAAAATTGTCAGGATGGAAAAAAATTCGTGAGAGGCAAGTCCGGTGTCAGGATGGCCGTCAATACCCTGCATTGCTTCTTCTTCCTTGATGGGGTGTGTACCAAGCATTTCATCATATGAGTATTCTTGCTGGTAAATTTTTTTAAATCCACGAAAATGATGTGGATGATTTAAATTTTCATAGACGGATTGTTTGGCTGGTTTTGTCGAAAGACAGAAATTATCAACGTATATGAAGCTATGGCTATAGCCCATACAGAGATTGGCAACGTCACCATCAAAACCACAGGCTGGGTAGTAGATTGAATTCTTTACTAGCTCAGAAAATGGTATTGGATCGCCGGGCGCGCAGGAAATTAACCACTGGGGTACAGGTTCACGTGGAAGGATTTTGAGCATTTGCGAACTTAGTTTATTAATGTAGGCGATAGATAAAGATACATCTAGTCAAGCTCATAATGTGAGCTAAGTGTGAAATAACATAGGGTGATGCCTCATTAAAAGCCTTAATATTTCATATGGACTTTTAGTTTTGGACTTAGCTCACCCTTATCGTAATAATTTTTATTATCGGAAACAATATGAAAGATGCTTTTAAGCCATCGGCATTAACAATTAGAGAACTTTTTAGCAATGCCGACTCCTTGTATAAGATTCCTAGATATCAGCGCCCTTACAAGTGGGGGAATGACCAAGTTGAGAAATTATGGGATGACATATACGAGGCTTTCAAGGGTGAAAAAGAGAATTACTTTCTAGGCTCGATTATTACTGCGGCTCCCAGTGAGGCCGAGAAGACTTCTTACCGGGATGTAGTGGATGGTCAGCAACGCTTAACAACCTTAATGATTTTATTTTGTGTCGTAAGAGATCTATACCCAGACCTTAATCAGAACTCTATGGCTGATCAAGCTGTCACTATCAATACAATCAAGTCCTCTATCAATAGAGA
>CAIOIX010000286.1 GCA_903858445.1 uncultured beta proteobacterium
TGGCACAAAGAGAAGGGCGCAAAGGATCGGCTAAAGTCTGATGCTTTGCATGCTGCTGGAGTTCAGTTAATTCGTATTCGTTCTGCCAAGAATCAACCCTCAGGTGGTATTGATGTGGTTTATCAAGAAGAAGCTAGGATGAACTATCAAGATATTGCCAATGCCATGTTTGATGAGTTGGCTTTATTGACTTCTTTGCCGGAAGTAAAGCAATATGCAAAAAATAGAATTCAGCTCTCAGCAAATTTATATAACGAAATTGTCTCCAATCTTCCAGCCCCGCCTTACGAGTTATCGCTAGCAGCGCAGTACCCAGAGGTAGTCAAGCAGTGGGATGTAGAGAAAAATCTTCCTTTGACTCCTGAGCTATTTACAAAGGCTTCTGCATTTAAGATGTGGTGGAGATGCCCTGTTGGACATTCTTATCAAGCGGCTATTAAGAATAAAGTAAGCAAAGATAGCGGGTGCCCAGACTGCTATCGGGCATTACAAGCAGAGCATGGAAGAATTAAACGGGTAGATGGTGTTTTTGTCCCAATTCCAAAGAAGGTTGTCGAACAAAAGCCGCCAAAAGAAAAGCTTCCGAATGCTAGAAAACTTACCACTGAACAATATCTAGATAAGGTTAAAAAATTCAATCCCACCCTAGAAGTTCGGGCAGGCTATATCAACGGTGATTCGCCTATCGAGGTTCATTGCAGCATTTGCGGGAATGAATGGAAGCCAATTGCAGGATCAATCATTAATAAAGGTGCCCAAGGTTGCCCTAAATGCGCTAGAGGTCGTATAGTGGCTGCAAATTCAAAGAGCCCCGAAGAGTTTTCTAAAGAGTTAACTGCTAAAAATACCAAGGTAAAACAAATTGGGGCTTATCTTGGTGGCAAGCAAAAGATTGAAGTTGAATGCTTAAAGTGTGGAAAGCATTGGCAAGCCATCGCTGCGGATTTATTGGCTGGACATGCCTGTATGAGCTGTTATGGCAAAGCCAAGAAAACAACCGAACAGTTTATTGAAGACTTAAACAAAGTTAATCCAATGCTAGAAGTTATTGGGAAATATGAAACTTCCAAGACTCCTATAGAAATGCGATGTAAAACCTGCTCCCACGAATGGAGTACGAAACCAAACTATCTGCTGTCTGGATCGGGCTGCCCGGTGTGCGCAAAAAGGCGTAAGCCTTGAAGATTCCCGTATGAGTGTCTCGTTACGCGACACTTGCAAATGTTACGTGTAAGCAATCGCTTACCGTGGAACCATCGTTCGATATGGGCCTAAAGTTTTGGCACCAAAATGACCCACAAAATAGCTCAAATTCTGAGTAAAAATACTAGTAAATTTTGGTAGAAAAGCCTTACCAAACAGGAATTTGTCCCCTATACTTAGTGTGGGTTATCAATCTAAGTACTAGATGTAGTGTTTTACTCTAGAGCAGTTGGGAGCCTGCAAAAAGAAAAAGTGGCCGGAATTCGAGCTCCGACCACTTTGGTGTCGACTACCTGGTGAGGTGCCAACGGTTTTGCTAGATAAGCATATTTAGTTTAACAGTATCTTCTTCTTGCCCGTCAACCTAGGCTAACAATTTTGTTAGAAAGGGTTTTGCCATGGGAATTAAGCCTGGTCAAAACACTGGTAACCAAGGCGGTATCTTTCAGCAAGTTACGCCAACAGGGAAGCCTGTTGGTAACTATGTAGCTGTGCCTGATCATCGCCCATTGCCTCCGACTACTAAGCCGGGGCATACATGGAAGCCAGTCGCAACAACACCAAACAATAAACGTTAAGGTGGGTGAGGGGGTTAACCCCCTCATTTAATTTTTGAAAATAATCACCTCAAATTTTGGCGGAACGCAATGGAAAGATACAAAAACTTAAGTGGCAAATCGAATATTTATGCATATCAGATTGATGATGAATCAATCATCATCTTGTTTAATGATGGGTGGTTTTATTCGTATTCAAGCATGAGTGCGGGTTTTGCAAATGTAAACCAAATGAAAATATTGGCCAATAATGGCTTCGGACTTAATAGCTTCATCATGACTAAAGTTAAAAAACTTTACGAGAGAAAGTGGAGATAGTTGATATTTGTATTTCTTCTGTTAACTCATGATTAGATTGGGTGATGAGAGTATGTATCAACTAAAGGATGTAAATGGAAAGAAGGTTTTCATTGTTGAGTCCCATCATCATGCTTTATTGCCATGGAGTCATATAAAAAGGGAGGTTGATGGCCATCTAATACTTATTAGTTTGGATCACCATACTGATTGCATGCCTGCATTTAATGCACATAGATGTATTCAGAGCAAGTCAGACGATGTTAAATATGAACAGATGCTCGATTCTCTACTTTCTGATTTTAATTATCGAGATGATGGGAGTGTAATCAGGGCAATCAATAAATTAAGATATGACGAACAAATTCATACAGCAATTTTAGGCGGTATTTTTACTCATTCTTTTTCGATAAATTATTCTGATCAAACGCCATCCATTGAGGAGCGAATGCATCAAAATTTGATTAGTATTCAATTTAGAAGAATGTTAGATGAAGGCATTCCATTAAAAGAAATTCCCAAGTTTAAAGGCCCGTACACTTATGAAAAGCCACGGAATGGAATGTTTACCATTGCTTCAGATTGTTATCTTGGTTGCAACAAGATGCCACATGATGATGAGTGTCTAATTCGCCTTTATGCAGATGCTATTGAGTCAGATTTCTTAAATTATCAACTTGCAGTAGTGAGTCAAATGTCAGAGACATCTGGATTAGGGGCATTTAAACAATCGCAATATGTCTTGGATATTGATTTAGATTACTTCCATTCGGACGAATCAATTAAGCCGAAAGATTCCAAAACCTTCAATTCATTGATTCGCAATGCTCAGGCATTGACTGTTGCAATGGAGAGGGGTTGCGTTGAAACTTTGAAGTTGGAGGGCGAGCAGATTGATAGTGAAATACTTTTAGTGCAATTGCTAGACCATATTCACAATGCAACTACTTAGCCACCCAAATCTTCCAATAGTCGCTCACGGTCAACCAATCGGTCATCCAGCGTCCCCCATCCCCACTCATCGCGGTCCATAAGATCGCCAATTGTCACCAACAGTAGCTACATTAAACCAACCCCAAAAGAAAAGGGACCACATTTCTGTGATCCCTTTGTATAACTGGTGGGTCGGGCGAGATTCGAACTCGCGACCAACGGGCTTGAAGAGATCTGATTGTCTCAAACAGGCCTTTTGCAAGAGATCGCAACTGTTTTATCTAGTTATTCAATATTGAATGGGTGGCCGCTTTCGGCTAACAA